>NZ_JBHYIO010000030.1:0-160859 GCF_042740095.1 Nonomuraea sp. NPDC059023 | reverse complement strand
ACACCAAGGCGACCACCGAGCGGCAGTTCCACGCGCTGGCCAGGCTCGGCGGGCACTTCCTCGACGTCGTGCGCGGGCTGCCCACGCTGCGCGCCTTCGGCCGGGCCCGCTACCAGGCCACCGTGATCGAGCAGGTCGCCGACGCGCACCGGGGCGCCACGATGCGCACGCTGCGGGTGGCGTTCCTGTCGTCGCTGGTGCTGGAGCTGTGCGCGTCTCTGTCGCTGGCGCTGGTGGCGGTGCCGATCGGGCTCCGGCTGCTGGGTGGCAACCTCGACCTCACCACCGCGCTGCTCGTCCTGCTGCTGGCGCCCGAGGCCTACCTGCCGCTGCGGATGATGGGGACCCGCTTCCACGCCTCGATGGAGGGTGTGGCGGCGGCGGACGCGGCCTTCGCCGTTCTGGATGAAGCCGTACCGGATGAGGAGGTGAAGCCCGCGCCCGCGCCCGCTCACGCGGAGCGCGGTGCGGGGCCGCCGGAGATCCGGCTGGAGAACGTCACCGTCCGCTACCCCGGCCGCGAGGACGCGGCGCTGGAGGACGTCTCGCTGGTGATCGCGCCCGGCGAGCGGGTCGCGCTGGTCGGCGAGAGCGGCGGCGGCAAGAGCACGCTGCTGCACCTGCTGCTCGGCTTCGTCTCCCCCGCCTCCGGGCGCGTGCTGGTCGGCGGGCGCCCGCCGGACACCCCCGACGAGCTGGCGTTCGTGCCGCAGCGCCCGCACCTGTTCGCGGCCTCCGTCGCCGACAACATCCGCCTCGGCGCCCCCGGCGCCACCTTTACCGAGGTACGGCAGGCCGCCAAGGCCGCCCACGCCGACGCCTTCGTCGAGGCCCTGCCCGACGGGTACGACACGCTGGTGGGCGAGCGAGGCGCCAACTTCTCGGCGGGCCAGCGCCAGCGCATCGCCCTGGCCAGGGCGTTCTGCCGCCCCGGCGCCACGGTCCTGCTCCTGGACGAGCCCACGGCCCGCCTCGACGGCCGCAGCGAGGCCGCCGTCGTGGAGGCCACCGCCGCCCTGGCCGAGGGGCGTACCGCGGTCATCGTCGCCCACCGGCCCGCCATGATCGACCTGGCCGACCGGGTGATCCGCATCCACGCCGGCCGGGTCCTGTCCGACACCCGCCGCGACGCCACCACCGTGGCGGGCGCCGGCGACGACGTGAGGGAGATCCGGTGAAGCGGCGCATGGGCCTGCGGATCGTCTGGGCCGTGCTGGCCGGGGCCGCGGCCGATCTGGCCGGGCTCGGGCTGATCGCCGCCGCCGCGTGGCTGATCACGCGGGCCGCCGAGCAGCCGGAGCTGGCCGCGCTGAGCCTGGCGATCGTGGCCACCCGCGCCTTCGCCACCAGCCGCGGCGTCTTCCGCTACGCCGAACGCCTGACCGGCCACGACGTCGCCCTGCGCGCCCAGGCCGACACCCGCGAACGGCTCTACGGCGCGCTCATCGCGCCCCAGCAGCCCAGGCACGGCGGTGCCGACCTGCTCAGCCGCATGGTCGACGACACCGAGGCGGTCCAGGACCTGCTGGTGCGCGTCCTGCTGCCCGCGACGGCCGCCCTGATCACCGGCGCGGCGGCGGTCGTGATCGCGCTGACGCTGGCGCCGTTGGCCGCGCTGGTACTGCTGGCGGGCCTGGTGGTGGCGGGCGTGCTGCTGCCCGCCGGCACGGCCGCCGCCGCCCGGCGCTGGTCGGCCCGCCTGGCTCCGGCCAGGGCCGCGCTGGCCGAGCGGGTGGCCGACCTGGTGCACGGCTCGGCCGACCTGGCCGCGTACGGGGCCGGTGAGCGTGCCCTGGCCAAGGCCATGGAGGCCGACGCCGAACTGGCCGCCCTGGAACGCCGCCAGTCCCGCGTGCACGCGGCCTCGCTCGGCGTGGGCACGCTGGTGCAGGGCCTGACGGTGGCCGGGATCGTACTGGCCGCCCGCGCGGCGGGCGCGGACACGGTGGCGACGGCGGTGCTGGCGCTGACCGCGCTGGTGTCGTTCGAGCCGGTGCTGCCGCTGGCCGCGGCGGGCGAGCGCATGGCGGGCATCACCTCCGCGCTGCGCCGCCTGCGCGAGGTGCGCTCGGCTCCCCCGGCCGTCACCGAGCCGCCGGCTCCGGCCGCGCTGCCCGAGGGGCCGGTGACGGTCGAGGTCGACGACCTCGTCGTACGGCACGCGCCCGGCGCGCCCGCGGCCGTGGACGGCATCTCGTTCACGCTGGAACCCGGCAAACGCGTGGCCCTGGTGGGCCCGAGCGGCGCGGGCAAGAGCACGGTCCTGGCGGCCCTCATGCGCCTGCTGGAGCCGGAGTCCGGAAGCGTCCGCGTCAACGGCGTGAACACCGCGGAGCTCGACTCCGGCCAGGTGAGAACGCTGATGACCGGGCTCACCCAGGATCCGTACATCTTCCAGACCACGTTGCGCGACAACCTCCGGCTGGCCGGTCCCGGCGCGACGGACGACGATCTGGCGCGTGCCGTACGCGATGCCCGGCTTGAGCAGTGGGTGAGCAGGACCGGCTGGGACGCCGAGCTCGGCGAGGACGGCAGGACCGTCTCCGGCGGCCAGCTGCAGCGCCTGTCCCTGGCCCGCGCGCTCCTGTACGACCCGCAGGTGCTGCTCCTCGACGAGCCCGCCGAGGCGCTGGACGAGGAGACGGCCGACGCCCTGATGGCCGACCTGCTGGACGTCACCCACGACCGCACGACCCTGCTGGTCACCCACCGCCTCAAGGGCCTGGAGCAGGTGGACGAGATCATCGTCATGGAGCACGGCCGGGCGATCCAGCGCGGCCGCCACGACGACCTGGTCGCCGTCCCCGGCTACTACCGCGACCTCTGGCAGTCGGAGGCCCTCACCCGCCGCTGATTCCGGCTTCCCCGCCGACAGGTTTACATCGCAAACCTCTTTGGTTTATAGTTCAAACCAGTTTGAGCTATCGAGGAGTTTGGCGATGAACGACCACGAGCCCGCCCCGAGCCCGGAGGAGATGCTCCGGCTCATCGAGCAGCAGCAGACCGCGGCGATGCGCCGCTTCCTCCCGGACCCGCTGCTCATGTACGTGCCGTGGGGGGCGGCCTGGTTCATCGGCTTCGGCACGCTCTTCCTCGGCCAGGGACTCCAGGGCGACGGGAACGGGCTGCTGCCGATCACCTGGCAGGTGGGACTGTCCGTGCTCTGGGCCACCCAGATCATCGCCTTCGTCCTCATGGTCATCGCCGTGCTCCGCTCCGGCGGCCACATCAAGGGCGAGTCCGAGACCCGTGGCGCGATGTACGGGCTGGCCTGGTTCATCGGCTTCAACGCCATGGGCATCATCGCCACGCGCTTCGTCCCGCATCTGCAGGAAGACACGATCGGGCCGTTCTACACCGCTCTGTTCATGCTGGTCGCCGGGCTGCTCTACATGGCCGGCGGCGCGATCTACCGGCTGTGGCCGCAGTTCCTGCTGGGTGTCTGGGTCGTGGTGGTCGACGTGGTCGGCACCGTGCTGGGCGGCGGCTGGATCTACCTGCTGCTGGCGGTCCTCGGAGGTGGCGGCGCCGTCGCCACCGGCCTGTGGCTGCGGAGGCGGCGGTGAACAACGAGCTCGACCCCGTCATCCACGCCCAGGCCAGGCTCAGGGTGGTGGCGACGCTCAACACGCTGCCCGACGGTGACCGGCTCGCCTTCCCCGGCCTGAAGGACGTGCTCGGCATGACCGCCGGCAACCTGTCCGTTCACCTGTCCAAGCTCGAAGAGGCCGGCTACGTGGAGATCACCAAAACACACAAGGGCCGCACCCCCGTCACCTACGTCGCGCTGACCAAGCGCGGCAGGGCGGCCTTCGACGAGTACACCAAAGCGATCCGCGCCCTGCTCGACACCGCTGGAGGCACCACATGAGCGTTCTCGCGCGAACCATCGACCTCACCCGGCGCTACGGCGGCGTGCTCGCCCTCGACCGCGTCTCGCTGGAGATCCGCGCCGGTGAGCTCGTCGGCCTGCTCGGCCCCAACGGCGCCGGCAAGTCCACCCTCATCAACCTGTTCGTCGGCCTGCGCCGCCCCACCTCCGGCACGGTCGAGCTGCTCGGCGGCTCCCCCTCCGACCCTCTGGTACGGCGCGGCATCGGCGTCACCCCGCAGGAGACCGGCCTGCCGGAGGCGCTGCGCGTGGGCGAGGTCGTCGGCTTCGTCACCAGCCACTACCCGAAGGCCCGTCCCAAGGGCGAGCTCCTGGAGCGCTTCGGCCTGGCCGACCTGGACCGGCGCCAGATCGGCGGGCTGTCCGGCGGCCAGAAGCGCCGCCTGGCCGTGGCCCTCGCCTTCGCCGGCGACCCGCGGCTGGTCTTCCTCGACGAGCCCACCACCGGCCTGGACGTCGAGGCCAGGCGCACCCTCTGGGACGGCATCCGCGCCTTCCACGAGGACGGCGGCACCGTGCTGCTGACCAGCCACTACCTGGAGGAGATCGAGGCGCTGGCCCAGCGGGTCGTCGTCGTGGCCCAGGGCCGCGTGCTGGCCGACGACACCGTCCGCGCGGTGCGGGACATGGTCGGCGTGCAGCGTGTCTCGCTGACCGCCGCCGCCCTGCCGGAACTGCCCGGCGTGCTGTCCAGCGAGCGGGACGGCGAGCGCACCCACCTGATGACCGCCGACGCCGACCACCTGGTGGTGGCGCTGGTCCGCAGCGGGACGCCGTTCACCGGCCTGGAGATCCGGCCGACCTCCCTGGAGGAGGCCTTCCTCCACCTGACCGCCCCCGAGCCCGTCACCGCCTGAGGAGTGCGCATGTCCAGCTTGATCCTGGCCCACACCCGCTACCTGATGATCGAGCAGTTGCGGGTGCCGATCGGCCTCGTGGCCAGCTCCTTCTTCCCCGCTGCCACGATGCTGGCGTTCGTGGTGCCGTTCGCCGGCGACAACCCGGTCGCCGCCACGGCGTCCACGGGCTCCATGATGCTCTTCGGCGCCATCTCCGCCGCGCTGATCTCGCTGTCGATCTCGGTGTCACAGGATCGCGAGCAGCCCTGGAACCCCTTCCTGCGCACGTTGCCCGCCGGGCCACTGCCCGCCTTCGCCGGCCGGATCGTGACGACGGTGATCGCCATGGTCATCTCGGTGATCCCCGTCCTGATCATCGCCGCCGCCTTCACCACGGCGCAGATCACGCCGGTACGGCTGGCGCTCGCCCTGGGCGCGCTGGTCGTCGCGACGATCCCGTTCATGCTGCTGGGCCTGTTCATCGGCTACATGATGCCGTCGAAGGGGGCGATCGCGGTGTCGCAGGTGGCGTTCTTCCCGCTGGCCATCCTGGGCGGGCTCCTGCTGCCGCTGCAGATGATGCCGTCGTTCGTCCAGACGCTGTCGTTGTTCCTGCCCAGCAGGGGCGCCGGTGAGCTCATGTGGTGGGCCGTCGCGGGCGCCGCTCCGAACGTGACCGCCCTGGTGACGCTGGCCGGCTGGACCGTCCTGACGGCTGTGCTGGCCGCCTGGGCCTACCGCCGCGACGAGGGGCGCCGCTTCTCCTAGCCGCCGCCCCGGATACGAACGGGGGTGCGCCGCCGAGTCCGCAGCGATCTCGACGGCGCACCCGTCCGTGAGGGGGTCCTATTTCTTCTCTTCGAGGGTAACGGTCACTTCGCTCTGCTTGCCGTCCCTCATGTATATGATCTTGACCTGTTGGCCTGGTTTGAAACCTCTGACCTGTCCGACCACCGTATCCCCACCATCGACCGGCTTGTCGCCGATTCGCGTGATGAGGTCGCCTTGCTTCAGTCCGGCCTTGGCGGCGGGGCTGTTCTCGGTGATCTGGCGGACCAGCGCCCCGGGCACGTCCCCGCTGGCGTCGGTCACGCTCACGCCGAGGAAGGCGTGCTTCACGGTTCCCGTGGCGGCCAGCTGGTCGGCCACCTGCTTGGCGGTGTTCACCGGGATGGCGAAGCCCAGGCCGATGCTGCCGTTGCTGCCGTTCGTGGCGATCGCGGTGTTGATGCCCACGACCTGGCCGGCGGCGTTGACGAGCGCGCCGCCCGAGTTGCCGGAGTTGATCGAGGCGTCGGTCTGGATGGCGCCGCCGATGCTGGTGGGCGGGGCGGAGTCCTGACCGCCGCGGCCCCAGCCGGGCGGGACCTGCTGCTCCTGCTCGCCGCCGACGTTGAGCGTGCGGTCGAGCGCGCTGACGATGCCGGAGGTGACCGTCCCCTCCAGGCCGAGCGGGCTGCCGATGGCCAGGACGGCGTCGCCGACCTTCAGCTGGTCGCTGTCGCCGAGCTCGGCCTTGGTCAGCCCGGAGACGCCGTCGGCCTTGATGACGGCCAGGTCCGTGGACGGGTCGGTGCCGACGACGGTGGCCTTGGCGGTCTTGCCGTCGCTGAACTTGACCGACAGCGGGCTCCCCTTCCCGTTGGCGGCGACGACGTGGTTGTTGGTGAGGATGAGGCCGTCCTCGGAGAGCACGACGCCGGATCCGCCGGCGTTCTGGCCCTGGATCATGACGACCGACGGCTGTACCTTGGTCGCCACCTCACTGATCGTCATCGGGTTGGAGGCCGGCTTGAAGGCCGGGCTCGGCGCCGACTGCACGATCTGCGGCGTCTGGAAGGCGCTCGTGATGGCCGCCCCCGCGACGCCGCCGCCGATCGCCATGGCCGCCAGCGCCAGGCCGGCGATCGCCTTCTGCCCCCCGGTGAAGCCCGGCTTCTTGGCCACGGGCGGTGGCGGGGGCGGCGGCGTCAGGATCGCCGTGTCCTGGCTGGGGAAGCCCCCGGCGGCCGGCGGCTTGGCGCCGAACTGGGTCCAGCCCTGCTCGCGAGGCTCGTTCGCGTCCATCGTCATCTCCTCAAGTCCCGATGTCTCAAGGGTGCCAATGTCGCTGTTAAGGCAGCTTAAGCCGGTGATCAGAGGCTTCTGAACGGGCTGACGCGGGCCTTATCCGCCCTGGTCGGATGAGTCAGGGGCGGTGAGATTCTCATGCGATTCTCAGGCTGGCTTCGGCCAGTACTCGTCACGGAGCAACCGCTTGTAGAGCTTGCCGGTGGGATGACGGGGCAACTCCTCCCGGAAGTCCACGGATCTGGGGCACTTGAAGTGCGCCAGCCGGGCTCTGCAGTACGCGATGAGCTCGGCCTCGAGCGCGGGTCCCGCCTCGTTCATGTCGGCGGGCTGCACCACGGCCTTGACCTGCTCGCCCATCTCCTCATCCGGTACGCCGAAGACCGCCACGTCGGCCACCTTGGGATGGATGGACAGGACGTTCTCCGACTCCTGGGGGTAGATGTTCACGCCGCCGGAGATGATCATGTAGGACCGGCGGTCGGTGAGGTAGAGGAAGCCCTCCTCGTCCAGGTAGCCGATGTCGCCGAGGGTGGTCCAGCCGCGGCCACCCGGGTCCTGGGCGGCGCGGGTCTTGCCGGGGTCGCCGTGGTACTCGAAGGTGAGGCCGTCGGAGAAGTAGATCGTGCCGTGCTCGCCGGGCGGCAGATCGTTGCCCTCCTCGTCGAGGATGTGCACCTTGCCCAGCAGGGAGCGGCCGACGGTGCCCTTGTGCGCGAGCCAGTCCTGGGGGCCGGCGTAGAGGAAGCCGTTGCCCTCGGTGCCCGCGTAGTACTCGTGGACGATCGGGCCCCACCAGTCGATCATCTGCTCCTTGACGGGGACGGGGCAGGGGGCGGCCGCGTGGATCGCGAACTTGAGACTGGAAATATCGCGCTTTGTCCGCTCTTCTTCGGGAAGTTTGAGCATTTTGATGAACATGGTGGGCACGAGCTGCGAGTGCGTGACGTGATATTTCTCGACAAGTTCTAGATAGCGGACCGGGTCGAACTTCTCCATCACCACCACCGTCGCGCCCAGCCGCTGGAAGGTCATGCAGTAGCGCAGCGGCGCGGCGTGGTAGAGCGGCGCGGGGGAGAGATAGACGCTGTCCCGCTCCGGCGCGAACAGGAACGACACCAGGTTGAACAACGCCCCCGGCTCGTCCAGCGCCGCGTGCGACAGCTTGGGCTTGACGCCCTTCGGCCTGCCGGTGGTGCCCGAGGAGTAGAGCATGTCGGCGCCCTGCGACTCGTCCTCGATCGGCGTGACCGGCTGCGCGGCCACGGCCTGCTCGTAGGAGTCGAAGCCGTCGGCCACGCCGTCCAGCATGAGGCGCAGCCGTACGCCGGTCACGGCCTGCGCCACCTCGGCCAGGTCCGCGCTGGTGATGAAGACCTGGGCCTCGCAGTTGTCCACGATGTAGGCCAGTTCGCCGGCCTGCAGCCGGGAGCTGACCGCGGTGTAGTACAGGCCGGATCGGTGCGCGGCCCAGGCCACGGCCAGGAAGAGCGGATGGTTGGGCAGCATGAACGCGATGTGGTCGCCCGGCCGCAGCCCGGCGGAGCGGAACAGGTGGGCCAGCCGGTTCGACTCCTCGTCCAGCCGGCGGTAAGTAAGGACCTCCCCGGAGCCCGCCATGATCACAGCGGGCTTGTCGGGGGTGACTGCTGCGATGGCTCCCGGGTACATGAACCGAACGATATTCGGTTAAGCGTCCGCCCGGAAGGGCCTGATGACGTAGACGGTGCCCGTACTGGAACGTTGCCAGGCTCGTTCGAAGGTTCTGCGCGGGTAGATCGCCCGCACGCCGCGCGCCGCCGGGTCGTTGGCGATGACGTCGCCGTCGCGGGTGAAGCCGGTGACGACCATGAGGTGGCCGGCGGAGGCGTACCCGAGCTCCTCGCGGGTGAAGGCCAGCGAGGTCACGACCGGCACCCCCGCCGCGACCTGGTCTTCGACCTCGGCCAGCGAGCGCATCCTGGCCACCGACGCGTCGAGTCCGAAACTTCCGGCATAGGCGGTGTTGAAGGCCCAGTTGCCGGTGCCGCCGTAGGCCTTGTCGTAGGTGTGCCTGGCCGCGTGGTCGACCGCCGGGTCCGGATCGGAGCGCGGCACCCAGGACATCTCCCCCGGCCGTGGCCCCTTCTTCCAGTAGGCCAGCACCATCGCGGTGGCCGTCGGGCCGCACCACGCCGCCCCGCCGTGATCGGCGTGCGCGAGCTGCCACTTGCGCGGCACCGCGAGCTCCCGCCCCCACGCGCGCCCGCCGCGGGCCCGCGTCCCGCCCGCGCGCGAGGCCACCGCGCCCAGCGTGCGGATCTCCGGCAGTACGGCGGAGCCCGGCCGCCGGTACAACGACACGCGCAGCCGGTAGGCAGTTACCGCCCGCCCGGCCTTGAACACGTCGGCGGCGACCCGCCCCCGCGCGTCCGCCTGCCCTTTCACGGTGGTCCGCACGCCGTCATAGGACCAGCGCCCCATCACGTACCACCCCGATCCGGGCACCCGCAGCTCCACCTTGATCCAACTGCCCGGCGGCGTCACGGCGGTCCACGACGGCACGATCTCGGTGGCGGCGAACCCGATCCGCCGCATCGGCCCGGTCCAGCGGGCCACCTCCCAGGCGCCCGCCCGCACGAAGGGCCCGGCCGCGACGCCGGCCTCCCGCTGATAGCCGACCCGCCCGTCCCCCGCCTGCCCCGGCATCACCATCAATATCGCGATCAGAATGCGCACCCTTTATCAATGGCCGCATTCGCGCATATCCCACCCCAAAATTTCTCCCGGGTACGGCGAAGCCGCGATCTCGACGGGGAGAGATCGCGGCTTCGCCGCCCAACCGCGGGGATCAGGAGAAGTGGTACACGGGCTGCCAGCCCGAGTGGTGGCTCTTCGGCCCGAAGAAGCCGCCCCGGCTCACGTCCACGTAGATGTGCGCGGCGTTCTTACCGGAGAACGAGTAGTGCTTCGGGTTCTTGGTGCAGTTTCTGAAGTTCTTGAAGGAGGTCGAGCCGTCGAAGCCGACGACCTTGAACGTCTCCCACGCGCACTTCTTGCCGCCCCACCACTTGGTGTTGGTGAGCTTGCTGTCGACTGTGTAGAAGTAGTGGTGCTTCCACTTCCACACCTTCTTCTTGACCTTCTCCACGACCCACTTGCAGTGCTTGTTGCCGTGCTTGTCCTTCCAGCAGATCTTCTTCTTGACGTGGAAGGTCTTCCAGTACCAGAACTTGTAGGGCTTCTTGTCGACGCTGACGTGGCCCTCGGCCCTGGACTTGTGGTCGCTGGAGAAGTAGGGCCCCCAGTCCGCGTCGTAGTACGACGAGGCGGTTGTGGTGGTGGCCGCTGTGGTCGCGGTCGTCGCGCCGGCGACGGCCGGGGCGGCGACGGCGGCCATGGTGGCCGCCGCGACGCCGATCAGGATTCGTGAGACGAATCGCACTTCGAGGTCCTCCTCGGGAGAGGTAGTGCTGACTCGTCATTGGTACGCCGCCGGGATTGCCGAACACTTTCAAATTACTTGATAAGGCTCTTTTCCCGATCTTTGACAAATAATAAAGATCCCCCTCCGGAAATCGCCGTGGAGGGGGATCTTTGTTTTCCGGGTCATTCGGCCGGGATGACCGCGCCCGCGTACTTGCTCTTGATGAACTCCTTGACCTTCGGGTCCTGCAGCAGCTTGCCCAGGGTCACGACGCCCGCGTCCTTTTCGTGGCCTTCCTGCACGACCAGGCCGTTGACGTACGGGTTGCCCTCGGTCTTCTCCAGCACCAGCGCCTGCGAGGCCGGCTTCAGGCCCGCCTCGATGGCGTAGTTGCCGTTGATGACCGCCGCGTCGACGTCCTCCAGCGAGCGGGGCAGCAGCGGCGCCTCCAGCGGCTTGAAGGTCAGCTTCTTCGGGTTGCCGGTGACGTCACGCTCGGTGGCGGCGGTGCCGACGCCCTCCTTCAGCGTGATCAGGCCGTTGTCGGCCAGCAGCTTGAGCGCGCGGCCGAGGTTCGTGGCGTCGTTCGGCACCGCGACGGTCGCCTCGTTCGCCAGCGCGGCGACGTCGGTGATCTTCTTCGAGTACAGGCCCAGCGGCTCCAGGTGGACCGGGGTGACGAAGCTGAGCTTGGTGCCCTTGGACTTGTTGAAGTCGTCCAGGTACGGCTTGTGCTGGAAGAAGTTGGCACCCAACTGGCCCTCGTTGAGCTGGACGTTCGGCTGCACGTAATCGGTGAACTCGACCACTTCGAGGTTCAGCCCGGCCTGCTTGGCCAGGTTGTCCTTGACGAAGGTGAGGATCTCCGCGTGCGGCACCGGGCTGGCGCCCACCTTGAGCACCGTGTCGGCCGACTCGGCCGCCGGCTGGGCCGAGCTGGTGGCGGACTGCGACGTGCCGCATGCGGTGAGCAACAACGAAAGGGCAGCGACACCCACGAAAGCGCGAATCTTCATATTGATCTTCCTTTTGATGTGAAAGAACTACTTGTGCGACATCCGCCGCGCGACGAGGTCCCCGAGGCTCTGGATCAGCTGCACGAGCACGATGAGCACCACGACGGTGGCGAACATGACCTGCCCCTCGAACCTCAGATACCCATACCGGACGGCCAGGTCCCCGAGCCCGCCGCCGCCGACGGTCCCCGCCATGGCCGAATACCCGACCAGAGCGACCACGGTGACGGTGATCCCCGCGACGATCCCGGGCAGCGCCTCAGGCAGCAGAACCTTCCGCACGATCGCGGTACGGCTTGCGCCCATGGCCTGGGCCGCCTGGACCACATCCCCGCCGACCTCCCGCAGCGCCGTCTCCACGAGCCGCGCGAAGAACGGCACCGCGCCCACGGTCAACGGCACGACCACGGCGATGGTCCCGATCGTCGTCCCCACCACCAGGCGGGTGAAGGGGATGATCGCGATCATCAGCACGATGAACGGCAGCGACCGCCCGACGTTGACGACCGCCCCGAGCACCGCCTTGAGCGCCGGAACCGGCCGCAGCCCACCCCGGTCGAACACGACCAGCGAGACGCCGAGCGGCAACCCGAGCACCACGGTGAACAGAGTGGCCAGCCCCACCATGGCCGCCGTCTGCCCGGCACCTTCCCAGAGCAGCGGAACAATCTCATCCCAGGTCACAAAACCCCCTCCCCCAACCCTCCGGCCACCGAGACAGCCCTCACCCCTCCACCCCGCACCGCAGCGGCGTCACGGCCCAGGGCGGCGTCACGCACCGGAGCGGGGCGGACGGAGGCAACCCCTGACCACCGGACCCCGGGCCCCTCCGGCGCCGGGCCGGCGGGACGTGGTGCGGCGGAGACCGGCGCGACCCGCACCCATCCCAGCCCGCGTTCCTGCGCCGAGACGGCGGGGTGGTGGGCGGTGGTGGGCGGCGCAGCAGGTGCGGCGGGTGACAGGGGTACGGTGGCGGGCCGAGTACGCGTCGTGGCGGTGGGGGCCACGTCCGGCGTGCGCGGCGCTCGGATGATCGGCGCGAGCCCACGGCGGCGGGCGGCGCCCACCTGGCCCCGCCGTACCGGAAGAGCGCGAACAGCGGCCACCCGAACGGGAAGAGCGAGAACGGCGAACCGCCACAACCCCCGGACGGGAGCAAGAACGGAGAGAGCGGCGATCACGGGGCCACCTCCACGAGCAGGCCCTTGTCGCGCAGGTACGAGAGCGCGGCCGGGTCGCCGGAGAGGGTGACGCGCAGGCGGCCCACCCGGGAGCCGGCGAGGTCTTCGATGGCGCCGCCCAGCACGTTGATGTCGGCGTCGAACTTGCGGACGACCTCCGAGATCACCGGCTCGTCGGCGTGGCCGGTGAAGGTGAGGGTGATGTCGCCCGGTGACGGCGCCGGCAGGGGGAAGATCTCGCGGGTCAGGCGCGAGCCCGGGGTGCGGATGAGGCCGGCGATGGTGCCGGATTCCTCGATGCGCCCGCCGGACATGATGGCCACCGAGTCGCAGACCGCCTTGACGACGTTCATCTCGTGGGTGATCAGCAGGATGGTGAGGCCGAGTTCGGTGTTGAGGCGCTTCAGGAGCGCCAGGATCGAGTCGGTGGTGGCGGGGTCCAGGGCGGAGGTGGCCTCGTCGGACAGCAGTACCGCCGGGTTGCCGGCCAAAGCCCTGGCGATGCCGACCCGCTGCTTCTGACCGCCGGACAGCTGCCTCGGGCGGTCGGCGCCGCGGCCGCCGAGCCCGACGAGGTCGAGGAGCTCGGCCACGCGGCGTTCGCGTTCGGCCCGGGGCACGCCCATGACCTCCAGCGGGAAGGCCACGTTGCCGGCGACGGTCCGCGACGACAGCAGGGCGAAGTGCTGGTGGATCATGCCGATGCGCTGGCGGGCCTGGTTGAGCTCGCGGTCGCCGAGCCGGGTCAGGTCCTGGCCGTCGACGGTGACGGTGCCGGCGTCGGGGCGTTCGAGGAGGTTGACGCAGCGCAGCAGCGTGCTCTTGCCGGCGCCGCTCTGGCCGAGCACGCCGAAGATCTCGCCCTTGCGCACGTGCAGGTCGACGCCGTCGAGCGCGGCGGTGTCCCCGTACTGCTTGCGCAGGCCAGAAGCCTGGATCACGAAATTTCCCCATCACGGATGGCGACCACGCGCTGGCGGGCCGCTGAGACGAACTCAAGCTGGAACAGGCTGGTGAGGGGGAAGTGCTAGCGCGTGCCGGGGTGGAAGGGCAGGTGGCTGAGCCTGCGCAGCACGTAGCTGGGTGGTGCGATCATGAGGAAGTACCTTCGGCGAGAACGGGCGGGCGGGTCGCTCAGCGGGCCGGACAGGCCATCGCCCGCATTCGGCGCATGCCACGACACATGACGTCGCCCATGGCGCTCATGTCTTTCGCGTATGCCTCGTTCACGCTGGTGCCAACGACCTCTTTACCGTGCCCTATTCCCCCGGCCCGCTGTGAGCTGCCTCACGGGCCCGGAACGCCAAGCTGCCCCGCCGTACCAGATCCAGCTGGTACGGCGGGGCAGGCGCGGGAGGCGTCAGGCGGCCGCGGAGGCGGCGACCTTGGCCGGGGCGAGGGCGATGTCCAGGACCTCGCGCACGTCGCCGACCGCGTGGATGGTCAGCTCGTCGCGGATCTCCTGGGGCAGATCGTCCAGGTCGGGCTCGTTGCGGGCCGGGATGAGCACCGTGGTGATGCCCGCCCGGTGCGCCGCGAGCAGCTTCTGCTTGACGCCGCCGATCGGCAGGACCCGCCCGGTGAGCGAGATCTCGCCGGTCATCGCGACGTCGTTGCGGACGAGGCGGCCGGACAGCAGCGAGGCCAGGGCGGTGGTGAGTGTGACGCCCGCCGACGGGCCGTCCTTGGGGACGGCGCCGGCCGGGAAGTGCACGTGCACCGACCGGTCCTTCAGCGCGGTGACCGGCAGCTCCAGCTCCGCGCCGTGGCTGCGGAGGTAGGACAGGGCGATCCTGGCCGACTCCTTCATCACGTCGCCGAGCTGGCCGGTGAGCGTGAGCCCGGTGTCGCCGGTCTCGGGGTCGGCCAGCGACGCCTCGACGTAGAGGACGTCGCCGCCCGCTCCGGTGACCGCCAGGCCGGTGGCCACGCCGGGCACCGAGGTGCGCTGCTTGGACTCCGGCAGCGACGACTCGGGCACGAACCGCGGACGGCCGAGGTAGTCGACGAGCGCCTCGGCGCTGACCGTGACGGGGACCTCGTCCTTCGCCGCGATCTTGCGGATCACCCTGCCGACCGCGCGCTCCAGGGAGCGCACGCCCGCCTCGCGGGTGTACTCGGTGGCCAGGCGGCGCAGCGCGCCGTCCTCGAAGGAGATCTCCGCGGGCTCGAAACCGGCCTGCTTGAGCTGCTTGGGCAGCAGGTGGTCGCGGGCGATGGCGAGCTTCTCGTCCTCGGTGTAGCCGTCGAGGGTGACGACCTCCATCCGGTCGAGCAGCGGCCCGGGGATGGCCTCCAGGACGTTGGCCGTGGCCAGGAAGAGCACGTCCGACAGGTCGAGCTCGACCTCGAGGTAGTGGTCGCGGAAGGTGTGGTTCTGGGCCGGGTCGAGCACTTCGAGCAGCGCCGCGGTCGGGTCGCCCCGGTAGTCGGCGCCGACCTTGTCGACCTCGTCGAGCAGGACGACGGGGTTCATCGAGCCCGCCTCCCTGATCGCGCGGACGATGCGGCCGGGCAGCGCGCCCACGTAGGTGCGCCGGTGGCCGCGGATCTCGGCCTCGTCGCGCACGCCGCCGAGGGCGACGCGGACGAACTTGCGGCCCATCGAGCGCGCGACGGACTCGCCGAGCGAGGTCTTGCCGACTCCGGGAGGACCGGCGAGGGCGAGGACGGCGCCGCTGCGGCGGCCGCCCACCACGCCGAGGCCCTTGTCCTGGCGCCGCTTGCGCACGGCCAGGTGCTCGATGATGCGGTCCTTGACGTCGTCGAGGCCGGTGTGGTCGGAGTCCAGCACCTCACGGGCGCCGTTGATGTCGTAGGTGTCGTCGGTCCTGGTGTTCCAGGGGATGTCGAGGACGGTGTCGAGCCAGGTGCGGATCCAGCCGGTCTCGGGCGACTGGTCGGAGGTCCGCTCCAGCTTGTCGACCTCCTTGAGCGCGGCCTCGCGTACCTTCTCGGGCAGGTCGGCGGCCTCGACGCGGACGCGGTAGTCCTCTTCCTCGCTCTCGGCCGAGTCGCCCTTGAGCTCCCTGAGCTCCTTCTGGACGGCCGAGAGCTGCTGGCGGAGCAGGAACTCGCGCTGCTGCTTCTCCATGCCCTCCTGGACGTCCTTGCGGATCGTCTCGGCGACGTCGAGCTCGGCGAGGTGCTCGCGTGACCAGTCGACCAGCTTGGCCAGCCGGTCGGCGGGGTCGGGCGCCTCCAGCAGCTCGACCTTCTGCGCGGTGGTCAGCCACGGCGTGTAGCCGGAGCTGTCGGCCAGCACGGAGGGGTCGTCGATCTGGTTGACCTGGTCGACCACCTGCCAGGCGCCGCGCTTCTGCAGGATGGTCGTGGCCAGCGCCTTGTACTCGCGGGCCAGCTCATGCGCCTGCTCGCCGGCCTCCACGCGGTCGACGCTGTCGGCCTCGACCCACAGGGCCGCGCCGGGCCCGGTGGTGCCGGTGCCCACGCGCACGCGGTTCACGCCGCGTACGACCGCCGCCGGCTCACCGCCCGGCAGTCTTCCGACCTGCTCCACCACGGCCTGCACACCGATCGCGCCATATCTGCCGTCGATCCGGGGAACGAGAAGCACCCGTGGCTTGTTGCCACCGGATGCCTGGGCCGCGTCTATCGCAGCACGCACCTCGGAGTCGGACAGGTCGAGCGGCACCACCATTCCGGGCAGGACGACCTCGTCGTCCAGCGGCAGCACCGGGAGGATCAGCTTCTCACTCATGCGAACTCCAAAGGGTTGAGTTATACCGACTCAATTCATCAGAGCCCCCGAATGTTCCCAAGCTTGCCGATGTTCGCTCACGGCGATCGTAATCATGTAAGTAGCCCCTGAGAGTGACGCCGGCTACCCGGTGCCGGACATAAGGTCATTCAGGTGATCTCCGCCCTGGTGCGGCCGCTGAAGTTCGCACTGTTCACGGGCAAAGCCGAGCCGCCTCCTCTCGCGACCCGCCGCACGCGCGTCTCCGCGCCGCGCTGGCTGGCCCCCTTCACCACCCTCGACTGGGTACGGCTGGCCGAGCTGACCCTCGCGATCCTCCTCTACGCCACGGCCAGCTCCGACCTGTGGCAGCGGCTCTACGACAAGCAGATGACGTCGCCACCGGCTCTGCCGTTCCAGCTCGCCCTCGTGTCCCTGTCCCTGCCCGTGGCCCTGCGCGACCGCTGGCCGCTGGGCGCGTGGCGGACCGCGCTGGTGACGCTGCCGGCGTACGTGTACATCGACCGGATGATCGACGGGTTCCCCGACCAGGGCATGACGTACTCGTGGCCGCTGGTCCTGATGTACCTGCTGGTCCTCTACACCGTGGCCTCGCGCAACTCCGAGGCCGTGTCCATCGCCGTGTGGGCCGTCTCGGTGCTCTACCTGCTCGTGTTCAACTCCAACGTGGTGCCGGCCGGCGGGGCCGTCCTCGCGGTGCCGCTGGTGCTCGGCTACAACGTGCGGGCCCGGCGCAGGGCCTCGGCCAAGCTGGTCGAGGAGTCGCAGCTCAAGGTGGTGGCCGAGGGGGCGCAGGCCGTACTGGAGGAAAGGGCGCGCATCGCGCGCGAGCTGCACGACGTGGTCGCGCACCACATGTCGGTGATCGCCATCCAGGCCGAGGCGGTGCCGCTCAAGGCGGCCGGGGACGCCAGGCAGCTGGAGGAGGGGCTGGCGGTGATCCGCTCGCTGTCGCTGGACGCGATCGCCCAGCTCCGGCAGGTGCTCGGCGTGCTGCGCGACGCCGACGGGCGCAAGGAGACCACGCCGCAGCCGGACCTGGAGGGGATCGACGCGCTCGTGGCCAACGCGCGGGCGGCCGGGCTGGCCGTGCTGTTCAGAAGATCGCCGCAGGTGGAGGAGGTGCCGCAGGCCGTGGGACTGTCGGCGTACAGGATCGTGCAGGAGTCGCTGAGCAACGTCATGCGGCACGCGCCGGGGGCGACCGTCTCCCTGGAGGTCGCGCGAGAGGGAGACGAACTGGTCGTACGGGTCGCCAACGGCCCCGGAGCCAGGCCCGCCGAATCCTCGGCCGGGGCCGGGCACGGGCTGGTGGGCATGCGGGAACGGGCGGTGCTGCTCGGCGGCACGCTGGAGGCGGGGCCGATCGCCGACGGCTTCGAGGTCGTCGCCCGGCTGCCGCTGGAGGCGGCGTGATCAGGGTCATGATCGCCGACGACCAGGGCATGGTACGCACCGGCTTCACCGTCTTCCTCGGCGCCCAGAGCGACATCGAGGTGGTGGGCGAGGCGGCCGACGGCGCGCAGGCGGTCGAGCGGGCGGCGGAGCTGCGGCCGGACGTGATCCTGATGGACGTGCGCATGCCGGTGATGGACGGCCTCGAAGCAACCCGAATCATCGCCCAACGCGAGGATATTTCGGCAAAAATCCTGATCCTGACCACCTTTGACCTGGACGACTACGTCTACGAGGCCCTGCGGTCCGGCGCCAGCGGCTTCCTGCTGAAGGACGCCTCGGCCGTCCAGCTCGCCGAGGCCGTCCGCGTGGTCGCCGGCGGGGACGCCCTCCTCGCCCCCGCCGTGACCCGGCGCCTGATCCGCGAGTTCGCCCGCCTCGGCGGCCCGCGCGCCCCGTCCACCCGCCGCCTGGGCCAGCTGACCGAGCGCGAGACCGAGGTCCTCGTCCTGGTCTCGCGCGGCCTGTCCAACCAGGAGGTCGCCGGCAAGCTGGTCCTGTCGGAGCAGACGGTCAAGACGCACGTGGGCCGCGTGCTGACCAAGCTCGGCCTGCGCGACCGCGCCCAGGCCATCGTCTACGCCTACGAGACCGGCCTCGTCCGCCCGGGAGACTGACGCCGGCTTCCCGGGACGTCAGCTCGCGACCGAGACCGTGACCGTCTGCCCGTCGCGGACCGGCAGGATCGCGACGGTGTACCGGACGCCGTCGATCGTCTTCTGGATGCCCGGCACGCGGTGCCCGGCGACCGTCAGCTTGCGGTGCCCGGCCGGAAAGCGGGCCTCCCAGAACGTGAGCCCGCCGGTGCGGTTGGTGAAGGTGGTCGAGGTCTGGCCGTCGTGGCGGACGTCCACGGTGCCGCCGCCGACCGGGACGGCGTCCACGCGCAGCCAGGGGATGTCGCCGGGCAGGCGCGACTGGGTGGCCACCGTACGCCTCGGGGCGTCGGGCTGGACGCCCATCAGGCCCTCGACGGTCTGGCTGACCAGGGTGAACGGAACCTCCGGGTAGTCCCCGTTGAGGCCCTGGCGGTTGCTGACGTGGCGGGTGTCGCGCTGGTCGTAGACGTGCTGCATCCACTTCCAGGCGGTGTCGTTGCGGTTGTGGCGGAAGAAGGTGTCGGGCAGGTAGGTGATCGCCTCGATGTTGGCCGGCCGGTCGGGGCCCGAGGCCTGCGTGTCGACGAAGTCGAGGTAGGCGTCGTTGCGCGGGCCCGCGTCGATGATGCCCTTCATCGGCATGAACCAGCTGTTCTCCTTGCCGAAGCCGGTCAGCGGGGCGCCGTCGATCGTGTAGGCGCGCACGAACTCATCCGAGCCGGGCTTCACGCTCCAGGTCTGGTTGAAGTAGCGCTTGAGGTCGCGGGCGCGGGCCCCGGTCTCCATCGACAGGCGTACCTCACGCTTGTCCAGGGCCATGTCGGCCAGCGCGCGGTAGGCCTGGTACTGGGCGCCGATGCCGTCGCCCGCCTCGGCCAGCGGTTCGCGGCTGACCTCGTTGTAGCTGGCCACGCCCTGGAAGATGCCTCTGCCGGTGCCCTCGGCGACGCCGTTCGGCTTGGCGCCGTCGTGCTGCTGGATGAAGCCGGTGGTGGCGTTGCGGTAGTAGTCCCAGAAGACCGGGTCGTCGAGGTAGGCGCGGTCGCCGGTCCAGCGGAAGGCCTGGTTGGCCTTCTCCACCAGCTCGAACGTGGCCGGCACCTCGCGCACGAAGTTCGTCGGCGACTTGTAGTCGATGGTGTGCCAGGTCTTGGCGTCGAAGTTGATCGCCCACACCGGATAGAACTTGTGCTCAGGCGTGGCGCTGGCGGCGAACGAGCGCAGCATGTTCTTGTTCTCGGCGTCGAAGCCGAGGATGTGCGCGCCGGCGAGCTGGTGGGCGAAGTCACGCGAGTAGTACGCGGTGCGGTGGGCGTAACCACCCCAATAGGTCGGGGTGTACGGGGCTTCGCCCGGGTCGACCGGGTTGGTGGCCCCGATGTTGATCGGCCCGACGACGCCGTCCTGGTGGACCCACCCGGCGGCTTTGGCCTTGGCCCAGTCGAACATCGCGACGACCTTGGGGTTGCCCGAGCTGACCCGCGGGTCGGCGGGGGCGGCCGGGGAGATCATGAGGTCGTCGGCGTTGACCCAGCCGGACCCGGAGCCAAACGCGATCTCCAGGGTGTCGCCGGCGTTCAGGCTCAGGCGCGACAGGGTGTAGCGGCTGTAGATGCCGCGGGCGGGCAGCGTGACGCTCGCCGCCTCGGCGCCGTTGACCTTGGCGGAGAACGTGCCGCCCGCGCCGCCGGTGGCGATCCAGGCGGAGATCGAGTAGCGGCCGGCGGCCGGCACCGTGATCGACTGGCTGACGCTCTTGCCGGGGCCGGAGTCGAGGTAGATGAGCCTCGTGCCGCCGTGGGGGTTGTTGGTGGCGACGCCGGAGCCGGCGGTGAACGTCCAGCCCTCGGGGCCCTTCTCGAAGCCGGGGTTGACGATGACGAGCGGTGCGGCTGCGGAAGCGGCCTCGGCGGGGGTGACGAGAGCGGCGGCGAGGAGGGCGGAGGTTAACACGACGCGTTTCATGGGGTCTCCCGATGATCGGATGAATCGTGCGGAACTAAAGAAGGAAGGGACCGGGACGAAAGAGGTCAGGCGCGGGGCGGAGCCGTGGAGCCGCGCACGACCAGTTCGGGGTTGAACAACAGCTCGCCCGTGGGCACCTCGCGGCCGCTCACCAGCGCGACCACTCCCCGGGCGACCTCCTTGGCCAGCCGGTCGACCGGCTGGCGTACGGTGGTCAGCGGCGGGTCGGCGAACTCCATGATCATGGAGCCGTCGTGCCCGACCACGGACAGGTCGGCGGGCACCGACAGGCCCTCGCGGCGGGCCCCGCGGATCACGCCGAGCGCCATGAAGTCGCTGGCCGCGACGATCGCGGTCACGCCCTGCTTGAGCAGGCTCAGCGCGGCGGACTGGCCGCCCTCGATGGTGTAGTGCTGCCGGACGATCCACCGCTCGGTCTCGGTGGCGCCACGCCTGGCCAGCGCCGCGCGGAAGCCCTTGACCCGCCGGTCGGCGGGCTGGTTGCCGACCGGGCCCGAGGCGATGCCGATCGCGCGGTGCCCCAGCGCCCACAGGTGGTCGACGGCCAGCTCGGCCGACTGGAAGTCGTCGGTGGAGTAGACGGGCGCGTCGTGGCCCTCGAATCCGCCGTTGACGCCGACGAACGGGATACGGCGCGCCGCCAGCACGTTGAAGGTCTCGGGGTCGGCGCCCTCAACGGTGTTGCTGGCCGACAGGAACACCACCGCCGCGACGCCGTGGTCGGCCAGCGACGTGACGAACTCGCGCTCCTGTATGCCGCCGGGCAGCGCCGGGCAGAGCACGCCCTTGAGCCCGTGGGGCGCCAGCGCCGCCTCGATCAGCTCGCTGGCCTCGGAGAAGAACGGGTTCGACAGCCACGGCGTGATCACCGCGACGATCTGGCCGCGGGTGGAGCGTTCGTAGCCGAGCTCGTTCATGGCGCGCTCGACGGCCTCGCGCGTCTTCGCGGCGACCCCGGAGCGCCGGTTGATGACCCGGCTGACCGTGGCCTCGCTCACGCCCGCGCGGGCGGCCAGCTCGGTGATGCCGATCTTCACGGGGTCCCCTCCAGAGTCGCCAGCCCGGAGGGCGGCACGGACAGCACGCTCAGGCCGGGCTCCAGCCGCCGCCGCGCCCGCTCGATGATACGGCCGGCGGCGTCGTGGACCACGGTGGCGAACACCCCTCCAGGCCCGGCCACGTCGAGGACGAGGCGCGGCGAAGCCGTACCATTGACCAAGGTGATCTTACGGTGCCCGGCGGTGTCCAGGACCGCCACCCGCTCGGCCGTGACGGTGATGACGCAGGCGTCGCCGCGCGCGGCCCGCACGACGGGGTAGAGCTCGTCCGGGCGGCCCGGCTCGACCTCGCCGTCGAGCAGCAGCGGACGCAGCCGCCGCCACTGCGCGAGCCAGAAGCGCAGCATCTCGCGCTGCTCTCCGCCGAGCCCTGCCAGCCGCGCGGAGATCTGCGGTACGGCGTGCAGCGCCCCGATCAGCTGCCTGGCGGCGCTCGCGGGCGGCGCGGCCGGGTCCCACATGAGCATGTCGGAGTGAACGGCCCCGCGCACGGCCAGCAGCCCGACGTCGATCGTGCGCACCCGGTTGGCCACGGCGTCGGCGGGGCAGTCGTCGGCCCGCAGCATGTTCCCGAAGCCCGCCATGCCCGGCCCCACGTACGGCTGCCGCAGCTCGATCAGCGCCTCGGGACCCAGCGCCGCCCGTACCTCGGTCAGCAGGAGGCGCATGGCCTCGCCCACGTCGGCGACGTCGCCGTGGGTGGGCTTGCCGGCGTAGACCATGGCGTCGTCCAGGAAGTCGATCTTCAGCCCGTCGAGGCCGTAGTCGTGGACCAGGCGGGCGCACGTGTCCACGACGTGCCGCCGGACCTCGGGGCGGCGGGGGTCGAGCACGCGGGCGCCGGGCGGGCCGCCGGAGGCGGGGGCGTACCGGGCGAGCGCGTCGAAGCGGTCCGCCTCGGCCCCGAGCAGGAGCGGCGCGACCCAGAGCAGATACTTGAGGCCGAGCGCCCGGACCCGGGCGACATGACCCTTGAGATCCGGAAATTTCGTGGCATCGGGTTGCCAGTCGCCCACACCCGGATAGCCGCGCCCGTTCCCCTTCTCCTGCCAGCCGTCGTCCACGATGACCACACCGCAGCCCAGCTCCGCCGCCAGCCGGGCCTCCTCCTCCACGGCCGCCGCCTCGACGGCCTGGCTGAAGCCGTACCAGGTGGAGTAGACCGGCTCCCGGGCCGCGGCGGGCACCGGCGCGAGCCCCCTTCCCAGCTCGGCCCGCAGCAGCCGCATCGCCACCGCGACACTCGCCGACCGGGGCGCGAGGTAGAGCCGGTAGGTCCCGGCGGGCGCCCGCAGATGCACCACGAAAGCCTTGTTCTCCTCCGACACCCCGAAGCGCATGGAACACTCGGGCACCGGATCGGCGGCGGCGAAGGCCAGCATCGTCCGGCCGGAGCTGTCATAGAGGCAGCCGGCCGCGGCCCCCTTGACCAGCGAGATCTCGGCCCGCCCCGCCCAGTCGGCGACGATCGTCCGGCTCCAGCGGCAGTCGGGGTGCCAGAATCCCACCGCGTCCCCGAGCGCCACCGACAACCGGATCTCCATCTCCTCCCCGGAGTGGATCTCCAGCACCGCGGCGCCGCCGGGCAGCCGCTTCAGCTCCCTGCGCGCGGAGGGGGGCAGCACCGCCAGCCGTACGTCATCGAGCAGGTGGGCGGTGGGCACGGGCATCAGCCCCGCCGTCGTGACGCTCACTCTTTCACAGCTCCAGCGAGAAGTCCGGACACGAAGTGTCGTTGCAGCAACAGGAACAGCACGGCCATCGGGAGGGCGGCGACGGCCGTTCCGGCGAGGATCTGGCCGTAGTCGGTCTCCGTGGCGCCCTGCAGGGAGGCGATGGCCAGCGGGATGGTGTAGGCGTCCTTGGTCCGGAGCGCGATGAGGGGCCAGACGAAGTCGTTCCACTGGTAGAGGAACAGGTAGATGCCCAGGGCGGCCAGGGCCGGGCGCATCGGCGGCAGGACGATGCGGATGAACAACCGCAGTTCGCCGCAGCCGTCGGCGCGGCCGGCCGCCAGGAGCTCGTCCGGCAGCGCGGACATGCTCTGGCGCATCAGGAAGATCCCGAACGGCAGCGCCAGGTTCGGCAGGACGATGGCCTGGTAGGTGTTGAGCCAGTCGAGTGCCAGCATCATCTTGAACAACGGCACCAGCGTCACCTGGCTCGGGATGACCAGGCCGAGCATGAGCAGGCCGAACAGGAGTTCCCTGCCTTTGAAGGAGTACTTGGCGAAGCCGTACCCGGCCAGGGTGCAGACCGCGCCGGACAGGATCGTGTAGATCAGCGAGATCAGCAGGGAGTTGAGCACGGTCCTGCTGAAGCCGATGCCCTCTTCGAGGTTGGCGAGGTTGTCCAGGAGGTGGCCGCCGGGCAGCAGCGGGGGCGGGCTGCCGAAGATGTCGCCGGTGCTGTGGGTGCTCGCGATCGCCAGCCAGTAGAACGGCACCAGGACGACGGTGACGGTGATGAGCAGCGTCGAGGTCAGCATCACCTTTCTCATGATTTTTCACCCAGGAACTTGAACTGCACGATGCCGAGGATCGCGATGATGACCGCCAGCGCGTAGGCGATGGCCGAGGCGTAGCCGAAGTCGAAGTAGCGGAAGCCGTTCATGTAGAGGTACATGCCGAGCGTCAGGGTGGCGTTGTCGGGTCCGCCGCCGGTCAGCACGTACGGCTCGTCGAACAGCTGCAGCGTGCCGATCGTCGACATGACCACCGTGAGCAGCAGCACCGGCCGCAGTCCCGGCAGCGTCACGTGCCAGAACCGGCGCCAGGCGCCCGCGCCGTCGACCGAGGCCGCGTCGTAGTGGTCCTTGGGCAGCGCCTGCAGCCTGGCCAGGTAGATGACCGCGTTGTAGCCGGTGTAGTGCCAGGTCAGCGCGAGGCCGACGGCGATGCGCGCCCACAGGGTGTCGGTGAGCCAGGGGATCTCCGGGACGCCGAACAGCCCGAGGAACCAGTTGACCAGCCCGCCCTGCGGGTTGAGCAGGACCCCGAACAGGATGCCGTACGCCACCAGCCCGGTCACCATCGGCAGGAAGAAGCCCAGCCGGAAGAACGCCTTCATCTTCAGCAGCGGCGAGTTGAACGCCACCGCCAGCGCGATCGCGATCCCCAGCATCAGCGGCACCTGCACGACCATGATGAGCGCGGTGTTGCGCAGCGCCGTCCAGAACAGCGGGTCGCCGGCCAGGCGCTCGTAGTTCGCGGTGCCGGCGAACGTCTGCAGCGCCCCGTCGGTCCTGAACAGGCTGAGCACGAACGACCAGGCGATCGGGTACAGCTTGAAGATCGCGAACAGCCCGACGGCGGGCAGCACGAACAGGTACGGCGCCAGCCGCATCGGCGACCTGAGGGCGCTCACCGTCACCGCAGCACCTTGCGGCCGGTCTGGCCGGCGAGCAGGTCGGCCGCCTCCTTGAGCACCGCTGCCGGGTCGGCGCCCTTGAGCAGCACCTTCGTCTGCGCGTCGGTGACGGCCTTGAGCGCGCGCGGGTAGTCGGCGGAGTAGTTGGTGACGTAGGAGGGCTGCTTGAGCGAGTCGAGGAAGATCTCGCCCTTCTTCTGACCGCCGAAGAACGGCGACGCCTCGTGGAAGGCCGGGTCCTCGTAGGCGGACATGAGCGCCGGCGCGATGCCCTTGCCCTTGTAGATCGCGACCTGGTTCTCCGGGCGGGTCAGCACGAACTCGGCGAAGGCGAACGCCGCCTCGCGGTGCTTGCTGGTGCCGGTGACGGCCAGGTGGGTGGAGTTGACGACGGCCGAGGTCTTGCCGCCCTGGGTGACGGCGGGCGGGAGCCGTACCTTCCACTTGCCCTTCTCGGCCGGGACGGTCTCCTCGATGATGCCGCCGAACCAGGTGGGCATCGGCTGGACGGCCACGCCGCCCTTCTTGATCGAGCCGATCATCGCCTCCCAGCCGCCGCCGTAGTCGGCGACCAGGCCGGCGTCGTTGAGCTTCTTGATGATGGTCAGCGCGGTGACCCCGGCGGGCGAGTCGAGGGTGATGTTGCCCTGCATGTCGAAGTAGAAGGCGTCCTGGAGCTGCATGAGCGCCTGGAACAGGTTGGCGGAGTCGGCCTGGGTGGCGGCCTTGTCGATGCCGAGGAGCTGGACGCCGGTCTTCTCCTTGAGTTTGATCCCGGCCTCGATCATCTCGTCCCAGGTCTGGACGGCCTCGACGTCGACGCCGGCCTTCTCGAAGAGGTCGGCGCGGTAGTAGAAGCCCGCGGAGTTGGCCTCCCAGGGCAGGGCGTAGACCTTGCCGGAGCGGCTGACGGTCTCCCACATGCCCTGGGCGAAGCTGCCTTTGTGCTTGTCGGCGCCGAGGGGGACGAGGTCGGCGAGGCCGTCCGGAAATTTCTCGATATAGGCGGGCAGGTAGTCGACGCCGATGTGCAGCACGTCGCCCAGCCCCTGCCCTCCGGCGGCGAGCCCGGTCGTGATCTTGTCCCAGATGGCCGGGTTGCCGATGTCCTGGACGTCGACCTTGACGCCGGGGAACTGCTTGGTGAAGGCCGGGACCAGCTCCTTCATCATCGCCGCCGGCCCCTGCCAGCTCCACACGGTGATCTCGCCGGTCGCGGCGGTGCCGGTGGGGCCCGCCTTGACCGGTTGGGCGCCACCTCCGCCGCAGGCGCTGAGCAGGGTGCCTCCGGCGGCCAGGGCGCTGAGCTGGAGGAAACGGCGACGGTCCATGGGCGGTCTCTCCTGTGGGGGGTTCGCGAGGATTGCCCGGGACGTTACCGGGGCATTTCCGCGCTTGCAATCCTTCGATGAAAACTTTCGTGAATCTGTGACAGCTGCGCAGCAAGTCCGAGGTGGCGTACAGTCGCACCGTGGATCCGGTCCAGCTCTTCCACGACGTGGCGGACAGCGTGCCCGCCTACCGCGCCTTCCTCGCCGCGCACGGCGCCGACCCCCGCGCCACGCCGTTCCACGACCTCCCGCTGACCACCAAGGACACCTACACGCGCCGCTACCCCCTGCCCGACCTGTGCAGGGGCGGCGTGATCGGCGACATGATCGCCGTCTCCTCCGGCTCGACCGGCGAACCGTCCTTCTGGCCCCGCTCCGCCGCCGACGAGCGGGTCATCGCCGACCGCTTCGAGGAGGTGTTCGATGCCTTCGAGACCCGCTCCCGCCGTACGCTCGCCGTCGTCTGCTTCGCCCTCGGCACCTGGGTGGGCGGCCTGTTCACGCTCAACTGCGTGCGCCACCTGGCCGAGCGCGGCCACCGCGTCACCGCGATCGCGCCCGGCAGCGACAAACGCGAGATCCTGCGGGTGATCCCGCCGCTGGCGCCGCATTTCGACCAGGTCGTCCTGCTCGGCTACCCGCCGTTCCTGAAGGACGTGATCGACGCCGGGTCCGGCTGGGCCGCGTACAACCTGAAGCTGGTCACGGCGGGCGAGGTCTTCAGCGAGGAGTGGCGCACGCTGGTGTGCGAGCGCGCCGGCATCGCCGACCCCGTCACATCCACCGCCAGCCTGTACGGCACCGCCGACGCGGGCGTCCTCGGCAACGAGACCCCGCTCTCCATCGAACTGCGCCGCTTCCTGTCAGGCCGTCCCGACCTGGCCAGGCGCCTGTTCGGGGAGTCCCGGCTGCCCACGCTGGTCCAGTACGACCCGGGCGTGCGCTACTTCGAGGAGCACGCGGGCACGCTGGTGTTCACCGGCGACAACGGCATCCCGCTGATCCGCTACCACATCGCCGACGAAGGCGGCATCATCCCGTACCCGGACATGCTCACCTTCGCCCGGTCCCACGGCCTCACCCCGTCGGCCCCCGGCCCCGAGCACCCGTTCGCGTACGTGTTCGGCCGCAGCCACTTCACCGTGTCGTACTACGGCGCCAACATCTACCCGGAGAACATCGCCATCGGCCTGGAGCAGCCGGAGATCGCCGGCTCGGTCACCGGAAAATTCGTCATGCAGGTGGAAGAGGACGACACCAGGAACCGCCACCTCACCATCACCATAGAACTCGCCCCCGGCACCAAACCCACCCCAAGCCTGTCCAGAATGGCCGCCACCTCAATCCGCACCCAGCTGAACCGCCTGAACAGCGAGTTCACCGCCTACGTCCCACAACCCCACCAAACCCCAACAATCCACCTACGCGAAACCGCCGACCCCACCTACTTCCCACCCGGCACCAAACACCGCTACACCCGCCCACCCCCGTAACTCCAGCCACCCGAGAACACGCACCCCCTCCCCACACCCTCGATCGCCGGATCAACCCCGCAAGGGGCAAGACCCGCGCAGGGCAAGGCGGCGCGGGCAAGGCGGCGCGGGCCATGCGGCGCGGCGCAGGCGGCGCGGGCGGCGCGGGCCATGCGGCGCGGGGCAAGGCAGTGCCGGGCAATGGCCTGTGCGGGCGACGCCCACCCGAGAGCGCGCCCCTCCCACGCTCTTGAGCGCCGGTACGGCGAGCACCGCCGCGCCCGGAACCCGGCGCAACGCGCACAGCGCCCAGCCACCCAGGGCACACCGGCAAGGGCCACGCCCGCCGGTGGCACGTGCGGGGGCGGTGGGCACGTGCCGGGGCGGTGGGCACGTGCGGGGGCGGTGGGCACGTGCCGGAGGCGAGAGGCTGGCCAGGGGTGGGGCAAGGGCGATCCGGGAGCGGGCCAGGGGTGGTGCGGGGCGCTGGGCGGGTCGGCCGGGGCGGAGGGCCGGTCGGGACGGGGGCCGGTGGGGCGGTGCCCGTGGGGGTGGGTCCGGGACGGGGGAAAGGTGCGGGGGTGGGCGCAGCGGTGCCCGCGGGGGTGGGACAGGCCGAGGGTGCGGGGGTGGGTGGGGGGAGGTGGGTTGGGCATGGCATGGCAACCGCCGGCGCCCCTCCGGCGTCTTCTGGTGAGCGGCGAACATGCCCCCTCCCGGTCAACGGGTTCACCGGGTTCCCGGTCGGCTCCCCAGCCGGACCCGGGCATCCCGAGGGCCGCGCGGGCACCTGGGGTGGGCCCGGGGGCCGGGTGTAACGGGCCGCCTGCTCGCGATGATGAACATCAGCGGATGATGTTTGGTCATCACTCGACTCCTTACCTTCACCTTGGTGAGTCGAAGGGACGGGAGGGACGCGGCATACCTGCTGCAACAGGTACGCCGTGATAAATCCCTCTCGTCCCCAAAGGGGCCTTTATAGGGCCCAAGAATGGCGAAATCGAGAAATCACCCCTAGGAACGTTCCCGGGGTGATTTCAGGTGGGGAAGCACAGCCCCGACGCGAGGTTTCTTCGCGTCCGCCGTGCTTGAAGCAAGAGAGTATCGGAGTTCCCGACGCTCCGCTTATCGGACACATCACCCCGCTAGCCAACAAATATCACGCCCGTCACTCGCCCCACGAAAGTAAGGAGTGATCTTCGCGGTTATGCGTTTCGCATAGCGTTCCCCAAGGGTTGATGACACAGTGTCAGCTTGACGGCCGCCCCACGCTTTGTGACACTGTGTCGTGAAACACCAGTCCAGTACGGGGTGAGCCGTGACGTCGTTCTCCGAGATCCTGAAGACCGCCACCTGGGCCGACCACGAGTCGGCCGAGGACGAGAGCTACCTCAAGGAGCTCATGGGCGGCCGCCTGAGCGCGGAGGAGTATGGCGAGATGATCGCCCAGCACTACTTCGCCTACCTGGCCCTCGACGGCGCGTCCAAGGCGCTGGCCGGAGACCCGGTCGCCGGCCGCTTCGTCTTCCCCGAGCTCTACCGCCAGGAAGCCCTGGAACGCGACCTCCACACCGTCTACGGCCCCGCCTGGCGCGACCGGATCGCCCCCTCCAAGGCCACCCGCACCCTCGTGGCCAGGATCAACCAGGTCGCCGACTGGCCCTGCGGCTACGTCGCCCACCACTACACGCGGTACATGGGCGACCTGTCCGGCGGCCAGTTCATCCGGATGGAGCTGCAGAAGATCTACGGCTACTCCAAGGGCGGCGGCGTCGACTTCTACATCTTCGACCAGGTGGGCAGCCTGCCCCGGTTCAAGAACGAGTACCGGACCCGCCTGGACGCGCTCAACCTCGACGATCGCGAGCAGCGGCGGGTGATCCGCGAGGTCAAACTGGCCTACCAGCTCAACACCGAGGTCCTGGCGGAACTCCTTCACACGGTCAAGGCAGCGGCTTAGGCGGCGCCGTACGCCTAACATGAGGTCATGCCCCGGATCAGCGCCGCGACCATAGGCGAGCACCGCGCCCAGACGCAGGACCGCATCCTGCAGGCGGTCTCGCGGCTGTCGCGCGTGCACGGGATCGACGCCATCTCGATGACCGACGTGGCCAGTGAGGCCGGCATCACCCGCACGGTGCTCTACAACTACTACCCGGACAAGGCCGCGCTGCTGCTGGCCTTCACCGAGCGGGTCACCCAGTACTTTCTCGACAGCTACGAGCGTGACCTGCCCGCGGACGCCTCCCCCGCCGACCGGCTGCGCGCGTTCATCCGCCTGCAGCTGGCCGGGCTGCTGGCCCACCCGCACCCCGGCGCCGCCGACCTGAGCGCCACCCTCGGCCCCGACGCCTACCAGCAGCTGGCCGAGCACGTGGCGCCGATGCAGCGGGTGCTCGTCGGGATTCTGGAGAGCGGGGCCTTCCAGGTCACCGACGTGGAGGCGACCGCGCGGATGATCCTCGCGGTGATCGGGGCCGAGCGGGTTCCCCTGATCAGCGGGACGCTGACGCCGGAAGAGGCGGAGAAGCTGGTCTCCGGTTTCGTCCTGCGCGCGCTGGGTCACGGCTGACGCGCAACCCGGGGGCGGCCGAGCGTTCTCAGAACCCGGTGACAGGATTGCCCCATGGACAACGGCCACATCACTCTTAAATCCGCACAGGGGCGGTGGATCCTCGCGGCGACCGTGCTGGGCTCGGGGCTTGCCATGCTCGACAGCACCGTGGTCAACGTCGCGCTGCCGGCCCTCGGCGAGGAGTTGAAGGCCGACATGGCCGGGCTGCAGTGGACGGTGAACGCCTACACCCTCACGCTGGCCGGTCTCATCCTGCTCGGCGGCTCACTCGGCGACCGCTATGGCAGGCGCAAGGTCTTCCTGATCGGAACCGTCTGGTTCGCGATCGCCTCCGCGTTGTGCGGGGCGGCGCAGAACATCGAGATGCTCATCGCCGCCCGCGCCCTGCAGGGCATCGGCGGCGCGCTGCTCACGCCGGGCTCCCTGGCGATCATCCAGGCCTCGTTCGTGCGCGGCGAACGTCCGCGCGCGGTGGGCGCCTGGTCCGGGCTCGGCGGCGTGGCCAGCGCGATCGGCCCGCTGCTGGGCGGCTGGCTGGTGCAGTCGGCCGGCTGGCGGTGGGCGTTCCTCATCAACCTGCCGTTCGCCGCGCTCGTGGTGTGGGTGACGATCAGGCACGTGCCCGAGACGCGCGACGAGCAGGCCACGGGCCGCTTCGACGTGCTCGGCGCGGTGCTCGCCGCGCTCGCGCTGGCCGGCATCACCTACGGCCTCATCGAGACGGGCACACCCGTCCCGCTCATCGCCGGGCTCCTGCTGGGCGCCGCGTTCGTCTGGGTGCAGGTACGGCGTTCGCCCGACGCGCTCGTGCCGGTCGGGATCTTCCGCGACCATGTGTTCACCGCGATCAACGTGGTCACGTTCATCGTCTACGCGGCCATGGGCGTCGTCTTCTTCCTGCTGGTCGTGCAGTTGCTGGTGGTGTCCGGGTTCGGCCCGATCGCGGCGGGCTCGGCCATGCTGCCGGTGACGATCCTCATGCTGCTGCTGTCAGCGCGGGCGGGCGAGCTGGCCAAGCGGGTCGGGCCGCGCTGGCCCATCACGATCGGCATCCTGGTGGCCGGGGCGGCGTTCCTGTGGATGGGCACGATCGGCGAGGGCTCCTCGTACTGGCTGCAGGTCATGCCGTCGGTCACGCTCTTCGGCCTGGGCCTGTCGGCGGTGGTCGCCCCGCTCACCGCCACCGTCCTGGCCAGCGCGCAGGAGCGCTACGCCGGTACGGCCAGCGGCGTCAACAACGCGGTGGCCAGGACCGGCAGCCTGTTCGCCGTGGCCGCCATCCCGCCGGTGGTGGGCCTGGTGGGCGACGCCTTCAAGAAGCCCGGGGTGTTCGACGCGGGCTTCGAGATGGCGATGCTGATCAGCGCGGGCATGATGCTGGTGGCCGCGCTGATCACGGTGGTCACGATCCGGCGGAACGTGCTCGCCCCCGACGAGGAGGACGAGAACGTTCAGTCCTGATCCGGCTGTTCGAGGTGCTCCAGGAGGTCGGCGGCGGCTTCCGCGAGGTCGGCCAGGTCGAGGGCGGTGAAGGCGGCGACCGCCGCGCGGGCGCGGATCGCCGCCTCCTCGTGGCGGTCGAGCGAGAGCAGCATCCTGGCCTCGTCGTAGTCGAGCGCCGCCAGCTCGAACGCCGCCTGCTCGCCGTCGAGCGTACGCAGGAAGTCCCTGACCGGCGCCACCGCCTCCAGCGCGGCCTTGGCCTGGTCGGCCCAGTACAGGGCGGACAGCTGCTTGCGCATCGCGGTGCCGGCCTCGTCGCGGGCGCCGGCGTCCACGTAGTTCTGGACGGCCTGGGAGAACGCGCCGGACGACTCCTCGTCCCGGTCGAGCTCGCCCAGCAGCATGCCGGCCGCCTCCCAGGCGCGGGCGGCGCGGATCGGCTCGGCGTAGAGCCCGGCCAGCTCGGTGAAGTCGGCCAGCGCCGCCTCCCGTTCGCCGAGCATGCGGCGGGCGTGCGCCCTGGTCCACTGGGCGTTGACGCGGTTGTCGTAGTCGCCGGGTTCCAGGAGGCCGAGCGCCTCCTCCGCGGCGATGGCGGCCTCGACCACCCGGTCCGTGGACAGGTACGCGGCGGCCAGGTCGACGCGGGCCAGCGCGGCGTTGGCGGTGCCGCCCAGCGCGGTGAACAGGGCCACCGCCTCGATCAGGTCCTCGGCCGCCTCCTCTGGCCGGTCGACCGCGACCAGCACCTCGCCGCGCACCGCGTGGGCGACGGCCCGCTGCTCCGGGTCCCTGCTCACCGCGGCGGCCTCGCCGTAGGCGGCCAGGAGCTCCTCCAGCGAGCCCGGCTCCTCCGGCAGCTCGTCCGGGGTGGTGTCCAGCTCGGTGTCCTGAGGGGTCGTGGCCAGGTGGCGCAGGAGTTCGCCGTGGATCAGGGCGGCGGTGGCCAGCTGGGCGAGGTCGCCTTCCGCGCGCAGGGCCACGCGGGCGGCGCGCAGGGTGCGGGCGGCCGTGACGGGCTCCTCCAGGCGGGCGCGCAGGAGCAGCAGTGAGCCGTCGCGCGTGCCGGCGAGCAGGTCGAGCGCCTCCTGGCGGCGTCCGGCCTCGGCGTGCTCCCCGGCCAGGCGAGCGAGCTCGGCCACGGCCTGGTCGGCGCCGGAAACCTTGATCGAGGGGAGGGTCTCCTCCGCGGGCGCCGTACCGGAAAGGGTGACGCGGCGCGCGTGGGGCACCAGGGGAAGGTGGTCGACCAGCGGCTCCGCCGTCAGCAAGGCCTCGATCCTGGAGCTCTGCTCCCGGGTGCCGTTGCGGGCGTCGAAGGCGGCGGCGAGCTCGCGCGCCCGCCCGGTCACCTCGGCCCGCAGCGCGACGACGGACGTCTCCGCGCCGCCCACGGCGACGGCGAGGTCGCCGTGGCCGAGCTCCTCCAGGCGGCGCAGCAGCAGCCCGGCCGCGCCCAGAAAGGTCATGAGCGTGTGCGGCGAGGCCCGCTCCTCCAGCCGCGGCAGCTCGCGCTGCAGGATCTCGAGTCCGCGGCTCTCGTTGCCCGTACGAGCCAGGAACTCCAGGTGGAGGTCGAGGTTGCTGGTGTAGTGGGGAAGGGCCTGGATCAGCCGGTACGCCTTGAGGTGGGCCTGGGCGGCTTCGGCGTGCCGGCCCGTCCTGACGTAGGGCAGCAGGAGGCAGCTGAGGATGCTCTGCGGCTGGTTCTCGCAGGTCAGGTGCCCGGCGACAACCGGGGCGGCGAGCGTGACCGCTTCCTCGTCGCGGCCGAGCGCGGCCAGGTGCATGATCTTGCCGTCGGGGTCGCAGCCCTCGCAGTCGGACATCTCGTCGCGCGGCGTGATGCTCCAGTGGTGGAAATGCTCCTCGGCGGCGGCCCGGTCGCCGACGTGCCCGGCGACCATGCAGCGCTGGGCGTGCACGGCGTGCAGGCCGGCGCCCGCCTCGCGGTAGCGGCGCTCCATCTCGGCCAGCGCGTCGTGCGCGCGGCCCAGCGGGACCTGCGGGAAGTCGCGCATGGAGTCGACGATCCACTTGTACTGCCACAGCAGCGTGTGCGTCTGCCAGTCGTCGAACAGTTCGGGGTCGGCGTCGAAGTCGGCCACGCAGCGGGAGAAGGTGGCGAACGACTTGGCCGGTTCCGAGCCGAACTGGTAGGCCTCGGTGAGCTCCATCCGCACCGCGAGGATCTGTTCGCGGTCGCCGCCCGACTCGGCGTGGCGCAGCGCCTGCTCCAGGAGCAGGGTCCTGGCCTCGCCGTAGGGCAGGTCGGAGGCTTCGTCGATGAGGTCGTCGATGTCGATCACGAAGTGGCCCAATCAAGGAGTCCGAGGAAGGAGCGGTTGAGTGCGGCGCTGTCGGCCGGGCGCAGCGGGTGGTGGCCGTGCAGGAGCGCCATGCCGTAGAGGGCTTCGACGGCGGTTCCGGCGAGGTTCATGTCGCTGAGCGACAGCACCTTGCGCACGAGCGGGTTGCGGTGGTTGAGCACGAGACGGGGCCGGTCGGCGGCCAGGGAGCGCTCCATCGCGCCGAGCACGTCGGCCCACAGCTCGTCACTGGCTTCCTTGGCCTCGCGCAGTTGGGCGTGGTGCTCGGCGGCACGGCTGGTCAGGTACAGGGCCGACAGCGAGGCGGGGTCGAAGTCGCGCAGCACGACCTCGCAGCCCAGCGGGTCGAGGGCGCGGGCGGCGGCGTTGAGGAAGGGGCGGGCGGCCAGCTCGGCGGCCGGGTCGACCGGGGCGAGGTGGGTGGCCAGCTCGGCGGGGTCGAGGGGTTCGAGGCGGGCCTCGGGGTCGATGCGGGGCAGGCCCCGCAGGATGTCGCCGTCGTAGACGTAGCCGCCGTTGAGCAGGCCGATGCCCTGGGCGCCGGAGACACCGGCGAGCTGGCGGAACTCATCGACGCTCGCGGTGTAGCGTCCGCGCGGGTGCAGGGCGCGGAACTGGGCGAGGGTCATGGGTCCTGAGCTGGTCTCGTACTCGAGCCAGCGGTCGACCAGGCGGAGCATGTCGTCGTCGTGCAGGGCCAGGGCCTTGACGCCGAGGTGGTGCAGGCGCAGGAAGGCGCGCAGGCCGTCCGGGTCGGTCTCGGCCAGCCGTACCAGCCAGGCGCGTAGCTGGGCGCCGAGCTGCTCGCGTACGTGCTCCAGCAGGTCGTCCTCGTAGAGCGCCTCGCGGGAGGCGGTGGGGCGCAGCTCACCGGCGTCGACGACGCAGCGGGCGAAGAACGCCCACCCGGGCAGCAGCCCTTCGGCGTGCTCGGTGAGGAGCATGCGCTTGAGGTAGACGCGGTGGGCGCCCTTGACGGCGGGGTTGGCCTGGCTGGGCAGGATGAACGCGGCGCCGCTCAGCCCGGCTTCGGGGACGTTCAGGTCGAGCACGTCGAACGGGGTGAAGCCGAACAGCTCGCGCCCGTAGGCGAGGAGGGCGGCGCGCCGGTCTTCCGGGCCGTCGTGGCGGGCCTGCCAGGGCGGGCCGCCGACGGTGGTGGGCCGGCCGTTGACGGTGACGTCGATCGGCAGCAGCGAGCCGTAGAGCCCGGCCAGTTCGGTGACGGTGCGCTCGGTGACCCAGTCGGCGGCGTCGGCGCGTACGGCCAGGGTGACGGTGGTGCCCGGCTCGGCGCGTTCGGCGCGGGCGGCTTCGACGCTGTAGCGGCCGTCGGAGCGGCCGGTCCACACGACCGTGGGCGCGCCGGTGACGGACCTGGTCTCGACGCGGATCTCGTCGGCGACGAGGAAGCCGGACAGCAGCCCGATGCCGAACTGGCCGAGGAACTCGTGGCGGGCGAAGCCGAGCTCGTCGCGCTTGGAGGAGCGGCCGATCGTGGCCAGCAGGAGGTGAACCTCGTCCTCGGTGAGCCCGACGCCGCTGTCGCTGACCTCGATCCGGCCGTCGCCGACCTCGATCGTCACCGCCGCGGGGGCGTCGGGGTCGCCGGTACGGCGGGCCGTGATCGCGTCGGCGGCGTTCTGCAGCAGCTCGCGCACGTAGACACGCGGGCTGGAATACAGGTGCCGGCTCAGGAGATCGACGACACCGCGCAGGTCAACTTGAAAGGCGTTCTCCACGCCGAGTCACCCTAGTTCCCCCGGGTGACATAAGCCGAATTGTTAGCCTGTGAAGCGCTGCGTCCGGACACTGTTGTCGAAGTTGGACAGCAGAAGCTCGGGCTCGCCCACCGTCCTGATCTCCGGCAGCCGGGTGAACAGCTCGCGGAACATCGAGCGCATCTCCTGCCTGGCCAGGTTGGCGCCGAGGCAGAAGTGCGGCCCCGGTCCGCCGAAGCCCACGTGCGGCTTGGTGTCGCGGGTGATGTCGAAGGCGTCCGGGTCGGGGAAGACGCTCTCGTCGCGGTTGGCGGAGCCGTAGAAGAGCACCACCTTGTCGCCCTTCTTCAGGTGCAGGCCGCGCAGCTCGTAGTCCTGCGTCACCGTGCGGCGGAACTGGATGATCGGCGAGACGTGCCGGACCATCTCCTCGATCGCGCCGCCGATGCGGGCGTCGAAGTCGCCGAGCAGCAGCTCACGCTGGGCGGGGTGGTCGGTGAGGAGCTTGATGCCGTGGGCCATCGTGTTGCGTGCGGTCTCGTTGCCGGCGACCAGCAGCAGCGCGAAGAACGAACCGAGCTCCTTGTCGGTCAGCCGCTCGCCGTCGGGGTTGGCGTTGACCAGCAGCGAGACCAGGTCGCCCGTGGGCTCGCGCTGGCGCTCGTGGCCGAGCTTGATGACCAGGCGCTGCAGGGCGAGCAGGGCGAGCATGTTCTGCCCGGCCAGCGCGACGCTGCGCAGCAGGCTCGGGCGCACGCCGGTGTAGGCGGTGGAGACGTCGACGTGCTCGTGGACCTTGGCCCGGTATCGCTGGGGGATGCCCATCATGTCGCAGATGACGTGGATGGGCAGGCGGGCCGCCACCTGCCCGACGAAGTCGCCGGGGCCCTGGGCCACGACGTCGTCGACGATGCGCGTACAGGCGGCGTCGATGTCGTTCTGGAGGTTGCCCAGCATGCGGGGGCTGAAGGAGCGGGTGACGATACGGCGCAGCCGGGCGTGCCGGGGATCGTCCAGGTTGACCATGGACTCGCCGAACACGTGCTTGACCCAGCCCGGCGGCTCCGGGTTCGTGACCGCGGGCTCGCTGGAGAACACCTTGGCGTTGCGGCTGGCCTCCACGACGTCGGCGTGGCGGACCAGGGCGTAGAAACCCGCGCCGGAGCGTAAGAAGGGGATCTTCTTCTCCGGGAAGAACACCGGCCGGTCGAGCTGGCGGAGCCGGGCGAAGGCTTCGTGCCGTTCTTTCAGGGGTCTGCGCCAGAAATCCAGATCCGCGAGGTCGATGCTCACCCGCCTATCGTGGCACGTTCCCGCCGTGTTCATGCCGGGTTCGGCCGGTGCGGACATCACTGGAGACATGAACGCTTTGCTGGCCGCCTGCCTGGTCGTGCCCCTGCTCTCCCCCGCCTCCGCGGGCGCCTCCGCCGGGTGCGGCGGGCGGCTCGCCGACTTCGACGACGACGGCCGCGCCGACCTCGCGGTGGCGGCGCCGTACACCGGCTCCAGGGCCGGATCCGTGAACGTCCTCTACGGCTCCGGCCGCAAGGCGACGCTGCGCCAGGACGGCGCCGAGACCGGCGACTCCTTCGGCTCGGCGCTGGCCGTGGGCGACTTCGACGGCGACCGCTGCGCCGACCTCGCGGTCGGGGTGTCGGAGGAGTTCACCGGTACGGCCCGGCCGGGCGCCGACGGCGACGGGGTCGTGCAGGTGTTCCGCGGCGGCCCGCGCGGCCTGGTCGCCTGGCGGCGGCTCGCCCTGGGCAAGCCGCGTGGCGACAGGTACGGCGCCGCGCTGGCCGCCGGTGACCTCGACGGCGACGGGGACGACGAGCTGGCCGTCGGCGCCCCCGGCCTCGGGGCGGGCGGCGGCGTGGTCGTGCACTTCCTCAAGAAGCGCAAGCCCTACCAGATCACCCAGCAGACCCGCTGGGTCGGCCAGCAGGGGCGCGTCACCGACCAGTGGGGCGCGGCGCTGACCACCGGCGACTTCGACGGCGACGGCCGCGCCGAGCTCGTCGTGGGCGCGCCCGCCGACAGCGTGACCACGGACGGGCAGGGCTCGGCCACGGTCCTCGACCCGGTACGCCGGCACGCGGCCCAGATCACCCAGGACAGCCGCGGCATCAAGGGTTCCTCGGAGAAGTGGGACGCGTTCGGCGCCTCGCTGACCACCGGCGACTTCAACGCCGACGGCCGCGCGGACCTCGCGATCGGCGCGCCCGGCGAGGGCCTGAGCGCCAACCAGCGCGCCATGGACTACGGCGACGGCATGGTCCACGTGATCTACGGCTCGCGCTCGGGGCTGCGGACCACGCACAGCGAGGCGTGGACGCAGCGGGTCCTGAACGGCGAGCCCCGCTACTACGACCGCTTCGGCGCCTCGCTGGCCGCGGGCGACTTCAACGGCGACGGCGACGCGGAACTGGCCATCGGCGTGCCCGGCGAGCGCGCGGTGCAGGTGCTGGCCGGAACCCGATCCGGCGGCCTCACCCGCCACGGCGACCTGCTCATCAAGGGCAAGGGCCGCGACTTCGGCGCCTCGATGACCGCCCTGGCCGCGACCCCGCGCTACCGGCTGCTCGGCCGGTCCCGCCCGGTCTACGGCCTGGTGGTGGCGGCCCCCGGCGACGGCGTCCTGACGCTGCTGCCCGGCGCCCGCCGCCCGGGGGCCCACCCGGGCCTGCGGGCGAACAAGGCCACCAAACTGAGCACCGGCTCCGGCCTGTACGGCTACGCCTTCAGCTGACCCGGCCCCCGGTCAGGGCGCGGAGGTCGGGACCGTGACGCGGTGCGTGGTCCTGGCCGGGGCGCCCCTGCGGGAGATGTACTCCAGCGTGCGGAACTCCGCCGACAGCTCCGTGGAGGTCAGGCGGGCCATGATGTAGCCGCGCCGCTGGTCGATGTAGGAGATGTGCGGGTTCTCCGCCAGCCCCTCCTCGATCCACACCTTGTCCCGGTAGCCGTCGCCGTCGCTGGCGATCGAGGAGGCGACCAGCTCCGGGGCGATGACCGGGCTGTCGGGGTCGTCGAAGTTCAGCTTCAGCGAGGCGGCGTGGTGCATGTGGGCGTCGCCGGTCAGGACGACCGGGTTGGACGTGGTGGACATCAGTTCCAGCAGGCGGGCGCGCTCGGCGGCGTAGCCGTCCCAGGCGTCGAGGTTGACCTCGCGGCCGGGGCCGCGCTTGTAGTCGCGCTGCATCATGAGGATCTGCTGGCCGAGCAGGTTCCACTGGGTCGTGGAGGCGCGCAGGCCGTCCGACAGCCAGCGCCACTGGTCGCCGCCCAGCAGCGTGCGCCGCTCGGACAGGCGCTCGTCGCAACCGGCCCGCACGCCGTCCAGGCAGGCCTGGTCGTCGCGGAACTGGCGGGTGTCGAGCAGGTGGAAGCGGGCCAGCGTGCCCCAGGAGACGCGGCGGTTGACCCGCAGGACGGCGCCCTGCAGGCTGGCGCGGCGCAACGGCATGTTCTCGTAGTAGGCGCGGAACGCGTTGGCGCGCCGGTGGGCGAAGGCGGGGGCGCCGGTGCTGGAGACGGGGCCCGCCCAGTTGTTCTCCAGCTCGTGGTCGTCGAAGGAGACCAGCCAGGGCGCGACGGCGTGGGCGCGCTGCAGGTCGGCGTCGCTCTTGTACTGGGCGTGCCGCAGCCGGTAGTCGGCCAGCGTGGCGCACTTGCCCGGCGTGTGCGTGCGCACCCGGCCGGCGAGGGCCGTGTAGCCCGATGGGCCGTACTCGTAGAGGTAGTCGCCCAGGAAGAGCACCAGGTCGGGCTCCTGCTCGGCCAGGCGGCGGTAGGCGGTGTAGAAGCCGTGCTCGTAGTGGGCGCAGGCGGCCACGGCGAAGGCCAGCGGCTGGGTGGCGCCGGACGGGGCCGTCCTGGTGCGGCCGGTGGGCGAGAGGCGGCCTTCGGCGCGGAAGCGGTAGAAGTACTCCCTGCCCGGCTCCAGGCCGTCCAGCTCCACGTGGACGCTGTGGGCGTCCTTCCAGCGGGCGCCGGCCGTACCGGATCGGAGGATTTTGCCGAAACGCTCGTCGGCGGACAGTTGCCAGTCCACCTCGACGTCGCGGGAGGGCATGGCGCCGCGCCCGTTGGCGCCGAGCGGGTCGAGCGCGAGGCGGGTCCAGAGCACGAAGCCGTCGGCCGAGGGGTCTCCCGAGGCGACCCCGAGCGTGAAGGGGTCGCGGGCGAGGGTCCGGGAGGGGGACGTGGCGGGGGCGGGGAGCACGAAGGTGGCGGCTGCCGCTGCGAGGAAGGATCTGCGGTCCACGATTCCAGATATGTCCGGCTCCGCTGACCCGGTCGTGACCCTGGAGTCAAGGGCAGATGAACAGCGTCAGTCATGCTCCAGCTCCTCGAGCAGGGAAATCGCCCCGTCGTGGGTGATTCCCAGCGCGGTGTAGCGGGCGACGGCCTCGCGGCAGGCGCGCAGCGCGTCGTCGTGGAGCTCCAGCCAGTCGAGCGCGACCGCCTCGTCGTAGGCCAGTTCGGCGAGATCCTGGGGCGACTCCTCCCGCGCCGCCTCGACGACGGGCCGGGCCCGCGCGTAGGCGGCGCGGATCTCCTCCCCCTCGTCGGCGGCGTAGTACACGGACTTGGCGTAGCCGAGCATGGCCCGCGCCTCCCCCGCCCGGTCGCCCGCCCGCCGGTACAGACCGGCCGCGCGCTCGAACAGCGCCGCCGCCTCGGCGTCCTCGCCGTCGCCGCGCAGCTTTCCCGCGCGTGCGAGCAGCCTGGCGGGGTCGCTCTCCCCGGCCGCGGGCGTGAGCACCAGTCGCGTGAGGTACGGCGCCGCCGCCAGCACCTCCTCCAGGTCGCGCAGGTGTTCGCCGGTGCCGTTGCGGGCGTCGAAGGCCGCCGCGACGCCGCGCGCGCCCGCCTCCATCTCGGCCCGCAGCCCGGCGACCGGGATGTCGGCGCCGCCGCGCCGTACCGGCGTGTCACCGTGCCCGAGCTCTTCCAGGCGGCGCAGCAGCACGGCCGCCCCGGTCATGAAGGCGCGGGCGGCGCTGGGCGAGGGCGGCCGCTCCAGCAGGTGCAGCTCGCGCTGGAGGATTTCAAGGCCGCGGCTCTCGTTGCCGGTCAGGGCCAGGAACCGCAGGTGCGTGCCCATGTCGTCGAGGTCGGACAGCCGCCCCTGGACGATCCGGTAGGCCCGCCTGTGCGCCGACGCCGCCTCCTCCAGCCGGCCCGTGCGCACGTACGGCAGCAGGAGCGCCTCCAGGATGCCCTGCGGCTGGGAGCTGCACGTCATGGCCCCGGACAGGACCGGCGCCGCCGCCACGATGGCCTCCTCGTCCCGGCCCGTCCAGGCCAGGTACGCGATCACCCCGCGCACGTCGCAGGCGGCGCAGTCGGACAGCTCGTCGCGCGGCGCGGTACGCCACCGGTGGAACCACTCCTCGGCGGCGGCCCGGTCGCCGAGGTGCTGGGCGACGTGGCAGCGGCGGGCGTACACGGCCTGCAGGCCCTCGCCGGCCTCGCGGTAGCGCCGCTCCATGTCGTCCAGGCCGTCCAGGGCGCGGCGCAGCGGGATCTCGGGGAACCTGCGCAGGCTGCCGACGATCCACTTGTACTGCCACAGCAGCCGCCACAGCCGGCGCTCGCCGAACAGCGACGGGTCGCGGTCGTAGTCGGCCAGATTGCGCGAGAAGACCGCGAACGACTTGGCCGGCTCGCCGCCGAGCTGGTAGGCGGCGGTCAGTTCGAAGCGGGTCAGCACGACCAGCCCGGGGTCACGGGCCGCCTCCGCCGCACGCAGCGCGCGCTCGGTCACGACGGTCCTGGCCTCGCCGTACGGCATGCCGTACGCCTCACCGAGCAGGCTCTCCACGTCCATGCCGGTCACCATAGATCACCAACCCCGACAGACCCCCACATTTATGGGGAGTCCAGAAGACGGCCGGGTGTCAGCTCAGCAGCGCGCCGAGCTCCCGCCGCAGGGTCTCGGGATCGCGGAAGTGCAGGCCGGTCAGGCCCGCCCGCGCGGCGCCCGCCACGTTCAGCTGCCGGTCGTCGATGAAGACGATCTCCTGCGGCGGGGCGTCCAGCGACCGGGCCATCAGCTCGAAGATCTCCCGGTCGGGTTTGACCAGGCCGAGGCGGCCGCTGTAGAAGCGGGGGCCGATCCCGGCGATCCACGGCAGCCGGTCCACGCCGTCGGCCATGGAGACCGGGGCGTTGGACAGCAACGCCACGTCCTGGCCCCGGCCGAGGAGCTCGCGCAGGAGGGCCACCGTACCGTCGTGCGGGTGTGTCCAGCTGACCACGTCGAGCGCGACCAGCCGCGACACCTCCGCGCCCGAGACCTCGCGGCCGAGCACCTTCGACCAATATTGCTCATCGCTCAGCGCGCCCCGGTCGAACTCCAGCCGGTGCGCCCAGTAGCCGCGCTCGAACGCGGCGGGCTCGGCGCCCGCGGCGCGCACCATGGCCGCGACGTCGGCCGCGGGCTGCGGCAGGGACAGGACTTCGCCGTAGTCGAAAACTATCCAGGTCATGCCAGATAGGGTCGCAGGTACGGGTCGAGCGCGCCGCATCCGAGGTACTTGCCGGCGGTGTGGAAGTCGATCCAGTCGAGGTTGACCAGTTGCTCCTCGTCGACGCCGGCGAAGCTCTCGCGCAGCTCGGGAGGGATGGCGGCGATGTCGTCCTTGTCGGCGATGTTCACCCAGCGCCCGACGCCGCGCGGCCGCTCGCCGCGGCCGTCGATCGGGGCGGGCAGCAGCTTCTCGAAGATCACGTTGCGCATGCCGAGCGGGCTGCCGAGCGTGATGAGCAGGTCCACCTCGATGTCCGGGTTGGCCCAGAGCGTCTCGTAGGTGACCACGCTGCCGAGCGAGTGGGCGATCACCACCTTCGGCCGGTGGCGGCGCAGCGACGCGGCCACCAGCCCGCGGACCTTCTCGCGGCGGCCCGCGTCGGCCAGGTAGGTGGCCACCTCGGGGCAGAACAGCTTGGCGAAGGCCGCCGCCCGCCCGTCGAGCCGGTCCAGGAGCCAGCCGGCGAACGTCTTGAGCGCGCCGGTGAGGTGCTCGCCGACGCCGAGTTCCTTGGCCCAGGCGGCCAGCACCATCTGCTCGCGCACCCGCATGGCCTCCGCCTCGCGAACTCCGGGCGGGCGCGGCTCGTTGAGCAGGTGTGCGAAGTAGGCGACCTCGGCGAAGTACGCGCGCGTCTCGCCCCCGAGCGACGCGTGGAGGTAGCCGTCCCACTTGGCGCGCATCGCCGCCGCCGCGCGGGCGACGTCGTTTCCGGCCTCCAGGTAGTACTTGTACTTGCCGATCCCGTGCACGCCGACGATCGCCGTCACAGCGCCTCCCCACTTGGCCCCGTTGGTGTCGGCAAGATCGTGGCATATCCGACTTGCAGTTGGATTGACCGCCTTTAGGCTTGCCTAAAGGTTTAGGTAGAGCTAAAGTGGAGTCAGTCAGCAGAGAGTGAGCCGGAGATGGCCAGCAGACGCGAGGACACGTCGCCGTTCGCGCAGGAAGTCGTGGACGAGATCACCTGGTACATGCGCGAACACAAGATCACTCGCGCTGACCTGGCCGCCTCCATGGGCGTGTCGGCGGGCCGCGTCAGCCAGATCCTCTCGGGCGACGAGAACCTCACCCTGCGCACGCTCGGCGCCGTCGTCACGGCCCTCGGCGCCCGCCTCGACTTCACCCTCTCCGACGCCGAGGACCAGCACACCTAGGCATCCGTGCCGGGGCTCGCCTCGAACCGCGCGCGCAGCGGCCCGTTGGCCCGCAGCACGTGCAGGAAGCCCGACATCCCGCCGGCCGCGAACGTGGCCAGGTCATCCCCCAGCGCCACCGCCCTGGTCACCGCAACGTCGTCGTCGAAGCGGGCCAGCTCGCGCCCGTCGTAACGGTCGAAGACCGTGACGCACTGGTCCTCAGCCGCCGTGACCAGCAGCCGGCCGCGTACGTGCAGCCCGGTCACCGGGCCCGCGAAGGGGCCGAACGCGCGGCGCGCGATACCCGTGCGCAGCTGCCAGCTCCTGACCATGCGGTCGACACCGCAGGTGAACAGCCACTCCCCGCAGATGCGCAGGTCGAGCACGAGGCCCTCGTGCGCGGGAAACCCCCACACGGGCGCGCCGCTCCTGGTCCAGAGGTGGACCTCGCCCCCGGCCGTGCCCGCGACGACCAGGTCGCCGGACAGGTCGACGGCGGAGACCCACTCGCCCACGACGAGTTCGACCGTGTCGGTGGCCAGGTCGGCCACGCAGATCCAGTTGCCGGTCGACGGGGGACCGCCGAGGGAGTTGGCCGGGGTGTAGTAGGGCCGCACGACCACGGCACAGGAGTCGCCGCACAGCCGCGCGCCCACCACGGCCTGGTGCGCCTCCAGGATGGTCTCGCGCGCCGACCCGCCGGCGCGCACGGGCGCCGACGCCGCCGGGTCGGTCCACCGGCGCCGGTCGCGGACGGTGAACTCGCTGCGCTTCGGATGGTCGAAGGTGCTGTGGACGAGCCACCGGTCGTTGGCGGCGAGGACGCGCACCGCCTTACCGGCCGAGGCGCTCGCGCGCAGCGTGGCCGTGCGCCAGTCCCACTCCTCGATCGTGCCCGACAGCGTCCCGGCGAAGACGGACTCTCCTTCCCTTTCGAGCGCCGAGATCGGGGGCCGGTGGAAGCGCCCGCCCGCGGGCGGCGCCTGCGGGCGCCGCCGGTCCCAGATCCTGATCGTGGCGTCGTGGGAGGTCGTGAGCAGCGCCTCGCCCGCCGGGTGAATGCTCGTGATGAGCTCGGAGTGGCCTTCGAGACAGCCGACGGGCGGCTGGTCGAGCCGGTCGTAGACGTCCACGACGTGCCCGCCGACGAGCGTGCGGGCCCCGTCGCGGGCGACCGCCGACACCGTCGCCGCATAGCCCCAGATGTCGCACGCGGCGTCGGCCGACCGCGGCTGATCGCCCTGCCGCGCGGCCTCCGCCCTCCGCCGGAACAGCAGCCCCGGCACGTCGGGCACGTCCGTCCAGCGCACCGCCAGGCACACCGCCTCGCCCATCACGAACGGGATCGTGCGGATGCCGACCTGCCCGTTCGTGCCACCGAGCCACTCCTGCCTGCGCAAGTCGTAGACGTAGGTGTGGCGCGACGAACCGTTGTGATGCAGCAGGTACGGCGGCGCCAGGAATACCTCGTCGGGCCGGCCGGAGGTGGATCCGGTGTCGGCGTCGAGCGTCACGCGCGTGTGCCGGATCCAGTCCAGGAGCTCGATCCGGTTGTTCATCTCCCCGTTCGTGACGGCGGCCAGCGTCCCGCACACGTGCGTGCAGTAGCCCTCGCCCACGTCCGGAAGATCACCGCCGAGGTCGCGGACGTGCTCACCGGTGCGCCAGTTCCAGATCTGCACGGGCGCCCGCGGCCGCTGGCCGGACCGCGAGCCGTGGGCGCCGCCGACGGCCATCAGCTCGCCCTGGACGGCCAGCGACCACGGCTGCCCGACCTCGCAGGCAAGGACGGAGACGCGCTCGTGGCGGCGCCAGTCCCAGACGCCGACCGTGCCGTCGTTCTGCCCCGTCAGCAGGTACGCGCCGTCCTCGCTGAGCGCCGCGGACAGGATCGGCGAGCCCACGTGCACCCTGGTGTGCACGCCGCGGTCGGCGGGCAGGAGGTGGACCCGCTCCGGCAGCAGCGACGGCGCGGACTCGTAGCGGCGGGCCTCCTCCAGCAGCCGCTCGACCATCGGCAGGCCCGGCGGCACGCCGGCGAGCCGTCCCACGAGCTGGGCGGCCAGCTGCGCCGGGTCCGACAGCGCCGGCCCCGCCATGCGCAGCGCGGCGGTGACGAACTCGCCGTCGCGATCCGGGCAGCGCTCGGCGTAGTCGGCGATGAGCCCGGCCGCCGGTGTCGCCTGGAGCCTGCGGTACACCCAGTCGAAGTCGGACAGCAGCCGCCTGATCTCCTCGTCCCTGCCGAGCTGGTGCAGGTGGTGGATGAGGAAGGTCCAGGCGTACGCGTCGGGCGGATGGCGCGGGTCGCCCCACGACTCCAGGAGCCGGCGGTGCAGGAGGTCCAGGTCGCCGGCCCTGCCCACGATCAGCCGCTGGACGACGTCGTGCAGCCGCAGCAGGCGGCGCCTGACGTCGTAGCGGGTGAACAGGGCCAGCCGGTACATCTCCTCCACCGCGTCCTCGGCGGCCAGCGCGTCGTAACCCGCCGTCGCCCGCCACAGTCGCCAGATCGTGCCGAACGGGACGTCCGCGCCCGCCGGGAAGACGGCGAGCTCGGCGAAGCGGGCCCGGTGCTCGGGCCTGAGCAGCGACACGCTCGCGTCCAGCGACGACGAGATCGCCGCGTTGCGGTCCTCGTCGCTGTGGCGGTCGAGGTAGCCGACGTCGAGCGCGAGGCGCCGCTCCACGTGCGCCACCGCCTCGGCCGTCGTACGGCCCGCGGCCACGAGCGAGCGCAGTTCGGCGCCGACGAGTTCGAGCATGAGCGGCCACTCCCCCAGCCGCCCGGCCAGAGCGGTCAGCAGGGCCGCGGCCGCGGCGTCCGGCGGCTCCGGCTGCCATCTCATGAGGAGCTCGGCGGCCTGCTCCGCGGTGAGCTCCCCGACGGGCACCGGACGACCGCCCGCCCGGCCCAGGACCGCGTCGAGCCGCGTGGTGACCAGGCAGGGCGTACCGGTGAAGAGGAAGTACGGCAGCAGGCCCGCCGACCAGACGTCGTCCAGCACGAGCAGGACGGCGCGCCCGGCGAGCAGGGAGCGCAGCTGGGCGGAGGCGGCGCCGAGGTCGTTGGCGGCGTGGGTGTGCGGGGCCAGCAGCCGGATCTGGTCGTGCAGCAGCGCGACCGCGCCCTCGCGCGTGGTGGCCTGGCCGAAGCGCAGCCACAGGACGCCGTCGCGGAAGGCGGCGCGGACGCGGTCGTCGTGGCAGGCGGCGGCCGCCAGCGTCGACTTGCCGAACCCTCCGCCGCCGTGCACGACCACGACGGCCCCGCCGAGCAGGCGCCCGACGACGCCTTCGAGCTCCCTGGGCCGTGGCACGAAGTGGCGCGGCAGGCCGGGCGCCGTGAACGGCGGCGCGCCGGCCGCCTCCGGAACCACCATGAACGTGTTGAACTGCTGGTTCCCGTCGCCGATCTGGACGCCCTGGGCGGCGCGCGCGTCCACCCGGTCACCGGCCGGGCGGGGCGTGGAACACGTTGGCCTGCTGGTTGTTGTCACCCACTTGCACGCCGTGCGCGCCGCGCGCGTCGACCGTGTACCTGCCCGCCCGCGACCCCGCCGCGTCGGCCAGTTCCATCAGCGTCCGCGCCGCCGTGACCAGCTCGCCGTCGCCCTCGGCGCCGGCGGCGGCCAGCTCGGCCAGCAGGGGGTTGCGCCAGGTGCCGGGTGCCTGTTCGTGGCGATCCAGCGCCAGCTCGCCGTCGGGACGGCCGTCGAGCCGCCGTCTGGCCAGCCCCTTCAACGCCTCGTACGCGTCCTTGACCGCCGCCGACGCGGTGTCCTTCAGCCCCAGCGCCGCGCCCGCGGCCAGCGCCGTCACGACCAAGGTGACCGGATCCATCCCGCCTCCTCTGGGAGATGCGGCCATGGTGTCACCTCCCGCTCCCGCGCGGCAGCCGGTTGCGGCTAGGGATGCGGGCGTACCGGCCCGGCGGCGAGACGTGAGGGCGGAGTGTAGAGGGGTAGCGAACGGTAACCGCTGCGATAGGCCGACGACAGCAGGCGCAGCAGTTCGCTCTCCGCGTCGTGGCGCAGGATGCCGCGCAGGCGGGTCAGGTCGTTGAGGTAGCGGTCGTAGCGTGCCAGGCGGGTGTGGCGGGAGCCGCCCAGGGCGGTGACGACCTTGGAGCGCGGGGCGCCGTCCTCGATCAGGGCGGCCACGTCGAGTTTTCTGTCGATGGCGTCGAGGCGGGCGTGGATGCGTTCGCGGCGCCGTTCTTCGGGGGTCAGGCGTTCGCCGATGCGCTCGTGGTAGCGGTTGGCGGCCATGCTGAGCTCGTACACGCTCCACTCGTCGTCGATCCGTCTCTCGCACCAGGCGCGCTGATCCTCGGCCATCGCCTGGTCGAGTCTGGCCAGCAGCGAGACCAGCCAGAACGTCGCCGCCTCCTTCGCCAGCGAGCGGCGGCCCTCCTCGTGGGCGCGTACCTGGCTGAGCCATAACCCGCTGGGCGCCACCGCGCCGAGCAGGGTGGCGAGGTTGTCGTTGAGCATCGCGCCGAACAGGAGGGCGACCCCCGCCGAGACCAGCCCGGTCAGCAGGATGATGGACACCGCCAGCCAGCGTCCCTCGGGTCCGAAAGGGCGGCCCTTGCCCTGGCAGCGCAGCAGCAGGAACGCCGTCGCCGAGATCACGGCCAGCACCACCGTCAGGCCTATGCGCACGGCAAGGTCGTCCATGGAATCCGCCTCTCCCGCAGAGCGTTCCCCTCATAGTCACATGCGCGCGCTGATCGGCACATCCGGAAAATCCGTTGCTGGCCGCACATACCGGGCAGATACCGTAGAGGAGCACTCACCAAAGGAGATCTCCCATGCCCGCCCCGCTGGTCGTCAACGACTCGGTCGTCGTCCCGGACGCCGAGCTCGTCTGGCGTTTCTCCCGTTCGTCGGGACCGGGCGGCCAGGGCGTGAACACCACCGACAGCCGGGTGGAACTCCTCTTCGACGTCTCCGCCACGACCGCGCTGCCCCCCGCCCTGAAGGAGCGCGCGCTGGCCCGGCTGGGCGGGCCGATGATCACCATCGCCGCCTCGGAGTACCGCTCGCAGCTGCGCAACCGTGAGGCCGCCGTCCAGCGCCTGGCCCAGCGGCTGCGCGAGGCCATCGCACCGCCGCCCAAGCGCCGCCGCGCGACCAAGCCCACCCGGGGCTCGGTCGAGCGCCGCCTGGCCTCCAAGAAGGCCCGCTCCGACGTGAAGCGCCTGCGCCGCGACGTCTAGCGGGGTACGGCGGCGCGCCCGCCTCTTCGGCGGCCATCTCGGAACCGAGCCCGCGCCTTCGGCGAGACCGGCGCCCGAACCCCTGACCCGCCGCTCCGTGCGGCATTACGGGAAGGGGTTCGGGGGGTGGGGTCAGGCGGGGACGGCCACCCGGATGGTGCGGATCTCGGCTTTCAGGATGCGGGCGGCCTCCTCCGGCTCGTGGGTGGGGGCGGTGCACAGGAAGAGGGTGTGGCCGTCCGGGCCACCGAGGGCGCAGGCGAAGACGCCCACGTCCCCGGTGCTGATCTCCTGGACGATCTCGCCGCCCTCCCGCACCCGGATCGCCCGGTTGCCGCCCGCGTCGGCCACCCAGACGGCGCCCTCGCCGTCCAGCGCGATGCCGTCGGGGTTGGCGGAGCCCAGGTCCGCCCACACGCGGCGGTTCACCAGGGCGCCGTCGGGGGCGAGGTCGAAGGCGGTCAGCCGGTTGGCGTAGGACTCGGCGATGATGAGGGTGCGGCCGTCCGGGGTGATGGCGGGGCCGTTCGGGAAGGCCATGTCGCCGGCCGCCTCGCGCACGCCGCCGTCCGGGTCCACCCGGTACAGGCTGGTCGGCGCCCCGCCGAAGTCGCACGCCCCCGCGTAGGCGCGGCCCGACGGGTCCACGACCAGGTCGTTCACCGGCAGGTCGGTCAGTGCGGACAGGTCGGCGTGCACGCTCGTCTCGCCGTCGGCGATCCGGAGCACCTGGCGGTCCATCATCGAGACGACCAGCAGGCTTCCGTCGGGCAGCCGGCCCAGCCCGGAAGGCGACCCCGGGACCTCGGCCACCACCTCGGCGGTGCCGTCCATCGAGACCGCCAGGACGTGGCGCCGCCAGAAGTCCGACACCCACAGCCGGCCCTCGTGCCAGCGCGCGCCCTCGAAGAACGCGCCGCCGCCGATGAGAGTCTCCATCTGACTTCCTCCAAGTTGTGAGGTTGTGTTCTCATCGGGGACGTAGAAGCCGGGGCGACGTTCTCGACATGCCGGGCCCAGGATTTCCGCACTGATTTTTCCCGCACGCCTCCGGCACGGTTCTCGGACGGGGTCCGAGCGTCGTGGGTGGTCAGTAGGTGACGGTGATGGTGCGGGCGGGGCCGTCCACGCGGATCTGGCCGCCGTACGGGATGACCACCTGGGGGTCGGTGTGGCCGAAGTCGACGTCGAAGACCGCCAGCGTGTCCGGGGCGTAGTGAGCGAGGGCCTTCAGGACCGCCGCGCGCTGGTCGCGGGCGTATGCGGTCTGCTCTTCCGGAGTCAGGGGGCGGTTGAAGGACCAGGCCTTGGCGCGGCCGACCAAGATAGCCGGAAATTTCGCGAGAAGTCCGCGTTCGCCCATGTTGCGGAGGATGCGGAAGACCTCCTCGGAGGATGGCAGTTCCTCGCTGGTCTCGACGATCAGAACCATGCCCTCGTACGCCGGCGCGGCCCGGATGCCGCGATCGGCCATCAGGAGCCAGGACAGGATCTCCAGGTTCCCGCCCCAGGTGGCGCCCTCGACGACCCGGTCCGGGTTGTGCCAGTACCAGCCGTCGCACGGGCGCGTCGGCGCTGGCGCGTCGAAGGAGGCCGGGTCGTCCCACGGCTTGTCCAGATCGCTGAACTCGAAGGACTCCGGCAGCTTGTAGGGGCCGGAGGTGAACAGGGCGGCGCGCAGCGACTCGGCGCTGGCCGGGTGCATGCCGCCGCACCGTCCGAACTGGCACATGACCGACCCGCCGTGGTAGGCGACGATGCCGAGGTTCCACAGGTGGAGCAGCAGGTTGGTGTTGTCGCTGTAGCCGAAGAACGGCTTGGGGCAGGCCCGGATGACCTCGTCGTCGAGGTACGGCGTGACCGTGATCTGGTCGTCGCCGCCGATGCTGGCGATGACGGCCTTGATCGACGGGTCGGCGAAGGCGGCGTTGACGTCGGCGGCCCGCTCGCGCGCGCTCGCCCCCATGACCCGCGTGGCCGGGAACTCCACCGGCACCAGCCCGAACTCCTCACGCAACACCCGCAGCCCCGCCTCGAACGGCAGCGGCAGGATCCCCGGCAGCCCGGCCGACGGCGAGAGCACGGCCACCTTGTCCCCCGCCTGCGGTTTAGGCGGATAAATCATCATCTTCGGCCTTCCTCTCGACACCCGATCACGATGGAACGTCCTCTTTGCGGCGGAAGATCAGCACGAGCACGCGCAGCACCAAAATCGCCGCGATGACCAGCAGGTTGTAGCCCAGCAGATCGAACAGGCCGAGGTTCAGGGCCGCGACCGACACGGGCCCGCCCTCGGTCCCCAGCAGGAACACCGCCATGATCCCCGCGGTGGCCCCCAGCACGGTCAGCAGGATCTGGTGCAGCAGACCGGTGAGATAGCGCCGGTCACGCTCGTCGGCGAACAGCCGGACGTTGACCGAGAACCGCCCGTGCTCGGCCGCGCTGGCGATGCGCTCGATCCGGCGCGGCAGGCGGCGCACCATCGGCAGCAGCGCGGCCGCCTCCTGGACCACGGCCTCCTTCAGGGTGGTGCCGGACATCTGCTCGGCGAGGTAGCGGCCGGCGAAGGCGCGGGCCTCGGTGATGAGGTTGAAGCCGGGCGCCAGCCGTACCAGCGTGCCTTCGAGTGTGGCCAGCGCGCGGAAGACGGCGGCGACCTCCGGCGGGATCGACAGCCCGTACTCGGAGACGATTCTGAACAGGTCGGTGAACATGGCGGCGCTGTCCATGCCGGGCCCGAGGTGGCGGGCCATGAACTGGCCGAGCGCGCGCTCCAGCCCGGCCTCGTCGATGTCCTCGGGGCGCGGGACGACCTCCAGCAGGGCGTCGGTAACGCCGAGCGGGTCCTGCCGGTTGAGCGCCATCAGGAAACGTTGCAGGGCGGCGCGCACGGAGGCGTCCAGGCGGCCGACCGACCCGAAGTCGAGCAGGCCGAGGCTGCCGTCGTCCAGGACCATGATGTTGCCGGGGTGCGGGTCGGCGTGGAAGACGCCCTCCAGCAGGATCTGGCGCAGCAGCGTGTCGAGCAGGTCGCGGGCCAGCCGCGCGCTCTCCCCCGGTACGCCCGCCAGCGGCTTGCCGTTCAGCCGCTGCATGACCAGAACCCGGTCGGTGCACATGCGCGGGTACGGCACCGGGTAGGTGACCTGGTCGCTCGGGGTGGCGGCGACGGCGGCCATGTTGGCCGCCTCGATGCGGAAGTCGAGCTCCTCGCGGATCGCGACCGCGAACCCCTCGGCCAGGTCGCGCATGCCGAGGGATCGCCCCCACTTCGTGCGTGACTCCAGGGTGACGGCCAGCCTGCGCACGATGTCGAGGTCCTTGGCCACGACGGTGCCGATGCCGGGCCGCTGGACCTTGACCACGACCTCCTCGCCGGTGTGCAGGCGGGCGGTGTAGGCCTGGGCGATGGAGGCGGCGGCGAGCGGGACCCGGTCGAAGGCGGCGAACACCTGGTCGACGGGCCCGCCGAGCTCGGCGGCGAGCACCGGCTCGATGCGCTCCCACGGCAGCGGCGCCACCTGGTCCTGAAGCCGGCCGAGCTCGTCGACGAACTCGGGCGGAAGCAGGTCGCGCCTGGTGGAGAGCACCTGGCCGAGTTTGACGAAGGTGACGCCGCCCTCGTCGAGTGCCTCGCGCAGCGAGCGGGCCAGCCGTACCTTGCCGGAGCGGTCGTGCAGGCTCTCGCCCCGGCCGCGCAGGTAGGGGCCGAGGCCGTGCCTGATCGCGATGCGGGTGATCTGGGAGTAGCGGCGGCCACGGGAGATCCGGCCACGCAGTCCCTTGATCACCTCGATGGGGCCGGGGATGGAGCCGGGCGGCACGAGCGCCTCGGCCATCACCAGGATCACCATCGGGATCAGGACGGCCAGCATGCCGAGCATGAGCATGACCCAGACGGCGCCGAAGCCCGGGTCCTCCCCCGGCCGGAGGTTCTGGAACCCCCCGATGATCGGCGCGAAGATCGGCCCCGACAACGCGAAGCCGATCGCCGCGGCGAGGAACACGCGGAACCCGCCGAGATGGACGCCCAGCAGCCGCTGCGCCAGCCTGGCCACGATCAAGACCATGACCAGGACGGCGAACGAGAAGAAAAGGGAGGTCTGGACGTCCATGCGGGAGATCATCCCATGTTGGCGGCCCTGGCCCTGCGCTCTTCCCTGCGGGCGACGAACCGTGCGGCCGTGACCTCGGTCTTCTCCAGGAACCCGGCCAGCTCCTCGCGGGCCTTCTCGCCCTCGGCGTCCAGCCCGGTCTGGTCGAAGACGGCCCACTGGCGCAGCACCGGCATGAGGACGTCGTCCAGGTGCAGGCGCAGGTCGTAGATGCCCTCGTTGGCGATGATCATCGCCTTGCGGGCGAAGCCCTGGATGCCGGAGCCGGGCATCTGGAAGGTGGTGACCACGTCGGTGACGGCGCGCATGGTCTGGTTGGGGTCCAGCTCGAAGGCGGCCTTGAGCAGGTTGCGGTAGAAGAGCATGTGCAGGTTCTCGTCGGCGGCGATCCTGGCCAGCAGCCGTTCGCAGCCCTCGTCGCCGGTGGCCCTGCCGGTGTTGCGGTGGGAGATGCGGGTGGCCAGCTCCTGGAAGGAGACGTAGGCCAGCTGCTGGAGCATGGTGCCGTACTCGGTCTGGAAGCCCTGCTCCATGTGGATCATCCGGGCCCGCTCCAGCGCCACCGGGTCGACGGCGCGGGTGACGGTGAGGTAGTCGCGGATCGCGGTGCCGTGCTTGTCCTCCTCGGCGGTCCAGCGGTGCACCCAGGTGCCCCACGCGCCGTCACGGCCGAACGTGGTGGCGATCTCGTGGTGGTAGCTGGGGAGGTTGTCCTCGGTGAGGAGGTTCACGATCAGCGACACCCGCGCCGACTCGGGGATCTTGGAGTCGCTGTCCTGCCAGGCCTCGCCCTGGTAGATGCCGTCGAAGTCGCGGCCCTGACTCCAAGGAACGTACTCGTGCGGGAACCACTCTTTGGCCACCTTGAGATGGCGGTCGAGCTCGCCCGCGACCACGGGCTCCAGCGCGTGCAGCAGTTCCGTCTGAGTCATCGCCATAAAAGATCGTCTCCTTGAAGTTACGGCACCGTAGGTTAGGCTACCCGATGGGCAAAACCGCCTTTTGTGTGCGAAACCCACAAGGATCAGGCCGAGCGGTCCTCCATTTCCCACAGATGGTCGAGGACGTGCCACGTGACGCGGCGCACGACGTAACGCGGCGTCCACTTGTGGTCCCAGCCGCCCTGCCACGGCCGCCCCAGCACGGCGGCGAGTTCGTCGCGCATCGCGTCGCGGTCCGCCGCCGACTTGTAGGGCGGGTGGCGCACGCCGGCCTGGCGGGCGTAGTTGCGCTCGGCCTCGGTGACGTGATTCACCATCTTCGTCCGGTCGCGGCCCCCGCCGCGTGGCCCCTTGCGCAGCTCCTCCGGCGAGATCGCCGCCGTCTCGTCGAACAACCGCCAGGCCGCGCGCATGAGCGCGACGTCACGGGCGGCGGCGTCCGCGCCGAGCGCCGCGTGGTCGGCCTCCGGCTCCTTCTCCGGCGCACCGAAGTCGGTGGTGGCGCCGCCCTTCAGCCGCTCGGCGACCTCGGGCTCGCCCGGCTCGAAGGCGAGCGCGGCCCGTCCGGCCACGACGGCGTAGCGGGGCGCGTAGTGCATGAGGTTCTCGATCGCCTGCTCCTCCGACCTGCCGCTACGGCACCAGCCGGGCCACTCCAGCGAGCAGGCGAAGACCCTCTTCAGGCCGCTTTCCAGGTAGATGCGGGTCATGTTTTCCAGCCTCGCAGTCATACCTGTCAGTACGTGTCAGATTAGGTCGATGAGATCGGCGACCGACTCCACGACCAGCGACGGCCGGTACGGATACCGGTCCACCTGGTCTCGCTGGATCACGCCGGTCAGGACGAGGATCGTGTAGAGGCCGGCCTCCATGCCGGCGACGATGTCGGTGTCCATCCGGTCGCCGATCATCGCGGTGTTCTCGCTGTGGCCCTCGATCGCGTTGAGCGCGCTGCGCATCATGCCCGGATTGGGCTTGCCGACGAAGTACGGCTCGACGCCGGTCGCCTTGGTGATCAGCGCGGCGACCGCACCGGTGGCCGGCAGCGAACCCTCGTTTGTGGGACCGACGGGGTCGGGGTTGGTGGCGATGAAGCGGGCGCCGGACTCGATGAGGCGGATGGCGCGGGTGATCTGGGTGAAGCTGTAGGTGCGGGTCTCGCCGAGCACCACGTAGTCGGGGTCGAGGTCGGTCAACACGTAACCGGCCTCGTGCAGCGCGGTGGTCAGCCCCGCCTCGCCGACGACGTACGCGGAACCGCCGGGGCGCTGGTCCTGAAGGAACTGGGCCGTAGCCAGGGCCGAGGTCCAGATCGACTCGGGCGGCACGTCGAGGCCGGCGGCGCGCAGCCGTACGGAGAGGTCGCGCGGGGTGTAGATCGAGTTGTTCGTGAGCACCCGGAAGGGCTTGCCGGACTCGGCCAGCCGCTTGATGAACTCATCGGCCCCCGGCACCGGCAGCCCCTCGTGCACGAGAACGCCATCCATGTCGGACAACCAGGAGTCGATGCGCTTACGCTCAGTCACGTGGACAATCGTAGCGAGCCCCGCTTGTCAACATGGCAACAGGGATGTGAAGAATGACGGCATGTCGTCGTTCACGGAATCCGCCCAGGACATGCGGGACGAGCTCGTCCGGCTCCGCCACTCTCTGCACACCACGCCCGAGATCGGCCTCACCCTGCCACGTACGCAGGAGAAGGTCCTGGCCGCGCTCGACGGCCTTCCGCTGGAGATCACGACCGGCTCGTCGCTGAGTTCCGTCACCGCCGTGCTGCGCGGGGGGCGGCCCGGCCCCGCCGTACTGCTGCGCGGCGACATGGACGCGCTGCCCGTCGCCGAGCGCAACGACCTGCCCTACATCTCGCAGAACGACGGCCAGATGCACGCCTGCGGCCACGACCTGCACACCGCGATGCTCGCCGGGGCCGCCCACCTGCTGGCCGCGCGGCGCACGGAGCTGGCCGGGGACGTGGTGTTCATGTTCCAGCCCGGCGAGGAAGGCTACGAGGGCGCCAAGTACATGATCGACGAGGGTGTGCTCGACGCGCCCGGCCAGCGGGTCGCGGCCGCCTACGGCATGCACGTCGTGTCGGCGATGCTGCCGCCGGCGCTGTTCGCCAGCCGCCCGGGGCCGCTCATGGCGGCGGCCGACACGTTCCTGGTCACGGTGAAGGGCAAGGGCGGGCACGGCTCCTCGCCGCACCGCGCGCTCGACCCGATCCCGGCCGCGTGCGAGATGGTGACCGCGCTGCAGACGCTGGTGACGCGGCAGTTCGACGTCTTCGACCCGGTCGTCATCACGGTGGGCAGCTTCCACGCGGGCACGGTCGACAACGTCATCCCGGACGACGCGCACTTCCAGGCCACCATCCGGACCTTCAGCAAGGAGAACAGGGCGCTGGTCAAGCGGCGGGTGATCGAGGTGGTCGAGGGCATCGCCGCCGCGAACGGCATGGCCGTGGAGGCCGGGTTCGGGATGGGTTACCCGGTGACGGTCAACAACGCCTCGGAGGCGGAGTTCGCGGGGCAGACGGTCGAGGAGTTGTTCGGGCCGGGCCGGTTCTTCGTCTCGCCGCAGCCGGTGATGGGCTCGGAGGACTTCTCGTACGTGCTGGAGCAGGTGCCGGGCGCCTTCATCTTCCTGGGCGCCTGCCCGGCCGACCGCGATCCGGCCAGCGCGCCGTACAACCACTCACCCGAGGCCGCCTTCGACGACGCCGTCCTCCCCGACGGCGCCGCCCTCTACGCCGCCCTCGCCCACCTTCGCCTCTCTTCTCTCTGACAAGCCCTCCTCTACGTTACGGCGAAGCCGCCCCCACGCCACCCGCCGCCCTGGGCGGGCGCCGATCGTGGGGGTCGCTTCTCACGTCGGACAGACGCACCACCGTCACGGCCCCCCTTGACCGGCCAAGCCGTTACCGGACCGGCTAGTTGCTTTTGACCTGCCAAGCCACTGCCCGCTGCCTGATCGGTCGGGCGCTGTTTGGCTGGGTTGGCTGCTCTTTGGTGGGTTGGTTGGGTGGCTCCTGGGTGGGGTGGGTTCTTGACTCGGTCATATGGTGGAGGGGTGATCGGTCTGGAGCGTGCGGTGGTGGACGGGCGGCCGGCTACCGGCGGCGACGTGGGGCTCGGGATCGCCGCCCGAGGCGGGCACTTCACCGCCATGCAGGTCAGGAACCACGCGGTTCGTGGTCTGGATCTGCATCTCGACCGTCTCGACCAGGCCACGGAGGAGCTCTACGGCCTGCCCGTCGACCGTGACCTGGTCGTCGAGTCGATCGCCGCCGCGCTCGGCGGTGACCTGCACGACGCCTCGGTCCGGGTGAACGTGGTACTGACCGCCGGACTGCACGTCATCGTGACCACGGGCGCGCCGGTCGAGGCGCCGTCCGCGCCGCGGCGGCTGATGACGGTGGCGTACCAGCGTTTTCTGCCGCACATCAAGCACGGCGGCGGGTTCCCCTCCATCCACCTGGGCCGCAGGGCCGCCGCGGAGGGCTTCGACGACGCGCTGCTCGTCGCCGACGACGGCACGATCTCCGAGGGCACGATCACGAACCTGGGCTGCTTCGACGGCTCGCGCGTCGTGTGGCCGCAGGCGGCGATGCTGGAGGGCATCACGTTGCAACTCCTGCGACGGCGGCTGCCGTTGGCCGGCATCCCGCAGACCGTCCGCACGCTGAAGCCCGCGGACCTGGCCGGTTTCGCCGCGGTCTTCCTCACGAACTCCTGGGGCGTCAGCCCCGTCGGCCAGGTGGACGATCTGGTCCTGTCCGCCGAGCCGCAGGACCTCTCCCCCATCCTCACCGTCTATGAGGACACGCCATGGGATCCGATACCCCGCCTGTAGGGACGATGCGCGCCTGGGTGGTGGACACCCCCGGGCGGCCGCTGGTCATGGAGGAACGCCCGATTCCGGTGCCGGGGCCGGGTGAGGTGCTGGTCGAGGTGGAGGCGTGCGCGCTCTGCCGTACGGACCTGCATCTGGCCGAGGGCGATCTGCCGCCGCGCCGTCCGCGGGTCACGCCCGGTCACCAGGTGGTGGGCCGCGTGCGCGGCGGCGACCGGGTGGGCGTGGCCTGGCTGCGCAGCACGTGCGGCCGGTGCCGGTACTGCCTGCGCGGCGACGAGAACCTGTGCCCGGACTCGGCCTACACCGGCTGGGACGCGCACGGCGGGTACGCCGAGTACGTGGTGGCCAGGGCCGACTACGTCTACCCGCTGCCCGGCGACGTCCCGGCCGAACGGCTGGCGCCGCTGCTGTGCGCGGGCATCATCGGCTACCGCGCCCTGATGAAGGCGGGCCTGCCGGAGTCCGGCGGCAGGCTGGGCATCTACGGCTTCGGCGCCTCCGCCCACCTCACCGCCCAGGCGGCGATCGCGCTGGGCCACACGGTCCACGTCGTCACCCGCTCGCCGGCGGCCAGGCGGCTCGCCCTGGAACTGGGCGCGGCCTCGGCCCGCGAGCACGAGCCGCCGGAGCCGCTGGAGGCGGCGATCCTGTTCGCCCCGGTAGGCGACCTCGTGCCGCCCGCCCTGGAGGCGCTCGACCGCGGCGGCACGCTGGCCGTGGCGGGCATCCACCTGACCGGCATCCCGGCGCTGGACTACGACCGCCACCTGTTCCAGGAGCGGGTGCTACGCAGCGTCACCGCCAACACGCGGCAGGACGGACGCTCCTACCTGCGCCTGGCCGGTCAGCACCCGCCGAGCGTGAAAACCACCGCCTACAGCTTCGACGAAGCCGCTCAGGCGCTCATCGAGCTGGCAAACGGGCAGGTCAGCGGCGCAGCGGTGCTTATCATCGGGTGATGGCGCCAAGCGCCACACAAGGGGTCCATGAAGGAAAGTTACATTAACCTCACAACCTCTGGAGATTATTGACGCCTCCTCCACCTGCCCATAAGGTCCGGACAACCCCAGAACTATCTCCGGAGCGGTAAATGAAGCGACTAGCAGCGGTAGTGGCGTTGCTGGGCCTTGCAGCCGGCGTGACAGCGTGTAGCGGCGGCAGCGGCACCACCAACAAGTCCGGCTCGGGCGGTGGTGGCGGGCTCTTCACCACGATCGACGTGAACAGGCCGGGCATCGACGCGAGCGCGCCGCCGAACCCGTACAACCCGAAGGGCAACGCCTTCCCGGGGTACACCACGATGAAGATCGGCTGGGTCGTCAACCACCTGACCGACCCCAACAAGGCCCTGCCGGGTATGGCGGCCAGTTGGGAGATCGCGCCGGACAACTCCTCGATCACTTTGAAGCTGCAGCCGAACGCCAAGTGGTCGGACGGCAAGCCGGTGACCGCGGAGGACGTCAAGCTCTCCATCGCCCTCGCCTACACGCAGGGCAGCACGGCCTTCGCCGTCACCCCGGGCGCCGCGGGCGCCGCGGCCGACGTCACCGTGGTGGACGACAAGACCGTCAAGATCACGCAGGATCTCTCCAACCCCAGCCCCAAGTTCGCCCGCGGCGTGCTGGACACCACGGTCCTGCCCGCCCACATCTGGAGCGCCGCGGTCCCCGCCACCATCTGGGACACGATCAAGACCGCGCGCGGTGAAGGCGCCGAGGCCGAGAAGGCCCGCGAGGACATCACCAAGCTGGGCCAGCAGGTGATCGCCTTCGCACCGCAGAAGGACATCGCCGGCGGCCCGTTCGTGCTGGAGCGGGCGAACCCCGGCGAGGCGCTGCTGGTCAAGAACAAGAACTTCTTCAACGCCGCCAACGTCGCGCCGGACCAGGTGAAGTTCCTCAACTACACCGGCAACGAGCAGATCTGGAACTACCTGACCCAGGGCAAGCTCGACCACTCCGGCTTCGTCGCCGCTCCGACCGACGTGATGAACCGCATCAAGGCCGCTCCGGGCAGCGAGGTCATCAAGGGGTACTCCCCCGTCGCCGTGAGCATGGCCTTCAACCAGAGCAAGAAGCCCTACGACAACGTGCACGTGCGCAGGGGCCTGGCCTACCTGATCGACCGCGAGCAGGTCACCAAGGTCGCCTCGCCAGAGGGCGGCACCGCCGCGACCACCACCAGCGGCATCCACCAGAAGGCGGCCGACGCCTGGATCCCCGAGACGCTGCCCAAGCTGGAGCCGTACAAGGCGGACCTGGCCAAGGCCGAGGAGGAGTTCAAGACCGCCGGCCTGACCAAGAAGGACGGCAAGTGGACGCTGGCCGACGGCTCGCCGTGGAAGGTCTCCATGCACGCGCCGGCCGGGTTCTCCGACTGGCTGTCGGCGCAGGAGAACATCAAGAGCCAGCTCACCAAGGCCGGCATCGAGGCCGAGGTCGTGACCACGGCTGACTACCCGGTCTACCTGGAAGAGCTCGCCGCGGGCAAGTACGACGTCGGCTTCTGGCTGATCGCGCTCGGGCCCGCGCCGTACGACATCTTCCAGCGCCTCTACGGCGCCTCGAACGGCTGGGCCAACGTCGGCGGCAAGATCAAGCACTCGGCCGCGGGCAAGAGCGGCAACTGGATGGGCAGCCCCGAGCAGATCGAGGTCGAGGGCGGCAAGATCAACCCCGGTGAGCTCACCGCCAAGCTGAACTCGGTCGGCCCCGACGAGGCCAAGCCGATCATGAGCCAGCTGGCCCAGGCGGCCAACCAGGACCTGCCGGTCATCCAGCTCTGGGACTACGTCAACAACCAGTTCGTGAACAACAGCCGCTTCACCGGCTGGCCCCACGACGACGAGGTCCTGCGCCTCGGAACCGGCGTCCTTCCCTCGGGTGTCTGGATCCAGCAGGGTCTGGTCAAGAAGAAGCAGTAAGGCACCCATGACGGTTATCGCGCGGCGTCTCGCGGGCCACCTGGCCCGCGGGATCGTCATGATCCTCGTGGTCGCGACGATCAGCTTTTTCATCGTCAACAACATCCCGGGCGACCCGGTGGCGGCCCGCTACGAGAAGCTGCTCGAAGGCGGCATGTCGCCCGAGGCGGCGCTGCAGGCCACGAAGGTGATGTACGGCTTCCTGCCCTCGGGCTCGATGTGGGAGCAGTACCTCGCCTACATGGGCGGTTTGTTCCGCTTCGACCTCGGCATCTCCATCACCCGGCCGGGACAGCCGGTCACGGACGTGCTCGCCGAGGCGGCGAAATGGACCGTTCTTCCGGTGCTCATCGGCACCCTGCTGAGCTTCCTCGTCGGCGTCATCTTCGGCGTCTACGCGGCGATCAAGCGCACCGGCAAACTCGGCGACGCGCTGGCCATCTCCGGCTCGCTGCTGCACGGCATCCCGCAGTACATCCTGGCGATGCTGCTGGTGGTCATCTTCTCGACGCTGATCCCGCTGCTGCCGCCCGACAGCCCGGTGGACATCCTGTTCGAGCCCGGCTGGAACAGCGGCTATCTGGGCTCGCTGGCCCAGCACGCCGTCCTTCCCGTCGCCACCTACGCCCTGTCGGCGTACGGCGGCTGGATCCTGGCGATGAAGTCGAGCGTGGTGACGGTGCTCGGCGACGACTTCATCCTGGCCGCGGAACTGCGCGGGATGAAGCGCTCGATCGTCTTCCGCTACATCGCCCGCAACGCGATCCTGCCGCTGTTCACGATCCTGGCGCTCTCGCTCGGCCTGCTGCTCGGCGGCGCCGTCTTCATCGAGAAGATCTTCAACTACCCGGGTCTGGGACTGCTGCTCATCGACAGCATCAACCTGCGTGACTACCCGCTCATGGGCGGCGCGTTCCTGCTGATCACCGCCTCGGTCATCGTGGCCAACATCGTGGCCGACCTGTTCTACACCGTGATCGACCCGCGGGTACGCGGCGGGGAGGAGGCCTCATGAGCGTCATCCTGGAGAGCACGAGCACGAGCGCCACCATGCGCCGCAACTTCTGGCACGGCGTGTGGCGCGTCATGAAGCGCAAGCCCAGCCGCATGGTCGGCGTCGTCATCATCCTGGGCTTCGCGTTCATGGGTATCTTCGGGCCGATGTTCTATCCGGACATCCTTCCCGACAACGCCAACGCCGTCACCCAGCCGCCGAGCTGGGAGCACTGGTTCGGCACCGACCCGCAGGGCCGCGACGTGGTCGCGCTGGTCATCAAGGGCTCGCGCTACGTCCTGCTCAGCGCGGCGGTGACCGCGGTCATCACGGTCGTCGTCGGCACCGGCCTCGGCCTGTTCTCCGGCTTCAAGCGGGGCCGCTGGGACACCGTGCTCATGCGGGTCACCGACATGAAGCTCACCATCCCCGGCCTGCCGCTGCTGCTGGTGCTGGCCACGGTGTGGAAGTTCGGCAACCCGTTCCAGATGGGACTGGTGCTCGGACTGCTGGGCTGGGGCGGGGTGGCGCGGGCCGTACGGGCGCAGACGCTGTCGCTGCGCGAGCGCGGCTTCATCGAGGCGGCGCGCGGGCTCGGCCTTTCCACGACGCACATCGTCGGCAAGGAACTGCTGCCGAGCATGGCGCCCTACATCGCCATGAACATGCTCATCGCGGTCACCGGCGCCGTCTACGCGCAGGTCGGCCTGTTCTTCCTCGGCGTCCTGCCCTATGAGTCGGACAACTGGGGCGTCATGCTCAACCTGGCGGTCTTCCAGGCCGGTGCGATGATCCAGCCGTACGCGCTCGGGTATCTGCTGGCCCCGCTGCTGGCGATCCTGCTGCTCACGCTCGGCATCGTGCTCGTGGTCGACGCCATGGACGAGATCTTCAACCCCCGGCTGCGCGAGGAGTAGAGGTGGCAAAACAGGCGCCGGGAGTGCGCATCGACGGCCTGACGGTCGTCTACAAGACCCCGGCGGGCGAACTGCCCGCCGTGCGCGATGTCAGTCTGGAACTGAAGCCGGGCACCATCACCGGCATCGTGGGCGAGTCCGGCTCGGGCAAGTCCACGATGGCGCTGTCGCTGCTCAACGCGGTCCAGCCGCCCGGCCGCATCCAGCACGGCAGCGTGGAGATCGACGGGCTCGGCAACGTCGCCGAGTTCCGGGGCGAGCAGCTGCGCAAGGCCCGCGGCCGGCACATCGGCTACGTCTTCCAGGCCGCGCAGAACTCGCTGAACCCGCTCAAGACCGTCGGCAAGCAGCTGCTCGACCTCGGCCGCTCGCACGGCGTGGAGGACCTGCGCGCCCTGGTCAGGGAGGCCAAGGAGCTGCTGGGCCGGATGGGCCTGGACGGCGCGCGGGTGCTGGACTCCCACCAGCACGAGCTGTCCGGCGGCATGCGCCAGCGCGTCGGCATCATGCTGGCACTGGTGCTCAACGCGCACCTCGTGGTGCTCGACGAGCCCACGACCGCGCTCGACATGATCACCCAGTCGAACATCCTGAAGATCGTGCGCGAGGTGCACGCCGAGCGCGGCCTCACCACGCTGGTCATCACCCACGACATCGGCGTCGTGGCCGAGGTGGCCGACCGGCTGGCGGTCATGTACGGCGGCCGCCTGGTCGAGCAGGGCCCCACCCGCGAGGTCCTGGCCGACCCGCGGCACCCGTACACCAGGGGCCTGATCAGGGCCATCCCCCGCCTGGTGGGCGACATCAACGAGGCCCAGGCGCTGCCGGGACGCCCGCCCACCCTGGCCACCGTGCCGAAGGAGGGGTGCGTGTTCCGCGAGCGCTGCCCGCTGCGCATGGACGTCTGCGACACCGTCGACCCGGCGGCCCAGGCGTACGGCGAGCGGATCGTGGCCTGTCACGCCGTCGACAGCGCCGTCAAGGTGCCATCCAGGGAAGGCGAGCACGCGTGATCACGGGGAAAGGCATCACCAAGACCTTCAAGCAGCGGGGCAGTGTGCTCGCCGGCCGGGAGGTCCAGGCGCTGCGCGGGGTGGACTTCGAGATCCCCAAGGGCGGCGCGGTCTCCTTCATCGGCGAGTCGGGCTGCGGCAAGACGACGCTGGGCCGGATCATCGCCGGGCTGGAGACCTACGACGGCGGCGAGATCGGCATCAACGGCACCGAGATGTCGTCGTTGAAGCCGAAGCAGCGCCAGCCGTACTTCCGGCGCATCCAGATGATCCACCAGGACCCGTACTCGGCGCTGAACCCGACGCGGACCATCCACCAGACGCTCTACGCGCCGCTCAAGCTGCGCGCCAAGCAGACGGGCCGCGACGAGAAGTGGATCGACGAGCGGGCGGCGGAGGTCCTGGCGCTGGTGGGCCTGGACCCGGGCAGCGTGCTGTCGCGCTACCCGCACCAGCTGTCCGGCGGCATGCGTCAGCGCGTGGTCATCGCCCGCGCGCTGACGGTGGACCCGGAGGTGCTGGTCGCCGACGAGGCCGTCTCCATGATCGACGTGTCGCTGCGGCTGGGCATCCTGGCGCTGCTGAAGGATCTGCGCGAACGGCTGGGCGTCAGCGTGCTGTTCATCACCCACGACGTGGCGACCTCGCGCTACATCGGCGACGACGGCGAGATGTACGTCATCTACCGGGGCCAGGTCGTCGAGCGTGGCCCGGTGGACACCGTGATCGCCGACCCGGTGCACCCGTACACGCAGTCGCTCCTGTCGGCCATCCCGGTGCTGCACGGTCTGGAGACGCCGGGCGCCCAGCCGGTCGTGCCCGTGGAGGCCCTCGACGGCAGCCAGGAGGCGCAGGGCTGCCTGTTCGCCAGCCGGTGCCCGTTCCGCCAGGACCGCTGCGAGACCGAGCGGCCGGTGCTCCAGGTGACCGAGGGGGCGCCGCAGGAGCACGCCTGCTTCTACCCCGAGCGCCGCGACGTGATCGCCCGGCCGATGAGCGGGGTGTGAGGCCCGTGGGGGGAACGCGCGGGGCCGAGCCCGACCTGGAGGAGGCGGGGCGGATCGCGCGGGCGGCGCTGACGTACGACTCCGCGGAGGGGGCGGCGCTGGTCAGGCGGCTGGCGCGGCCTCCCGCCGACCGGCGCTGGACCGCGATCGTCGAGGGCGGCGGGGTGGTCTTCGCCTCCATGTCGACGCGGGACGCCGCGCTCGGGCACATCGACCTGCTGGCCGTACATCCGGATGAGCAGGGCAAGGGGCGCGGCCGGGAACTGGTGGGCGCGGCCGAGGAGTGGCTGCGCGCGCGGGGCGCGGCGCAGGCGCGCTTCGCCGGCAACCCGCCGTGCTACGCGTGGCCGGGCATCGACGTGCGCTACACGCCCGCGGCGGCGCTGGCCGAGCGGCTGGGATACGAGCGCTACCACGTGGCGTGGAACATGACCGCCGACCTCGGCACGGACCTGTCGGTCGAGGAGGACCTGGCCCGGCTGGCCGGGCAGGGCGTGCGGGTCGGCGTGAGCACGCGCGGCGGCGACCGCGAGCCGATCGTGGAGTTCACCCGCCGCAACTGGAACGACAGCTGGGCCTGGGAGGCCGAGACGGCCGACGGCGTCGTCTACGCCGAGCGCGACGGGGAGATCCTGGCGTTCGCGGCGTGGGGCGGGCGGCCGGGCTGGTTCGGCCCGATGGGCACCGCTCCGGCGGCGCAGGGGCTGGGCGTGGGCCGGGTGCTGCTGCGCCGCGCGCTGGCCTGCCAGCGTGACGAGGGGCAGGCCAGCGCGCAGATCGGGTGGGTGGGACCCCTGCGGTTCTACTCGCGCGCCGTGGGCGCGCGAGCCGAACGCGTCTTCTGGCTCTACCGCCGCGAGCTGGGGTAGAGCAGGTGGCCATCGGGGAGGCTAGGGTCGGGACACAGCTCGCGGGGGTCGCCGCCGTCGTCCAGGCAGCGCGTGAGCGTGTCGGACCCCCACAGGTGCTCCATGAACAGGTTGGGGCCCCACCAGGCGAAGTCGCCGGGGTAGAGGGTGCGCGCCAGGTGGAGCATCGACAGGCCGGTGAGCACGGGGCGGAAGGCCCGCCGGTCGTGCACGTGCAGCTGGACGCCGCAGACGGTGGTCCCGGCGTGCTTCTGGAAGGTGGGGGTGAAGTACACCTCGCGGAAGCGCACGCCGGGCAGGCCGAGGGCGTTCAGCTCGCGGGCGTAGCGCTCGTCCGCGTACGGCGCGCCGATCAGCTCGAAGGGCCGGGTGGTCCCGCGGCCCTCGGAGAAGTTGGTGCCCTCGAACAGCCCGGTCCCGGGGTAGACCAGGGCGGTGTCGACGGTCGGCATGTTGACCGACGGCATCACCCAGGGCAGCCCGGTCTCGGCGTAGGACATCTCGCGCGTCCAGCCGTCCATCTCGACGACCAGCACGTCAGGGTCGAACGTCAGAGCCAGTTCCCCCGCGGTCCTGCCGTGGCGGATCGGCAGCGGGAAGCGACCGACGAAGCTGGCGAAGGCGGGGTCGAGCAGGGGGCCCTCGACGACGGTCCCGCCGAGGGGGTTGGGCCGGTCGAGGACGGCGAAGCGCACGCCGAGCCGGGCGGCGGAGGTCAGCAGGTCGTACATCGTCCAGATGTAGGTGTAGAAGCGGGTGCCGACGTCGGCGATGTCGAAGACCAGCGTGTCCACCCCCGAGGCGGCCACGACGGCGTCCAGCTCGTCGCCGGAGATCTGGTGGGTGTCGTAGACGGGCAGTCCGGTCCTGGGGTCGAGCGCGTCCTTCTCGCTGAAGCCCGCCTGGGCGGTGCCGCGCATGCCGTGCTCGGGCCCGAACAGCGCGGTGACCGGCACTCCGGCCGCCAGCAGCGCCTCCAGGGTGGGGGTCAGGTCGGGCAGGACGCCCGTCGGGTTGGTGATGAGGCCGATCCGCTCGCCGGGGACGAGCGTGGGGTCGTTGGCCAGCCGTTCGGCTCCGGTTCTTACGTGTTGCATGAACCCATTGTCTGAAAGTTATTTACAAGAGAGAAGTAGATGGTGGAAATTAGCGTCATGAGTGATCCGGAGCTGTCCACGGAACAGAGCGATCCGCGCTACAGCCAGATTGACCGGCTGCCGACGGAGCAGATCGCCGAGTTGATGAACCAGGCCGACGCGTCCGTCCCCGCCGCGGTCGCCGCCGCCGTGCCGGACATCTCCGCCGCCATCGACGCGATCGCCGCGCGGATGGCCGCCGGGGGCAGGCTGCTGTACGTCGGCGCCGGCACCTCGGGCCGGCTGGCGGTGCTGGACGCCTCGGAGTGCCCGCCCACGTTCGGCACGGACCCGTCGCTGGTCCAGGGCATCATCGCCGGCGGGCCCGACGCGCTGACCCGGTCCATCGAGGGCGCCGAGGACGACGCCCAGGCGGGCGCGGCCGCGATCGCGGAGCTGGAGGTCGGCGCGGACGACTCGGTCGTCGGCGTCTCGGCCAGCGGGCGCGCCCCTTTCGTGATCGGCGCGCTCGGTGAGGCGACCGGGCGCGGGGCACTGACCGTCGGCCTGTCGTGCAACACCGGCGCGCCCCTGTCGGCGGCGGCCGAGCACGGGATCGAGGTCGTGGTCGGCCCCGAGGTGGTGACCGGCTCGACCCGGCTCAAGGCGGGCACCGCCCAGAAGCTGGTGCTGAACATGATCTCCACGATCTCGATGATCAGGCTGGGCCGTACCTACGGCAACCAGATGATCGAGATGTCGGCCATGAACTCCAAGCTGGCCGGGCGGGCCGTGCGCATGGTCGGCGACATCACCGGCGCCGACGCCGAGACCGCCCGCACGACGCTCGAGGCCGCCGACGGACAGGCCAAGGTCGCCGTCCTGATGATCAGGCACGGCATCGGCGTCGAGGCTGCCCGCACGCTGCTGGAGGAGCACGGCGAACGGCTGGCCGACGCACTGGAAGGCGCGAAGAGCTGATGTCCGACCGGCTCGACGCGATCCTGGCGCAAGCGGTTCCCGGCACCGCCTCGGCGGCCGTGGCGGTCATCGCCGTCGACGGCGTCGTGGCCGCCTCCTCGGTCGCGGGAGAGCTGGTCCGCTACACCGACCTGGAGTTCACCCTCGCTCCCGAACGGCCGGCGGCCCAGCGCGACTCGATCTTCGACCTGGCCTCGATCAGCAAGCTGTTCACCACGGCGGCCGTGCTGTCGCTGACCGAGGACGGGCAGGCCGGGCTGGACGAGCCGGTGGCGCGGTGGCTGCCCGGCAGGGATCCGCGCGTCACGCTGCGCCGGCTGCTCACCCACACCGCGGGGCTGCAGGCGACGCGCCGCATCGACCTCGAACTGCCGGACGCCGACCCGGCCACGCGCATGGCCGCCATGGTCGCGACGCCGGTGACCGGTGAGGTCGGCGGGCCGTACCTCTACACCGACGTCGGCATGGTCACCGTGGGACGGATCGCCGAGCTCGCCGGTGGGGCGCCGCTCGACGAGCTCGTACGGGCCCGCGTGACCGGGCCGCTCGGCCTGGCCGACACCGGTTACAACCCCGGCGCGGACAGGCTGCCCAGGATCGCCGCCACCGAGTGGAAGCCGGAGCGCCCCGGCCCCGGCTGCGTGCGCGGCCGGGTGCACGACGAGACCGCGTACGGCCTCGGCGGCGTCGCCGGGCATGCCGGGGTCTTCTCCACCGCCGACGACGTGCTGCGCTTCGGCGAGAACCTCCGGCTCGGCGGCGGGCCCGTGCTGCGGCCGGACACGGTCGCCGAGATGCTCCGCGACCAGGGCGCGGAGGGCGCCGCGTTCCGTCACGGGCTCGGCGTGCGCATCGGCGACCCGTCCATCGTCGGGCCGCTGGAAGGCGCCTTCGGCCACTCCGGCTTCACCGGCACCTCGCTGGTCGTCGACCCCGTGCGCCGCCTGACCGTCGTCCTGCTCACCAACGCCGTCCACCCGGTGCGCGGCAGGGACGGCATCCGCGCCCTGCGCCACGCCGTCGCCACGGAAGCACTCCGGCTCGCGCAATAGCCACACCACCCCGCAGACACGCTCCACACGCGCGAAAGCCGTGGCGGCGCTCCGCTCAGGCAAAAGCCGAAGGAGCGCTCCGCTCACGCGAAAGCCGTGGCGGCGCCCCCGCACGCGCGAAAGCCGTGGCGCCCCCGCCCGCGCACGAGTCACCCGGCGTCAGGAACCGGGGGCGAGCGCCTCCAGCGCCTCCTCTGCCCGGCGCATGGCCTCCGGCGCGGGCGCCGTGACGATCTCGGGGTCGAAGTTGAGGTCGTGGAAGACCTCGGTGACGCCCTTGGCGGCCAGCTCGTCCACGTCGGCGCGGATCTCCGCGTAGGTGCCGGTCAGCGGCGCGCGCTGCCCGGTCCTGACCTGGGTGACGCCTCTGACGACGAAGCGCAGGGCGCCGGGGTCGCGCCCGGCCTCCTCGGCCGCCGCCTTCACCTGGGCGATCTTCCGGTCGATCGTGGTCAGGTCCTCGCGGCTTGAGCTCATCCAGCCGTCGGCGATCCGCCCGGCCCTGCGCAGCGCCGGCTCGGCGACCCCGCCCATGAGGACGGGCGGCGGGCCGGGCTCCGGCTTGGGGTCCATGTGGGCGGGCGGCACCCGGTAGAACTCGCCCTCATGGGCCACGACCTCGTCGTTCCAGCAGGCGCGCAACACCCGGACGAACTCCTCTCCCCTGCGCCCGCGCCCGGCGAAGTCCACGCCCGAGGCGGCGAACTCCTCCTCCAGCCAGCCCAGCCCCACCCCGGCCACCAGCCGCCCGCCGGCGAGCGTCTGGAGCGTGGCGAGCTGCTTGGCCAGCATCACCGGCTGCATGAACGCGTTGACCACCCCCACGCCCAGCTCGACCCGCTCGGTGACGGCCGACAGGTGGGCCAGCGTGATGAGCGGGTCGTGCACGCTGCGGTAGACGGGCCCCATGGGGTGGCCCTCCGGGTAGAGCAGGCGCTGGAAGGTCCACAGGCCCGCGTAGCCGAGCTCCTCCGCGCGGACGGCCACCGTGCGCATGTTGTCCGGCCGGGCCCACGGCCCTGAGATCGGCACCCCGAAGCTGATCTTCATGACATCTCCCGCTTTGGCATCGTGCTGGGACACCTAGTCTTATCAAGTGGGTCTCACGGAAGAACTGGCGAGGGTGGCGGCGGACTACGGGGGCACGGGCGCGCCCGACGTCCATCCCAGCCGCACGGACGTGGTCGTGCTGCGCAGGGGCGAGGTCGTGGTCAAGGCGCACTCCGTGCGCGACGACCCGGTGTTGCTGGCGCCCCGGTTGCGGGCCGCCGGTGCCGCCGCGCTCAGCGGGATCATGCTCACGCCGCTCGACACCGAGGTGCTCGACGTGGCGGGGCGGGCCGTCACGGTCTGGCCCGCCGGGCAGACCGTCGACCCGGACACCGCGCCGTGGGAGGAGGGGGCCAGGCTGCTGGCGCGGCTGCATGCCGTACCCCTGCCGGTGGTGTCGCCGCTGCCGGCGGCGGGCGGTCCCGCGCGCGCCGCCCGCGCGGTGCGGCGCATGGCGGGTGACGGCCCGGTCGAGCAGCTCATCCGGATGACCTTCGCCGGTCTGCCCGAGCCCGAGCCCGTCCCCGGCCTGCTGACCCACGGCGACTGGCATCTGGGCCAGCTGGTACGGCGGGAGCGCTGGCTGCTCATCGACATCGACGACCTGGGCGTGGGCGACCCGGTCTGGGACCTGGCCCGGCCGGCGGCCTGGTACGCGGCAGGGCTGCTCGAGGCGCCCATCTGGGACCGTTTCCTGGGCGCCTATCTCGCCTCCGGCGGCCCCGCGCTCGACCCGGCCGACCCGTGGGCCAGGCTGGATGTGCCGACCCGCGCGCTGACCGCCCAACTGGCGGCGGTCGCGGTCGTGAACGCCGCCCGCGACGGCCGGGAACTCGACGAGGTGGAGCATTCGTTGATCGAGGCGTGCGACAGAATTGTCGGGCTCCCTCAGGGCCTGCCATAGTGGCGCACGCACAGAGTTTTCCCCTGACGGCAAGGAGATCAAGCGGATGCAGTGCCCCAAGTGCCGCGGCAACATGCGGACATATGAGCGCAACGGGGTCCACATCGAGCAGTGTGACAACTGCCGGGGGATCTTCCTGGACTATGGCGAGCTCGAGACGATCACCAGGATGGAGTCGCAGTACCGCAGCGCTCCGCCGCCCGCGCCCGGCGGCCCGGCCTGGGGCGCTCCGTCGCACGGCGGCCACCACGGTGGCGGCTACCACCACGGTCACCGCCGCAAGGACAGCTTCCTCGGCATGCTGTTCTCGTCCTGAACGTCTCGTCCTGAACGTCTCGTCCTGACGTGACGTGAGAGGGCCGCGCGGGCGTCCGCGCGGCCCTTCGGCCTACTTGGGGAAGCTCTCCGGGTCCACCGGGTCGGTCGGCGCGTTGCCGCCGGAGACCGCGTGCAGGGTGATCCTCCAGTCGTGCCAGAGGATCTGCGAGGCGGTGTAGGTGGTCTTGAACTTCACCGACTTCTGGAAGCGCTCGAAGCTGCAGTCACGGGTGAAGGCCCTGTTCTTGCCGTCCCAGTCGACGCCGTGGGTGAAGTAGATCTTGTAGTTGCCGTCGCGGACGCCGCGTACCTTGTACTTGCCCTTCTTGCGGACGTAGATGCTGAAGGCCTTGGTGCCGCCGCGCATCACGGTCACGACGGCGTCGCGGGTGGAGCCGTTGTCGATCTGCAGCGAGCTGCGGCCGTTGAGGTTCTCGCGTTTGATGAACTTGCCGGTGCTCAGCCGCCGGCTCTGCTTGGCCGCGGCCTTGACCTGGATGACGTCGGCCGGGTAGTCGCCGGCCGCCTGCAGCGCGGCGCCGGTCTCGTCGAGCTGCTTGAGCGCGGCGCTGAGATCGGTGAGCACGCCGCCCGGGGTGCACACGTCACGGCTGCCGACCTTGCCGAGGGTCGAGCCGAGCTGGGCGGCGAACTCGCGCAGGCTGCCGACATAGGCGTCGTGCTGGGCCTTGACCTCCTGCGGGGGCGTCACCGCCGACAGCTCGTCGGCGGCGCCGCGCAGTGCCTCCTCGGCACGTTCCACCCGCGTGTTCAGGGTCTTGACCGTGCGCGCGCCCATCATGGAGTCGATCGCGTCGGTCATGGCCTGCTTGCGGCCCGACAGCTCGCTCTTGTAGCTCTCCGGGGTGAGCGCCGTGGCGGGCGGTGCGGTGGTTCCCGTGCCGGTGCTGGGCTTGGCGGTGCCGGGGCCGCCGGCCACGCCCCTGGCGACGGGCTCACCACCGGTAGGTCCGCTGACACCTGAGGTACAGGCGGTAAGGGTCGCGAGGGCGAGCACGCAGGTCATCAACCGGGGGACAGCCACCTGCCACACTATTGCCCGGTTGATCCCCTTGCGTCAATTCACGATTCCGACAGGCCATGCTCCCTGTCCTGGCGCAGCCAGCGGGTGATGCCCAGCTCCCGCAGGAACGGCAGGTCGTGGCTGGCCACGATCAGCGCGCCCCGGTAGGCCGACAGCGCCTGGGTGAGCTGCCGCACGCTGGCCAGGTCGAGGTTGTTGGTGGGCTCGTCCAGCAGGAGCAGTTGCGGCGCCGGGTCGGCCGACAGCAGCGCCGCCAGCGTCGCGCGGAAGCGCTCGCCACCCGACAGCGTGGACACCGGCTGGTGCACCCGCTCGCCCCGGAACAGGAACCTGGCCAGCCGCGAGCGCACCTCGGTGACCCCGGCGTCCGGGGCCAGGAGGCGCACGTTGTCGAGCACGCTCCTGCCCTCGTCCAGCAGGTCGAGGCGCTGCGGCAGGTACCGGGAGGGCACCAGGGCGCCCTGCCCGGCGATCCGCCGCAGCAGCGTGGTCTTGCCCGAGCCGTTGGCGCCGGTCAGCGCGATCCGCTCGGGCCCCTGCACCAGCAGCTTCTCCAGTACGGCCCCGCCGTCCCGCCGCCCGGCGTGCTCCAGCGGCAGGTCCAGGACCACCCGCCCGGAGGGCACGGCGGTCTCGGGCAGCGAGATGCGGATCTCGCGGTCCTCGCGGACGGCCTGCTCGGCCTCGGTCAGCCGGTCGAGGGCTCCCTCCAGTTTCTCGGTGTGCATGATCCGGTGCTTGCCGGCGGAGACCTGGGCCTCCCGCTTGCGGGCGTTCATGATGATCTTCGGCTCCCGTTTCTGGGCGCTCATCTTGTTGCCGTAGCGGACCCGGCGGTCGAGCTTCATGTGCGCCTCGGCGAGATCGCGCTTCTGCCTGCGCACGTCGGCCTCGGCGGTGCGTACGGTCCGCTCGGCGCTCTCCTGCTCGGCCGCGAGCATGCGCTCGTAGTCGTCCAGGTTGCCGCCGAAGACGCGGACCCGGCCCTCGCGGAGCTCGGCGATCTGGTCGGCGAGCGCCAGCAGGGCGCGATCGTGGCTGACCATCACCAGCACTCCCGGCCAGGAGGCGACGGCGGCGTAGAGCCGTTCGCGCGCCTGGAGGTCGAGGTTGTTGGTGGGCTCGTCGAGCAGCAGCACCTCGGGGTTCTTGAGGAACTGCGCGGCCAGCCCGACCATGACGACCTCGCCGCCGGACAGCGTGCCGACGGTCCGGTCGAGGCCGACGTGGTCCAGGCCGAGCCGGTCGAGTTCGGCGCGGGCCCGTTCCTCGACGTCCCAGTCGTCGCCGACGGTCTCGAAGTGCGCGACGGCGACGTCGCCGGACTCGATGGCGTGCAGCGCCGCCCGGATCCCGGCGACGCCGAGCAGGCCGGCGACGGTGGACTCCCGGCGCAGGGTGAGGTTCTGCGCGAGGTAGCCGACCCGGCCGGCCAGGCTCACGCTGCCGCCGGTGGGCTGAAGCTCCCCGGCCAGGATCTTGAGCAGCGTGGACTTGCCCGACCCGTTGGCGCCGATCAGCCCGGTACGCCCCGCGGGGAAGGCGGTTTCGAGCCGGTCGAGCACCAGCGTTCCGTCGGCCCAGCCGTAGGAGACGCGGTCGATGACCACGGAAAAAGACATGAGGTGGCTCCCATCACAAAGATCAACCATTCGTGACTTGGCGGGAAACACCGCGAAACGCCCATGTGAGGTGGCGGAACGCCAGAGGTCCAGGTTGCGCGCGTGCCCACGACAGGGCGGAACGGCGCGGTGCCCGCGACCTCAAACCCTCACGTCAGCTGCCCCCTGGGCTCGGCGATAAGACGTGGAAAAGTGTAGGTGACCCAAGATTTCGCCGCAAGCTCCATTTCAGCCCTTGACCGCGCCGCCGAGGTTGAAGGTGCCGGCCAGATACTTGTTGACCGCCACGTAGAGCACGACCGCCGGGGCCGTGTAGATGATCGAGAACGCCGCCAGCTCGCCGTAGGCCACCTGGCCGTACTGGGAGAAGAAGGTGTAGATGGTGACCGCCGCCGGCGCCTCCTCCGGCTCGTCCAGCAGCACGAAGGGGGCGAAGAAGTTGCCCCACTGGCCGACGAAGACGAAGATGCCGACCACGGCGATGCCCGGCGCCATCAGCGGGCCGACCACGCGCACCAGCGACTGCACCCAGCCGGCCCCGTCCACCCAGGCCGCCTCCTCCAGGCCGACCGGTACGCCGTCCATGAAGTTCTTCATCAGCCAGATCGCGAACGGCAGCGCGCTGGCCGCCAGGAACAGCACCATCGCCGGCACCGACCCGTAGAGGTTGAAGCGGTAGAACATCGAGTAGACCGGCACGATGATCGCCGTCAGCGGCAGCCCGGTCGTGAACAGCAACGTCAGCATGAACGAGCGCTTGTAGCGCAGTTCGTAGCGCGAGAGCGGGTAGGCGGCCAGCGCCGCCACCAGCACGGTGATCAGCGCGGTCCCCGCCGAGATCACGATGGAGTTGATCACCGGCAGGATCGTGGTCTCCCAGGTGAGCACCGCCTGGAAGTTGCCGAGCGAGAACTCCCCCGTGGGCTGGGCCGACAGGCCCGCGCCCGGCTGGACGGAGGCGATGACCACCCACAGGAACGGCGCCGCGAACGACACGGCCACCACCAGCAGCGCGATCCGGGCGGCGAGTCGGCCCATCCCTCAGTCCTCCACCTTGATCAGCCGCAGGTACACCAGCGAGAACAGCGCCCCGATCACCAGCATCACCAGCGCCATGGCCGAGCCGTAGGCGATCTCGCCGTAGCGCAGGGCCTTGTCGTACATGTAGAGCGGCGTGGTCTGGCTGGCGTTGCCCGGTCCGCCGCCGGTGAGGGTGTAGATCAGCCCGAAGCTGGCCAGCGTCTGCAGGGTGATCAGCATGAGGTTGGCCATGATCGAGCGCCGGATCAGCGGCAGCGTGATGTGCCACAGCCGCTGCCAGGTGCCCGCGCCGTCGACGGCCGCCGCCTCGACCAGTTCGGCGGGCACCTCCGACAGCGCGGCCGAGTACACCAGCATCGAGAACGCGGTCCCCCGCCAGACGTTGGCCAGGATCACCGCGACCATCGGCGCGGTGTAGAGCCATTCCTGGCCGATGCCGGTCAGCGTGTTGAGCGTGCCGTCCTCGGCCAGGAAGGAGAACCAGCACAGCGCCGCGACGACCTCGGGCATGACCCACGCCGCGATCACCACGCCGTTGACGACGCTGCGCGTGGCCCGCGAGCGCCCGCGCTGCAGCAGCGCGATCATCAGGCCGAGCGTGTTCTGCCCGATGACGGCGGAGCCGAGCACGAAGGCGAAGGTGAGCGTGAAGGAGTTGACGAAGTCGGCGTCGCCGAACATGCGCACGAAGTTGGCCGGGCCGACGAAGCTCGGGCTGACCGAGTTCGTGCCCGACAGGGTCTCGTTGGTGAACGCGACGTACAGGCTCCACAGGATCGGGCCGGCCAGGAAGAGCACCAGCAGGACCACCGCGGGCCCGAGCGGCGCCAGCCGGCGCAGGGCGCGCCGCCTGCCCGACGGGCCCCGCGCCACCGGCCGGGAAAGGGCGGTGGCCGTCATCCGCCCGCGACGACCTTGTCAGGGCCGCCCACGACACCGGGCAGGGTGTCGGAGTAGGCCTTGGCCGCCTCCTCCGGGCCGCGCGCGCCGGTGGTGACCGCCTCCATGGCCTCCTGCACCTCGGCCGAGACCTTCGGGTACTCCTCGAAGGCCGGGCGGTAGTGGGTGACCTCCGCCAGGTCGGTGAAGAACTTCACCGACGGGTTGTCGGCGCTGTAGGCGGGGTCGGCGGCGACGTCCTTGCGCGTGGCCAGGTCGCCGGTCCCGACCGAGTAGAGCATCGAGTTCTCCTTGTTGGTGGCGGTGGTGATGAAGTCGAAGGCCTCCTTCTTGTGCGGGGTGTAGGAGCTCATCGCCATCACCCAGCCGCCCGACATGCTCACCGCGCCGGGCGCCTGGCCGTTCTGGGTCGGCATCCGCGTCCAGCCCATCTTCTGTGTCCACTCCGGCCACGGCTTGGTGCCGGTCGGCTTCCAGGCCGAGGGGGTCCAGGCGCCGTCGAGCAGGATGCCGAGCTTGCCCTGCGGGAACCACTCCAGCGTGTGCTTGTCGTTCAGCTTGGCGTTGTGGGCGTCGGACAGCTTGGGGCCGAGGTTCTCGCGGTAGATCGTGTTGATGAAGGCCAGGGAGTCGGTGAAGCCCTTGCCGGCGGCCATCCACTTCTTCTGGGTCTGGTCGTAGAGGGTGCCGGCGGGCGTGCCGTACAGGAGCATCTCGAAGCCCTGCATGGTGGCGGCCTCACCGTGGATCTTGGTGGAGTACATGCTGAAGGGGATGGCGCCGGGGGCCTTCTGCTTGATCGCGCGGGCCGCGGTGAGCACGTCCGCCCACGTCTTGGGCTCCCACGGTACGGCGATGCCGGCCTTGGCCAGCACGTCCTTGTGGTACCAGAGCCCGCGGGTGTCGGTGCTGATCGGGACCCCGTAGATCTTGCCGTCGCCGCCCTTGGCCGCCTGCTTGACCGAGTCGGGGAACTGCGTGCCCCAGTCGGGCCAGGAGCCGAGGTACTCGTCGAGCGGGGCCAGCTTGCCCGCGGCGACGTCGGCGTTGACCTGGAAGGTGTCGTGGTAGTAGAGGTCGGGCGCGGAGTCGGCGGAGCGGTTGAGCAGCGCGAGCTTGGTGTAGTAGGCCTCGTTGTTGCCCTGCACCGGGGTCAGCTTGATCGTCACGCCCTTGTGCGTGGCCTCGTACTGCTTCTTGGCGTTCTGGAGCATCTTCTCCAGGTACGGCCAGGTGGTTTCGACCTTGTAGAGGACTTCGAGCTCTTTGGCGCCGCCGGCGGCGGGCTCCTTCGTTCCGGAGCCGCAGGCCGCCACGCCGATGACGAGGATTGAGGCGATCAGGACACGTTTCATCGGGGGACTCCCCTATGTCGCCGGTTAACCGGCAACGTAAATCAAATTGATTTACAGAGTCAACGCCTTCGTGTGAGATTGACCTCATGCAGATGGGCACCAACCTGCCCAAGGTCGGCACCTACAACCGGGCGGTCGTGCTGGAGGCCGTCCAGGCCTCCGACGGCATCAGCCGGGTCCAGATCGCCGGCATCACCGGGCTGACGCCGCAGACCGTCTCCGTCATCGTCCGCAAACTCCTGGAGGACGGGCTGGTCGTCGAGGACGGCTCGGCGCCCGGCGCCGGCGGCAAGCCCCGCACGATCCTGCGCGTCGACCCGGCCGCCGGGTACGCGGTCGGCATCCACTTCGACCCCGGCGAGGTCTCCTACGTGCTCGCCGACCTGGCCGGCCGCCCGCTGGTCAAGCTCCACCGCCCGGTACGCGGGGCCGGGCCGGAGCCGGTGGTCAGGACGCTGGCCCGTACCGCCCGCCGCCTGCTGAAGGAGGCCGGCGTACCGGATCACAAGGTGCTCGGAGTGGGCCTGGCCTCCCCCGGCCCGCTCGACCCCGACGGCGTCATCGTCACCCCGCCGCGCCTGCCCGGCTGGGACGGGGTCCCGATCAGGAGCCTGCTGGAACGCCACGTCGGCTACCCCGTCACCGTCGACAACGACGCCACGGCGGCGGCGATCGGCGAGCGCTGGGCGGGCCTGGCCCGCGCCGTGCCCAGCTTCGCCTACCTGTACCTGGGCACCGGCATCGGCGGCGGGCTGTTCCTGGACGGGCAGGTCTACCGGGGCCGCACCCTCAACGCCGCCGAGTTCGGCCACGTCACCGTGATGCCGGACGGGCCCGAGTGCTACTGCGGCAACCGCGGCTGCGTGGAGGCGCTGTGCTGCCCGAGCGCGATGGTGGCCACGGCCAGGGAACGCCTGGCGCTGGGCGCCGAGTCGGTGCTGACGCGCGGGCGGCTCAGCCACGCGGCCGTGTGCGCCGCCGCGGCGGCCGGGGACCCGCTCGCGCTGTCGGTGGCCGCCGAGGCGGCCGACCGGCTGGCCGACGCCGCCGTCTCGGTCGTCAACATGCTCGACGTGGACCTGCTCGTGCTGGGCGGGCCGGCGGTGCGGGAGCTGGGCGGGCTCTACCGGGACGTGATCGGGCGGGCGGTCTCCACCCGGGTGCTGGCCCGCGGGCTGCAGGCCGTACGCGTGGAGGTCTCCCCCATCGCCGCGGACGCGGCGGCGATCGGCGCGGCGTCGCTGGTCTTCCACGTCACCTACGCGCCTCGGCTGGACCGCCTGGTCAGGGAGTGACCCGGCGGGCCCGGTGGTTGGCCACGTTGACCCGGTTGGCGCAGGCCAGCGAGCAGAAGCGGCGGCGGCCGTTGCGCGAGGTGTCGACGTAGACGGTCGGGCAGCCCTCGCGGTCGCAGCGGCCCAGGCGGCGGCCGTCGGAGAAGGAGATGGCCATGGCCAGCCCGCCGGCGGTGGTGTCCTTGGCCCGGCTGGTGATGTCGGCGTCGATGGCGAAGAAGTGCAGGTGCGGCTTCCTGCCGTCGTGCGCGCTGACGTACGGCGTCGCCGCGGTCATCTTCAGCAGGTCGTTGACCAGAGCGATCTGGGTCTCCTGGTCGCGCTCGCCGAAGACGGGATCGAGCCGGGCCGCCCAGAGCTCCAGTTCCTCCGCCTGGGCCGGGGTGAGCTCGGCGCGCAGCATCGCGTTCGCGGACAGGATCGCCGTCAGCGCGCCGGGTGAGTAGTCGGCGGTGTTGACCAGGTCGGCGGACAGGGCCGCCCCGTTGCCTCCGTAAGCGTTGAAATGCACAAGCTCATTACATCAGGCTGGAGGCATGCGCTCCACACACCTGCACGAACTGACCGCCGTCTCCTCCCATCGCACGTCCGAGGGCCTGGTCGCGTACTTCCGCTGTGACTGCGGGGCCTGGGAGGTGCGGGCGAGCGGCGGGGCGGATGTCGCGATCGCCGCGACACGCGTGGGATGTGACTGACCGGCACCATCGACTCTCCGAGGGTGTTCGTCCTATTGTCGGCACCAACACCCCCCTCAGGAGGTCAGGCATGTCCAGCATTCCCGCCTTGTTGCGCGACCGGGTCAACGCCACCCCGGACGCCGAGGCATACCGCACGCCGTCCGAGAGCGGCTGGACGTCCCTGTCGTGGCGAGAAACCGGCGACCGGGTGCGCGAACTGGCGCTCGGCCTGGCCGGGCTGGGCTCGGAGCCGGGCGCGCGCGTGGCTCTGCTGTGCTCCACCCGCCTGGAATGGATCCTGGCCGACCTGGCCGTGCTGTCCACCGGCGCGGCCACCACGACGATCTACCCGTCCAACACCGCCGACGAGTCCGCGTTCGTGATCACCGACTCCGGCAGCACGCTCGTCATCGCCGAGGACGACGCCCAGGTCGCCAAGCTGCGCTCGGTGCGCGAGAAGCTGCCCGACGTCCGGCACGTCGTGGTCATCGACGGCACGGCCGCCGACGACGGCTGGGTGGTTCCCCTGGCCGACGTGGCCGGCGAGGGCGACTACGACGCCATGGTCGAGGCCATCTCCGCCGACGACCTGGCCACGCTCATCTACACCTCCGGCACCACCGGGCGGCCCAAGGGCGTGGAGCTGACCCACGACAACTGGCTGTTCGCCGCCGCGTCGGTCCGCGAACTCGGCCTGCTGGGCCCCGACGACCTGCACTTCCTGTGGCTGCCGCTGTCCCACTCCTTCGGCAAGCTGCTGGAGGTCGTGATGATCGACTGCGGCGTGCCCACCGCACTCGACGGCCGGCTCGACAAGATCGCCGAGAACATGGGCGTGCTCAGGCCCACCTTCATGGCCGCCGCGCCGCGCATCTTCGAGAAGATCCACAACACGGTGGCCGCGAACATGCGCAACGAGGGCGGCCTCAAACTGCGCATCTTCACCTGGGCGAAGGCCACCGGCGTACGTGTCGTGCGGGCCCGCCAGCGCGGCGCGTCCATCCCGGTCACCACCGGCTTCGAGTACCGCCTGGCCGACCGGCTCGTCTTCGCCAAGCTGCGTGAGCGCTTCGGCGGGCGCATCCGCTTCTTCATCTCCGGCGCGGCCCCGCTGTCACAGGACATCGCCGAGTTCTTCGACGCCGCCGGCCTGACCATCCTGGAGGGCTACGGCCTGACCGAGTCGTCGGCCGGCAGCTTCCTCAACCGGCCCGCCACCGTCAAGTTCGGCACCGTGGGCCCGCCCCTGCCCGGCACCACCGTGAAGATCGCCGAGGACGGCGAGGTGCTCATCGGCGGGCGCGGCATCATGCGCGGCTACCACGGCCTGCCCGAGGACACCGCCGCGGCGCTGGAGGACGGCTGGCTGCGCACCGGCGACATCGGCGAACTCGACGACGAGGGCCGGCTGCGCATCACCGACCGCAAGAAGGAGCTCATCAAGACCTCCGGCGGCAAGTACGTCGCGCCCACCTACCTGGAGGGCCGGATCAAGGCCGCCTGCCCGTACCTGTCGCACGTGTTCGTCCACGGCGACCGGCGCAACTACTGCACCGCCCTGGTCACGCTCGACATGGACGTGGTGCGGCCCTGGGCCGAGGCCGAGAACCTGCCCGCCGACGCCGAGGCGCTGCGCGAGCACCCGAGGATGCGCGCGGAGGTCCAGAGGGCGATCGACGAGGTCAACGCGAGCCTGGCCAGCTACGAGACGGTGAAGAAGTTCGCCGTGCTGGCCGGGGACTTCACGGTGGAGACCGGGGAGCTGACGCCCAGCCTCAAGATCAAGCGCAAGGTCGTGGAGGAGCACCACGGCAAGGTGCTGGACGGCTTCTACTCCGACTGACGCTTCGCGCGCGTCTTCCTCAGCACGGGTACGGCCTCGCCCACGTTCGGCCACAGCCGCCGGGTGAACAGCCCGGCGGCCACCCCGATGGCCGCCCCGGCCAGCACGTCGCCCGGGTAGTGCACGCCGGTGTACACGCGGGAGAAGCAGACCGCCCCCGCCACCACGCCGACGGGCACGCTGATCCGGCGGGGCGCCTCCAGCGCGACCGCGGTGGCGAAGGCGGCGGCCGTGGCCGAGTGGCCCGAGGGGAACGAGGTCGAGGACGGAGTCCTCAGCACCCGCGCCAGCGGCAGGAAGTCGGCCAGCGGGCGCTTGCGGTTGAAGGCCCGCTTGGCGGCGATGTTGGCCAGCGGGCTGGCCACGCTGATGGCCAGCAGGCCGCGGGTGGCCGCCCTGCGCAGCCTGCGCCTGCCGGTGAAGGCGAGCCCGCCCGAGATCAGGCCCCACAGCACGGCGTTGTTGGCCGCGTTGGACAGCGGGGGCAGGACGCTTTCGAGGCCGGGCAGGTGCGCGTTGGCAACGGCCTTGAACAGGCGTTTGTCCCAGCGGTGCAGGCGGGAGCGGAGTCGCATACACCCCATACTGCCCAATCGCCGCCCGGGGTCACGCGCGGGAGCGGGCGCCGGGCGTCACTTTCTGGCGTAGGCGGTGATCGTGACGGGGTGGTCGGCGGCGCCGTACCGGATGGAGAGCTCGACCTTGGCCGGGCCGGTCGTCAGGACGCTGCCCACCCACAGCGCGCGCTGGTCCGCGCAGCCGGTGAAGCGGTAGGAGGGCGTGCCGTCGGACAGGGTGTGGGCGTTGTCGCGGCGGTACTTCGCGCGGTCGAACAGCAGGGCGGTGCCGGCCGTGCGGGTCGTGACGGTGAAGTCGGCGCCCGGCTCGGCGCGGACGGCGAGCTTGAAGCCGCGCACCGGCTGCCCGCCCCCGGACGGCGGAGTGCTCGGGGGCGGGGCCAGGCCGAAGGCGAGCAGCGCGGCCGGGCCGGAGACGACGACGCGGTCGTCGAGGCCGGCGTCGAAGTCCTGCTGGTTGGCGCCCGCGCAGACGCGCTGGCCGGGAGGCTCGCGCACGGTGGAGGGTATGGTGCCGCCGGTGGCGGCGCCGCAGCCGCTCAGCAGCAGGGCGGTCGCGGCGAGGAGCGTGCGTCTCATGTCCCGGATACACCGCCCGGCCGCGCGGGGTTCCCGCCGCTCAGAGAATCCGCCGGGCGCCGGGGATCGAGCGCACCAGGTAGCCCAGCCCCCAGCAGATCGGCAGTGCCAGGGCCGCCACGAGCGCGAACTTGGCGATGGCCGGCGCCGCCAGCCCGGACAGCAGGGTGCTGATGCCGACGAGCACGAGCGGGTGGATGATGTAGACGGTGAACGCCTGGTCGGCCAGGAACCTGCCGAACGGGCCCTGCCGGTCGAAGCGTTCGCGGAACCAGACGCTGAGCGCGATGACCATCGAGACCGCGAACACCGACTCCCACGCCGCCGTGCCGAGCTGGGCGGCCCAGCCCGTGGTCCACATCCCGGCCGGCAGCAGCACCGCCGAGGCGATACCGGCGGCGATGAACCCGTACTTAGCCGCCGACCTGGGCAGCGTCTCGAACCAGCCGCGCCGCTGGGCGATCAGGCCCAGGACGAACATGGAGGCGTACTGCGGCAGGTAGGAGGGCGTCGGCAGGCCGGCGACCGGCCAGTACTGCCCCACGGGCACCAGGAACCGCCAGGCGAAGACGGCCAGCGTCAGCCCGGTCACGAACAGCGCGATCGCGCGGAAGGTCAGCTCGCCGCGCCGGTCCGCGAGCTGCCGCCCGGAGCGGCGCCACAGCACGTAGAGGCCGGTCAGGACCAGCAGGACCTCCACGAACCACATCGGTCCCGGGTCCCACGAGCCGATGTAGAAGTGCCAGTACGGCATGGAGCCGTCGTAGACCCCGGCCAGCGCGACGGGCCGCAGGAACAGCAGGTAGGCCAGCAGCGGGATGCCGAGCCGCTTCAGCCGGTCGCGCATGAACGGTCCCGGGCCCTTGCGGTCGTAGGAGCGCGGGGTGAAGAAGCCGGAGATGAGGAAGAAGAACCCCATGAAGAACGCCTGGTTGAACATGACCAGGACGTCCAGGGCGAGGCCGGTGCCGTCCCGCGCCTTGTCGAAGACGTACCAGGCGGGGATGTTGCCGTAGGTGACGGCGACGTGGTGGACGACGACGAGCGCGGTCAGCACGACGCGCAGGTTGTCGACGGCCAGCAGCCTCGTGCGGGTCTCGGTCTTCACTTGACGGCCCTTTCGAGGAGGTCGGCCAGTTCGCGCGCGTGGGCGTCGAGGTCGTGGCCGGGGATGACCACCCAGTAGGTGAACATGGCGTCGACGGCGGCTGAGTGGGTGACCGCCATGACGCGCCGGTCGAAGGCGCGGAACTCGCCCGTGTCCTGGCCGAGCTTGTAGACCAGCTCCAGGGCCTGGTAGATCTCCTCGTTGGTCTGGGGGCCGTAGCGGGCTCCGCCGTCCGGGCCGCGCAGGTTGTGGAAGATCTCGCCGATGGCCTTCAGCCGGGTGCGGTTGCCGCGCATGTGCTCGGCGACCGCCAGGACGTGGGTGCGCAGCAGCTCGGTGGCGGACTTCTCGCCCTCCATCTTCGCCAGCACGTACTCGGCGATCTGCGCGTAGACCTGCTCGACGACCTCCTCCATCAGCTCGTCCTTGCCGGCGAAGTGGTAGGAGATGACGCCTTTGCTGATGCCGGCGTGCTTGGCGATGTTCGCCAGGGACGCGCCCGCCCACCCCGCCTCGGCCAGGACCTCGATGGCCGAGGCGATGATCTGCGTCCGCCTGGCCTCTTCGATGAACGATCGTTGGCCAGTCGGCTTATTTTCTGACCGCATGGCCAGAATTTAGCACAGTCGGCCAGAACGTGCGCGCAGGACGAGAACGCCCATGGTCAGCATGACGACGGCTCCGGCCAGCGCCGCCGTACGCATGCCGTCCACGTAGGCGGCGCGGGCCGCGGCGGCGAGTGCCGTACCGGCGTCGAGGGCGAGGGCGCCGCCCAGCGTCTCCCTGGCCACCGCCGCCTGCCCGCCGGGCACCTCCGGCGGCATGGACGCGGCGAGCGCCGCGCGGTAGACGGCCATGCCGATGCTCCCGAGTACGGCCGCGCCGAGCGCCTGCCCGAACTCCGTGGCCGACTCGAACAGGCCGGAGGCCGATCCGGCCTTCTCCGGCGGCGCCGTGGAGATGACCAGGCCGGAGGCGAGCGCCTGGACCGATCCGATGCCCCAGCCCAGCAGGATCTGCCCGCCGAACAGCAGCGGCAGGTCCGCCTCGGTGCCCAGCCCCGCGATCAGCAGGAACCCGGCCGCCCCGCAGACCATCCCCGACCCCATGACGTGGCCGGGCCGCAGCCACCGGGTGAGGCCCGTCCCGAGCACCGATCCGGCGGCCGAGCTGACGGCGGCCGGCACGATCATGAGCCCGGCGGCGATCGGCCGCATGCCGAGCACTGACATCAGGTATTGGGTGAGGAAGTAGAACGTCCCGACCAGCGCGAAGACCGCGAGCGTGGCGGCGGCCAGGGACAGGCCGAAGCCGGGCCGCCGGAAGAGCGTCAGATCGAGCATCGGGTCCGCCTGGGCGCGCTGCCTGCGCAGGAACAGCGCGGCGAACACCGGCCCGGCCGCGGCGGCGGCCCACATGGCCGCGGAGAAGTCCTGCCCGGCGGCCTTCTTCACCGCGTACACCAGGGGCAGCGCGGCCAGCAGGACGAGCACCCCGCCGGCCGGGTCGAACCGGCCGGGAGCGGGATCGCGGTACTCCGGCAGCAACGGGCCGAGCACCAGTAGCACGAGCATGATCGGCACGTTGATCAGGAAGACCGATCCCCACCAGAAGTGCTCCAGCAGCCACCCTCCGGCGACCGGCCCGGCCACGCTGCCGAGCGTGAAGACCGCGGCCCAGACGGCGATCGCCATCCGCAACTGCCGCGGGTCGGCGAACAGGACCCGGATGAGCGCGAGCGTGGGCGGCATCAGCGTGGCCGCGGCGGCGCCCTGCAGGCCGCGGGCGAGGATGAGCAGGTCGGCGCTGGGCGCGAACGCCGCCGCCGCGGAGGCCACGCCGAAGGCCACCGCGCCCAGCAGGAGCAGCCGCCTGCGGCCGATCCTGTCGCCCAGATGACCCATCGGGATGAGCAGCCCGGCCAGCAGGAACGCGTAGACGTCCACGATCCACAACTGCTGCGTGCCGCTCGGCTCCAGCTCCGCGGTCAGCGCCGGCAGCGCGAAGAACAGCACGGTCACCGTGACCGAGATGAGCAGGACGGGCAGCATGAGGATCGCCAGCCCCGCCCATTCCCGCGGGCCCGCCTTTTTCATCGTGCCTCCTTACGATGTACGTGACTCCCTTCCTATCGGCTATTTACTGGGAAGTGATATCATTTCGTCACAGAAAAAGGGTGTGATGAAATGGCGAAATGCGCGCGGTGCGGAAAGGAACTCGTGCTTCCCGAGCGGGGCCGCAGACCCCTGTACTGCTCGCGCTCCTGCCAGGCCCGCGCCTACCGGGCACGCCGGTCCGTGGTCGTGGCGCCGGTGCGGGAGCAGCGCGGCGAGGCGGGCCTGTCCAGGGAGCTGATCGTGCGCACCGCCGTGCGGATCGCCGGCGCCGACGGCCTGGAGAGCCTGTCCATGCGGCACGTGGCGAGCGCGCTCGGCGTCAAGGTGATGTCGCTGTACAACTACTTCGCCGGCAAGGACGAGCTGATCGACCTCATGGTCGAGGCCGTCTTCGCCGACGGCCTGGACTCCGGGCTCCCGGTCACGGGAGGCTGGCGGGCCGAGCTGGAGGCCGCGGCCCGGTGGGAGTGGGAGCTCTACGCCGCGCACCCGTGGCTGCTGGAGGTGATCGCCACCGTCCGGCCGCCGCTCGTCCCGAGCCTGCTGGCCCGCTTCGAGCGCGGGCTCGGCGCCTTCGACGGCCTGGGCCTGGACCCGGTGACCACCCACCGCCTCTACCTGGGCATCAGCGGGCTCGTGCAGGGGCTCGCGCTGCTACGGGTGAGCGAGGTCACCGCGGACCGGCGGGGCGGGATCTCGCTCAGCCAGTGGCGCGCGGTGACCGTGCCCGCCGTCTACGAGGAGCTGGGCACCGACCGCTACCCGCGCCAGAGCGCGCTGCGCGACAGCCCGGACGTCCTGGCCGACCTGGAGGAGATCTTCGCGGTCAACCTCAGGATCATGCTGGACGGCCTGGCCGCCTTCGTGGAGACCGCCTAGAGGGGCAGCCAGCCGGCGCGGCCGTACCAGGTGCCGCCGGCGGCGAGGTGGTCGGCGATCGCGCGCTCCAGGCTGGTACGCCGCGGCAGCGGGTCGGCCTTGGCGTCGGCGCCGAAGACGAAGTCCATCATCCCGCTGGTCTCGAAGCGGTGCAGCAGCCGGAAGCGGCGCTGGAAGGACATGATGTTCGAGCTCGCCGGTAGGTACTGGGCGAACTGGTCGTCCAGCAGCCACGAGCTGCAGGTCACCACCGGGTAGTCCTCGTCGGGAAAGTGCTTGGGGAAGAAGGCGCGCGCCCGCTCCAGGGAGTCGGCGCAGGCCGAGGGCGGAAACGGCCCGCAGAAGTCGGGGATGTGCAGCCCCAGCGTCCGGCCGTGCTCGCCCACCGGCACCCCGGCCGCGCGAACCGCCTCCAGGGTCCTGCCGCCCATCCGGTCGCGGGCGAACTGCAGCCGCCCCAGCTGGTAGAGGATCCCCCGCACGTGCGCCATGTACCAGAACGGCGCGTGCAGCCCCGGCCGGCCGTGCCGCTTGCGGTGCACGGCCATGTTGCGGCCGATGTCGGCGAGCGTCTCGTGCGACACCTCCTCGGAGATGCCGCGCGCGCGATGGAACTCCCGCGTGTACGGCAGCGCCGCCATGAACACGTGCACGTAGAAGTACGGCCCCAGCTCGGGCAGATCGGGGAAGAAGGGCGGGTCGTCGAGCACGTCGATGGTGGAGACCAGGGAGTGCGCGCAGCGTTCGAGCAGCCACCACTGCGGCGTGCCCGGCTCCGGCGCACTCGTCATCACCCCGGCGACGTCCTCGTGCGGGACCGTCAGCCGCATCAGCTCGCCGAGCAGGTCGCCGGGCGCGGGCGGGCGGGCCTCGAAGCCGCCCAGCGACTCGAGGTGGGCGAGCCACTCAGGGTGCTCGCGCAGAAGGTTCTTGATGTCCATCGGCGATCAGCCTAGCCGGGTTCTGTACACTCCCCTGGCCCGTTCGATCAGCTCCAGATGGTCCTCCAGCTGGCCCGGCGCGTCCAGCCTGGCGTGGGTTCTGACCAGGTCCTCCAGCAGGTCCAGCCAGTCCAGGCACCAGCGCACGTCGGAGCCGCGCGCCACCTGCCTGCCGCCGACGTCCACGTGCACGGGGCTGGTCAGGGCGTACCCGGTGGCGGTCAGCGTGCGCGGGTGCGGCTCGCACAGGGCCTCTGCCAGCACGTAGGTGGGCTCGCCGACGTCGAGTTCGACGGTGACGGTCAGCGCGTCGTCGCCGCCGCCGAGCCGTCCGGCGCCCGCGCGTACCCCGTCGGCGGTGCGGATGCGCACCGCCGACACCTCGGGGCCGATCGCGGTCGCGGTGACCGACAGCCGCCCGCCCGGCTCCGCGTCGATGGTCGCGCCCGGCCCGTGGCCGTCCACCGACAGCTCCAGCCACGGACCGGTCGTGGCGAACGTACGGCGGGCCCGCACGGCCGCGGCGAACGACTCCGCGGTGAGCGCCCCGTCCACGCGGGCGTAGACGCGGCCCCAGCCGGGCGGGTTCGACTGGTTGTCGGAACGGGTGAAGGAGATCATCGTGTCGGTTCCGGCGGTGACGGCCAGCCGGTTCCCCGCACCCAGCAGGCGGCGGTAGACGGCCGCGGTGGCCGGGATGGAGGCGTGGGTGAGCACGTCCAGGCTGTCGACCAGGCCGAGTGCGGCGTCGGCGACGAGCGCGCTGGCCGAGCAGTCACGCGCCACCGGCCCGAACAACGCCTTCGCCGGATCGTCGTCGCGCACCGGCTGGCCGAACGGGTGGCTGTAGCCGAGCAGCGCCCCGAGCCGCCGCAACCCGGCCAGGGCGGCGGCGTTCGGCGGCCAGTCGGGCGCGCCGTCGAAGCCGGTGTGCAGGCTGCCCGGCTCGGCGGTCAGGCCGAAGGCATAGGCGTGGCCGAGCAGGTCGTTGCGGTACTCGGCGCCCATCCTGGCGATGTGCGTGGCGTCGGACCAGGGCAGGTCACGGCCGATCCAGTGCGCGAGGGCCTCGCGGTCGTACACGCGGGCGCCGGAGACGTTGCCCGCCAGCAGGTTCAGGACGTGCAGGTCCTCGCCGTGCTGGGCGGCCGCGGCGTCGGCGGGGGCGGCGATGAGGTCACCGGCCCAGTTGAGGTGGGTGTGCAGGTCGCCGCCGTACCATCCGCGGGCGGCGGCGTGGTAGATGCGGTGCGGCGCGAGCCGTACCTGGTGGTCGTGGCCCGGACGGGGGGTGAGCTCCGTGCGGACCTGGTCGTACTCCATGCCGCGGGTGGCGGTGATCGTCAGGGGCTCGGCGGGGACGTCGAGGGTGAGGTCGTCGCCGTGGAAGTAGGGGCGGCCGTGGAAGTCGTGGCGGTGCGGGGCGCCCGTGGGGAACCAGCCCTGGCCGCCGTCGCCGGTGACACTCCAGCGGCAGGGGTACGGCGAGCGGAGCCGCACCCTGGCCAACTCGGCGACTCTGAACAGGGGTGTCGTGTCCACCGGGGTGCCGTCGACGGTGACCTGGGTGGTGGGGGTGATCTCGGTCAGCCAAGCACCTTGAGGCGATATTTCGCGACATAAGCTGCCGATGCGGACAGTGGTCGGATCGGGGCTCTGATCGGAGCCCTGATCGAGATGCTGCGAGTCCACCAGCAGCGGGACGCGGGCGTCGTCGCCGGGGCGCAGGATCACGTGCGGGGTGCCGTCGAGTACCGGGCCCCCGGGGGTGAGGCGGAGGGCGGCGGCGTGGGCGGGGAGTTCGCCGTCCAGGGTGTCGCGCAGGATCTCGTCGTAGTCGGGCTCGGCCAGGCGGGCGCCGAGGCCCTCCAGCGGCTCGCCGGGGTGGCGGGCGGCCAGACGGCCGAAGGCGACCCGCCAGAAACGGTCCTGGAGCTCGGGCGGGAGCACCCTCCGGCGGGCGAAGAGCTTGACGTAGTGGATCTCCGGTTCGCCCCAGGTGATGCCGTGCTCGCCGAGCAGCCCGCCGTACTCTCGCAGGGCCCCCGCGACCGGTTCGGGCAGCATCGGGTCATCACACATGTGCGGTCTCCCCGTCGTCGACTGCGCGCCATCGTGGCACACGCCGCACCTCTGGGTAGCCGCCCGTGCGGAAACGAGTAGCGATATTTCACCCGGCGATGGATAGTTCACCCACCGGGGACACCGATGCTCTCCCACGTCCTGGTCGTCAGCGTGCCCTTGCCCCGGTAGGCGCGGACAATGTCGGCGTGCGCGCGCAGCCGTACGAACCGGTCGAGATCTGCGCCCTCCCGCCACACCGACACCGATCCGATACGGCGCCGCAGCGGGTCCGCCCAGAGCCGCAACGCCACGGCGCCCTCCAGCTCCGGCCACAACCGGCTCAGCCGCCAACCGGCCCAGCACGCGCGCGGCAGATCGACGGCGCGGTTGAGCTGGAAGGCGGTCTCGCTGACCACCACGGCGGTGTCGCCGGGCACATGCGGGCCGGGCAGCCAGCGAGTGCTCAGCATGCGGCGGGTTCGCGCATCAGGACGGCCGCCGCCTCGCGGATCTCCGGGGAGAACGGTGTGGGCCTCAGGGTGGTGGAGTCGAGGTTGACGTTCACGCGGTGGCCTTCGGCGTGGACCACCGTCCTGTCGGCGGACAGGACGCGGAAGCCGTACACGCCGGAGGTCCTTCCCATGCGCTCCAGCCAGAACTCCACGAGCACGTCGCCCGTGCCCATCACGGGTGTGTTGTACACGATCTTGAACTCGCGCACGACCATGTAGAAGTCCTTGAACTTCGACAGCGCCGGGTCGAACCGCCAGCCCGCCTCGGTCCAGAAGGCGGACACGGCGCGCTCGACGAGCAGGGCGTAGCGGGAGTTGTGCAGCAGGCCCACGGCGTCGAGGTCGTCGAAGTGCACCTGAACGGGCTTGAACTGGGTCACGGTCAATCCTCCGGAAGGAGCGAGGGGTCGGTGGCGAGTTCGCGCAACCGCTGCAGGACGGCGGCGCGGGAGTAGGAGTAGGCCTCGGCCGGATCGATCAGCCGGGCGTGGACGACGGTCGCCTCACCCAGGGCGTTGATCTCGAACGCGAGGCGGCCCGGATCGGTGTCGTCGCCGAGTTCGCCCAGGGTGACGGCTTCCTCGACCATCGCGCGTACGGCCTTGAGCCAGTCGGCCATCGCCTTGGCCACCCGGTCGCGCACCTTCCCCGGACGGTCGTCGAACTCGGCCTGGGCGACGAAGAAGAAGCAGCCTCCCGGGAGGACGCCGTCCTCATAGAAGCGCAGGCGGGCCTCGTGCATCGCGAACAGGCGGCGTACACCGGCGGGGGCGCGCATGGCGGGGCGGACGATGTGGTCCACCCACTGGCGAGCGGCCCAGTCGACGGCGTCCAGCTGGAGTTGTTCCTTGTCACGCCAGTGAGCGAAGAAGCCCGACTTGCTCATGCCGGACTCTTCGGCCAGCCGCCCCAGGGTGAGGCCGCTGAGCCCGTCCACGGAGGCGAGGGCGACGGTGCGCTCGAGAATCGCCTCCCTGCTCCGCTGCCCACGCAACCTGCGTCCATCGGTCATGGGTCCGACTATATACGAACGACCGGTCGTTTTGTTTTCTGGGTTCCAGACCCCATGGCGGCGCTTGTGAAAGCGTCTCGCGCACGGCGGCACACCCGGAGCGGGAGCCCTTGGAGCGGGGAGCACCCGCACGGTGGGCAGGCGGCACACGCACGGGCGGGCAGGCGGCGCGCGTGGACACCCCTGGAGTGCAGGCGGCTGCGCGTGGGCCCCGCGTGAGGGCAGGCAGCGCGCGCGAGGGCTGCGGCGCGTGGGGGCAGGTGGTGCGTGTGGGTTTCTGGGCGCTTTGGGGTGGGGACTGGTGGGGCGGCTACGGCGGGGTGGCTACGGCGGGGTGGTCACCGGCGTTTGAAGGCGGCCAGGAGGCGGTCGGCGGCCAGGGCGGGGGTGAGTTCGCCGGCCAGTACCTCGCGCTCGACCTCCTTGGTGAGCGCGGCCACCTCGGGGTCGCCGTGCAACTCGGCCAGCAGGCGGTCCTGGACCAGTGTCCATGTCCACCGGACCTGCTGGGCGCGTCGCTTGGCCGCCACGTCCACCCGTTCCCGGTGGGCGCCGATCTGGTGCCACAGTTCCTCCAGCCCGGCGCCGGTCAGGCCGCTGCAGGTGAGCACCGGAGGCGGCGGCCCCTCCGAGCGCAGCATGCGCAACGCACCGGCCAGTTCCCTGGCCGCCTTGCGCGCCGCCAGCTCGTGTTCCCCGTCGGCCTTGTTCACGGCGATCACGTCGGCCAGCTCCAGCACCCCTTTCTTGATGCCCTGGAGCTGGTCCCCGGTACGCGCCAGGCTCAGCAGCAGAAAGCTGTCCACCATGTCCGCGACGGCGGTCTCCGACTGGCCGACGCCGACGGTCTCGACGAGCACCACGTCGTACCCGGCGGCCTCCACCACGACCATGGCCTCCCGGGTCGCCTTGGTCACTCCCCCGAGCGTCCCCGAGGTGGGGGAAGGCCGGATGTAGGCATGTGGGTCAGCCGCCAGCCGCCCCATCCGCGTCTTGTCCCCCAGAATGCTGCCGCCCGTCCGGGTGGAGGAGGGATCAACGGCCAGCACCGCCACCCGATGCCCCAGCCCGGTGAGCAAAGTCCCGAACCCATCAATGAACGTAGATTTCCCCACCCCCGGCACCCCGGACACCCCGACCCGCCACGTCCGCCCGGCGAGCGGCGTGAGCGCGACCAGCACATCCTGCGCCAAGCGCGCATGGTCGCTCTTCGTGGACTCCACCAGCGTGATCGCCCGCCCGATCCAGGTCCGGGACCCGGCCTTCACACCCTCGACATAGTCCTCGACCGACCGCATGCCCCCGATCGTACGTTTCCCCGCCCTCACCCACCCAGCCCCCCACACCCCACCACCCCCACAAGAGCACACCGCACTTCGGCGGACGCCCCACGGGCACACCCCCTGCGGGCTCGGCTCCGCCGAGCGCGGGGTGAACCGCCCTCCAGCCTCGCGGGCACACCGCTCTCCGGGGCGCGGCCCTACGCGGGCGCCTCTGTGGGGGCGGGTGTGCGGAGGCGGCTGCGTGGAGGCGGCTGCGTGAGGGCGGTCGGCTTTGTGGGGGTCGGGCCCTACGCGGGTGCCTTTGTGGGGGCGGGCCGCGTGGGGGCGGGCCGCGTGGGGGCGCCCTGCGTGGGGGCGGCCTGCGTGGGGGCGGGCGACCCTACGGGGCGGCCATTCGGGGGCGGTGTGGGCCGGGGCTGGTCTTGCGGGGTGCGATCGGGTCCTGCCCCTTCGGGGCTTCAGGGGTTCCCGGGGGAGGGCTGCTGGCCGCGTGGCGCGGGATGCTTGGGGGTTTGGGCTGGTGGTGGGGGGTGTTTACGTGTTTATCGGACTAAGTTCCGACAAATCGTGTCTCTACGCGCTAGGGTCTCTGGAGATTCATCTCAGCCGTCACAGGAGTCACTCCCCTCATGCCGCACGTCGAACCGTTGCGCGAGGGCGATCCGGCGGTGGTGGGACCCTACCGCCTGGTCGGGCGGCTCGGCGCCGGCAGTCAGGGCGTGGTCTATCTGGGCCAGGCCAGGAACGGCGTGCCGGTCGCGGTCAAGGTGCTGCGCGAAGGCCGGACAGGGGACGACCGCCTCGCCGAGCAGATCGCCGCCGCCCGCCGCGTGGAACCACTCGGCGTGGCACAGGTGCTGGACGCCTCGTTCGCCGGCCGGCCGTACATCGTGAGTGAGTATGTGGACGGGCCGCCCCTGCAGCGGGCGGGACGGCATACCGGCGCCGAGCTCCAGCGGCTGGCCAACGCGACCGCGACCGCGCTGGCGGCGATCCACCAGGCGGGCGTGGTTCATCGGGACTTCAAGCCGGCCAACGTGCTGCTCGGGCCGGGCGGGCCGCGGGTGGTCGACTTCGGGCTGGCCGGTGACGACCACACGCCGAGCGCGGGCGGGGTGGCGGGGACGCCCGCCTACATGGCGCCGGAGCAGTTGTCGGGGCAGAGCGCCGGGGCCGCCGCGGATGTGTTCTCGTGGGCGGGGACGGTGGTGTTCGCCGCGACGGGCAGGCCGCCGTTCGGCGACGGCGCGCTGCCCGAGGTGATCAACCGGATCCTGCACGAGGAGCCCGAACTGGGCGACCTGCCGCAGCCGCTGCGCGCGATCGTGCAGGGCTGCCTGGCCAAGGATCCCGGGCTCCGCCCCGCCATGCGGCAGGTCGTCCTGCAACTGCTGGGCGGTGAGCAGCCGCTCCCGGCCGCGAAGGCGGGCCGCTCGCCCGCCCGTCGCGGGGTACGGCGGGCGCTGATCGCCGGCGTGTCCGGGGTGATGGTGCTGGCCCTGTCCGGGGCGATCGTCTGGCTCACCTCCGACCCGCGCCGCGACACCGGTCCCGTGGTCACGACGGTGACGCCGGCCTCGGCGTCCTCCTCCAGCCCGAAGCCGGCCAAGACCCGCGCCCGCCACCCGCGCGCAAGCGGCACCCCCTCCCCGGGCGCCTCCACCACGTCCTCCCCCAGCGCCTCCTCCACGCGGGACGTCGGCACGATCCGGGTCCTGTACGTACGCGCCCAAGGCGTCAGAACCGCCCAGACCCGCGACTGCCAGGTGGGCGACACCGTGATCAGCGGCCTCGTCGAGGGAACCCGCTGGCCGGTGCGCTTCCGCTACGCCTGGATCGTGGACGGGCAGGTGGCGCGGCGCGGCACGGCGTACATCACCGAGGCGCGCACCCGCGCCGTCGTCCCGCCGCCCGCCATCACGCTGCCCGGACGGCACACCGTGACCCTGCGCGTCACCTCGCCGGTGACGGCCCGCGAGTCGATCGCGGTCGAGGTGTGCCCGGTGGGGACGGAGTAGATGGGCACGCTCGCGCCGCTCGGTCCCGACGACCCCGCCGCCATCGGTCCCTACCGACTGGTCGGCAGGCTCGGCGAGGGCGGCCAGGGCGTCGTGTACCTGGGGCAGAGCGGCAACGGCCCCCCGGTCGCGGTGAAGGTGCTGCGCGACGGGCTGGGCGGCGACGACCGCTTCGCCAAGGAGATCGCGGCGGCGCGCCGCGTGGAACCGTTCTGCATCGCCCAGGTCCTCGACGCCTCTCTCGGCGACGCTCCGGGCCCCGGCCGGCGGCACCGTCCGGGGCAGGGCGTTCCCGCTCGGGGGTACGGCAGGCCGTACATCGTGACCGAGTACGTGGAAGGGCCGTCGCTGCACGAGGCGGGGCGGCACAGTGGCGCGGACCTGCAGCGGCTCGCGGTCGCGACGGCCACCGCGCTGGCGGCGATCCACGAGGCCGGCGTGGTGCACCGCGACTTCAAGCCGGCCAACGTGCTGCTGGGGCCGGGCGGGCCGCGGGTCATCGACTTCGGCATCGCCCGCGCGACCGACGCGGCGGCTACCGCGACCAGCGGGATCGTGGGCACGCCCGCCTACATGGCGCCCGAGCAGCTGGCCGGGCACGACGTGGGGCCGGCGGCGGATGTGTTCGCGTGGGCGTCGGTGATCGTGTTCGCCGCGACGGGGACGCCGCCGTTCGGCAGCGACACGCTGCCCGCGATCATCAACCGCATCCTGCACAACGAGCCCCAGCTCGGCGAGCTGCCCCGGCAGTTGCGCGGCGTCGTCTACGACTGCCTGGCCAAGGACCCCGCCGCGCGCCCGCCGATGCGCGCGGTCCTGTTACGCCTCCTCGGCGGCGACCAGCGCCCCGGCCCTGATGTCCCGGATCAGGCACGGGGACACGCGGGTCCGGCGTGGGAGCGTGCCCAGGGTGGGGCGGTCACCGATCCCGGCGCGCGTCGCGACCAGGCAACCGATCGGGTACGGCGCAACAAGCCGGTCAGGGCCGCGCTCGTGGTGCCGCTGGCCGTGGCCGGGTCCGTCGTGGTGGCCGGTGGCCTGGTGTCGGGGCTGACCTGGCTCGGCGGCGGCTCCGGGCTGTGGGCGGCCGCCGCGCCGTACACCTCGACCCCCACCGCGAACGGCGGCAAGACCCCGCGCCCCGCCAAGACCACCCGCAAGCCCACCCCCAGGAAGACCCCGAAGCAGACCCCCAAGCCGAAGCCGTCGGGCGAGCGCACCACCCAGAGCCCCACCCCGACGCGGGAACGCGCGACGCCCGAACGCACCACCCCCACCCCCGTGCGCACCACGAAGAAGCCCGCACCGGCCGCGGCCAGAGTCCGGGTTCTCGGCATCGACCTGCACGGCGGCCCCGGCCAGGACCATACGGCGAGCTGCTACATGCCGCCGGTCGGGTTCTCCGGCTCGTTGGAGTCGAGCAGGTCGGAGGTGTGGATCAGCTACGCGTGGGTGGTCGACGGGCAGGTCAAGCACCGCAACCGCACCTGGGTGTCGAAGGGTGAGTTCACCGCTCCGGCCCTGGCGCACCAGTACATGCTCAAGACCGGCGGGCACAACGTCACCCTCAAGGTCACCGCGCCGGGCAGCGCGGCCAGGTCGATGCCGTTCAGCGTCTGCTCGATGGAGGACTAGTGACACCGCCGAGCGTGGGGCCGTACCGCATCGTCAGGAAGCTCGGCGAGGGCGGCCAGGGCGTGGTGTATCTGGGCGTGGCGCCGGACGGCACCCCGGTCGCGGTCAAGGTGCTGCGCGAGGGCGGCTTCGAGCGGGAGATCGCGGCGGCGCGCCGGGTGGAGCCCTTCTGCATCGCGCAGGTGCTTGACGCGTCGGCGAGCGGCACGCCGTACATCGTGACCGAGTACGTGGACGGGCCCTCGCTGGCGGAGGCGGGCCGCCACGGCGGCGCCGATCTCGACCGCCTCGCCGTCGCCACCGCCACCGCGCTCGCGGCCATCCACCGCGCGGGCGTGGTGCACCGCGACTTCAAGCCCGGCAACGTCCTGCTCGGCCGCGACGGGCCCCGCGTCATCGACTTCGGCATCGCCCGCGCGGGCACCTCCCTGACCGTCACCAGCAGCGTCGTCGGCACCCCCGCCTACATGGCCCCCGAGCAACTGGCCGGAACGGGCGTCGGGCCCGCCACCGACGTGTTCGCGTGGGCGTCGGTGATCGTGTTCGCCGCGACGGGCACGCCGCCGTTCGGCAACGACACGCTGCCCGCGATCATCAACCGCATCCTGCACAACGAACCCCAGTTCGGCGACCTGCCCGAGCATCTGCGCGCGGTGGTCTACGCGTGCCTCGCCAAGGACCCGGCCGCCCGCCCGTCCATGGAGGAGGTCCTGCTCCGCCTGCTCGGCGGCCCAACCGGCAGAGGTACGGCGGGCAGCCCCGCACCCACGACCGTCCCGGCAGACGTGGGCCCGAGACGGCGGATCCGGGTGCCGGTGCTGGCGGGGGCGGCGGTGGCCACCGCGCTGGTGCTGAGCGCGGGAACCGCCGTCGTGTGGAAGGTCACCCTGGCCGGACAGCCCAGTACGCTGGCCCTCCAGCCCGGCACGGCGGAGGCGTCGAAGAAGGGCGGCCAGGCCAAGTCCCGCACCGGCGACCGCCCGGCCACCGGCCGACCGGGCGACGGACGCGCCGGCAAGACCAGGAAACCCGGCCACGGCCCGGCCCGCGCGAGCACACCGGCCACCAAGACCACCAGACCGACGCCCACCCGCACCCAGATACGCCCCACCGCGACCCGCACCCCGGTACGCCCGAGCCCCACCAGACCCACCCCCGCCCGAACCCCCACCAAGCGCCCCACCCCCACCAAGGCCGCCCGATTCACCGTGGCCTACGTACGCTCCCAAGGCGCGTCCAAGATCAAGGACGAGGGCACCTGCTACGTGGGCTCCATGAACTTCGGCGCCGGGATCGACTCCACCGTCCCCGGCGCCCGGTACTCCTTCCAGTGGATCGTGGACGGCGAGGTCATCGAGACCGGCTCCGGCAAGCTCCCGGACGGCAGCCGCAGCGACTACGTCTTCTCCAAACGCCAGATCTCCCTGTCCGACGGCCCCCACACCGCCGCGTACAGGGTGGTCGGCGGCGGCTCCGCGTCCGTGTCGTTCAAGATGTGCGCGACGTCGTAGATGCGCCCGCTCCGTCCCGACGACCCGCGGACCATCGGCGCCTACCGGCTGACCGGGCGCCTCGGCGAGGGCGGCCAGGGCGTGGTCTACCTCGGGCAGGCGCCGGACGGCGCCAAGGTCGCGGTCAAGGTGCTGCGCGAGGGCGGGGACGGCCTGGCCAGGGAGGTGGCGGCGCTGCGGCGGGTGGAGCCGTTCTGCGTGGCGCAGGTGCTGGACGCCTCGACCGGCGGCCGGCCGTACATCGTGACCGAGTACGTGGAGGGGCCGTCCCTGGCGGAGGCCGGGCGGCACGGCGGGGCGGGGCTGCAACGTCTGGCCGTGGCCACCGCCACCGCGCTCGCGGCCATCCACCGCGCGGGCGTGGTGCACCGCGACTTCAAGCCCGGCAACGTCCTGCTCGGCCGGGACGGACCCCGCGTGATCGACTTCGGCATCGCCCGTTCCGGCGCCTCCCTGACGATGACCAGCAGCATCGTCGGCACCCCCGCCTACATGGCCCCCGAGCAGCTGGCCGGCGCGGGGATCGGTCCCGCGACCGACGTGTTCGCGTGGGCCGGCGTCATGGTGTACGCCGCCACGGGCAGCCCGCCGTTCGGCAACGACTCGCTGCCCGCGGTCATCACCAGGATCCAGCACGCCGACCCGGACCTCGGCGACCTCACCGGCCCCCTGCGCCCGATCGTCACCCGCTGCCTGGCCAAGGACCCCGCCGCCCGCCCGGCGATGCAGGAGGTCCTGCTCCAGCTCATCGGCGTGCCCTCTGAAGCGGGGCCGCGAGCGGGCTCCCAGGCGCCCCGCGCCTCCGGCGGGGATGGCAGGAGGCGGGCGCTGCTGGTGGCCGGGGCGGCGGCGGGAGCGGTGGTGGTGACCTCGGGGCTGGTCACGGCGCTGGTCACCGGCATCTCCTGGCCGGTCGCGCAGGCGCCGCTCGGGCTGCCGTCCGTGGGCACGCCTCCGCCGAGCAGCGCGGGCCCGGCCAAGCCGACGGCGAAGAAGTCAGGCAGGCCGTCCCGGACGCCGAAGCCGGCCGCGAGCCGTACCCGGGAGACTCCCGACACCAAGCCCACGGCGGACGAGCAGCCCACCACGGACGAGCCTACGCAGAAGCCCACCACGTCCAAACCGGCCGCGCCCAGCGGGCGGGTGGGGTCGGTGAGCCTGCGCTCGGAGGGGCTGCGGACCGGCGACTGCTACCGGCAGTCGAACATCGCCGCCACCGTGAGCGCGGGCAAGAAGACGCCGTTCACCTACCGGTGGATCCTGGACGGCCGCGACATGGGCAAGGCCGCGGCGACGGCGCCGACGAAGCTGGTGCTCGGGTACGCGCACATCCGGTCGGACGGGGCGCACACGGTGCAGTTCCGGGTGCTGTCGCCCAACGCCATGACGCGGACGTTCACCTTCAGCACCTGCGACGGCGCCCCCTGGCCCGAGGAGTAGTGGTCGGGCGGTAAGGACCGCGAGTGGCCATGCCCCACCTGCGACTTTGTCCGTAGATTTCGGTACATGGTCACTGTGGAGAAGTTGCTGCCCTCGGATCGCGACGTCTGGGAGGAACTGTTCCGCGGCTACATCGCCTTCTACGGGCGCGCCGAGCCGCAGAGCATGTACGACAGGGCATGGCAGGAGTTCCAGTCCGGCACCCGGCTGCACGCGCTCGGCGCCCGGCTCGGCGGACGGCTGGTGGGCATCACTCACTTCCTCGTCCACGGCAGCACCTCGGCTCCCGACACCGACCTCTGCTACCTGCAGGACCTCTTCACCGCCCCGGACGTACGCGGCAAGGGCGCGGGAAGGGCCCTGATCGCCGCGGTCACCGAGTGGGCCGAGGCCAACGGCTGCGCCCGCGTCTACTGGCACACCCAGGAGGGCAACACCACGGCCCGCCGCCTGTACGACAAGGTCGCCGTCAACCCGGGCTTCGTCAAGTACCAGATCTACCTTCCCGGAGGCACCCGCCCTCCGGGAAGGTGAGACGGACGATCTGTCGCTATCGGGAGCCTCTGCCCCAGCCGACACCGTACGCCGCCGGAGCCTCGGACTGATCGTGCAACGGCATGGACACCACACGTCCTTCCAGTCAGAGCTGTCAGACTGGATTCAACTGCGGCTCGCATGCGCGACACTTGCGCCTCACTTGTCCGGGGGCTCGCCCGTCAGTGCCCCAGCCGCGCGGTGAGGTCCTTCAGGAGGCCGAGGGCGGCGTCGGCGATGACCGTGCCCGGCGGGAAGATCGCGCCGGCCCCCGCCGCCCGCAGTTCGGCGAAGTCGCCGGGCGGGATCACCCCGCCCACCACGATCATGGTGTCCTCCGCGTCGAGGGCGGCGAGGGCCGCGCGCAGCGCCGGCACCAGCGTGAGGTGCCCGGCGGCCAGCGAGGACACGCCGACGATGTGCACGTCGGCCTCGACGGCCTGGCGCGCCACCTCCTCCGGCGTCTGGAACAACGGGCCGACGTCCACGTCGAAGCCCAGGTCGGCGAAGGCGGTCGCGATCACCTTCTGGCCCCGGTCGTGGCCGTCCTGGCCCATCTTGGCGACCAGGATGCGCGGCCGGCGGCCCTCGGCGCGCTCGAAGTCGGCGCACGCCTCGCGGACGCGCTCGATGTTGGCGGCCGGGCCGGCCTCGTCTCGGTACACGCCGGAGATGGTACGCACCTGGCCGGCGTGCCTGCCGTACACCTTCTCCAGCGCGTCGGAGATCTCGCCGACGGTGGCCTTGGCGCGGGCGGCGTCGACGCAGAGTTTCAGGAGGTTCTCGTCGAGGCCGGGGCCGCGGGTGCCGTTCTGGGCGGCGTCTGCGGCCTTGGTGAGGGTTTCGAGCGCCTGCCGTACCTCGTCGCCGGAACGTTCGGCGCGCAGGCGGCGCAGCTTGTCGATCTGCTGGGCACGCACGGCGCTGTTGTCGACCTTGAGCACGTCGATGGGCTCGTCGGCGGCGGGCCGGTACCTGTTGACGCCGATCACCGGCTGGCGGCCGGAGTCGATGCGGGCCTGGGCGCGGGCGGCGGCCTCCTCGATGCGCAGCTTGGGCAGCCCGGCGTCGATGGCCTTGGCCATGCCCCCGGCCTCCTCGACCTCGCTGATGTGGGCCCAGGCGCGTTCGGCGAGGTCGTGGGTGAGGCGCTCGACGTAGTAGGAGCCGCCCCAGGGGTCGATCACGCGGGTGGTGCCGGACTCCTGCTGGAGCAGGAGCTGGGTGTTGCGGGCGATGCGCGCGGAGAAGTCGCCGGGCAGGGCGAGCGCCTCGTCGAGGGCGTTGGTGTGCAGCGACTGCGTGTGGCCCTGGGTGGCGGCCATGGCCTCCACGCAGGTGCGCACGACGTTGTTGTAGACGTCCTGGGCGGTGAGCGACCAGCCGGACGTCTGCGAGTGGGTCCGCAATGAGAGAGATTTCGGATTTTTCGCGTTAAATCCGGAAACGAGGCGCGACCACAGCAGGCGCGCGGCCCTCAGCTTGGCGACCTCCATGAAGAAGTTCATGCCGATGCACCAGAAGAACGACAGCCGGGGCGCGAACACGTCGATGTCCAGCCCCGCGCCCACCCCCGCCCGCAGGTACTCGACCCCGTCGGCCAGCGTGTAGGCCAGCTCCAGGTCGCAGGTGGCCCCGGCCTCCTGGATGTGATAGCCCGAGATACTGATGGAGTTGAATTTCGGCATCTTCTCGCTGGTATAAGCGAAAATATCCGAAATAATCCGCATGGAGGGTGTCGGGGGATAAATATAGGTATTGCGGACCATGAACTCTTTGAGGATGTCGTTCTGGATGGTCCCGGCAAGCTGCTCGGGCGCCACGCCCTGCTCCTCGGCCGCCACGATGTAGAGCGCCAGGATCGGCAGCACCGCGCCGTTCATCGTCATCGACACCGACATCCGATCCAGCGGGATGCCGTCGAACAACTGCCGCATGTCATAGATCGAGTCGATCGCCACCCCGGCCATCCCGACGTCCCCCGCCACCCGCGGGTGGTCGGAGTCGTACCCCCGGTGCGTCGCCAGGTCGAAGGCCACCGACAGCCCCTTCTGCCCGGCCGCCAGGTTGCGCCGGTAGAAGGCGTTGGAGTCTTCCGCCGTCGAGAAGCCCGCGTACTGCCGGACCGTCCACGGCTGGTTGACGTACATCGTGGGATACGGCCCTCTGAGGTACGGCGCCGCCCCCGGATAGGTCCGGAGAAAGTCCAGCCCGTCGAGGTCGGCGGCCGTGTAGAGCGGCTTGACCCCGATGCCCTCCGGCGTCTCCCACACCTCGCCCGCCACCTCGGGCCCGGCTTCCCGCGTGCCGCCCGCGAGCGGGACGGAGGTGAAGTCGGGGATGCTCATCGTGCCACCTCCAGGTCGTCGAAGGTCGTCCTGAGCACCGCCAGCGCGTCGCACCCGGCGAAGACGCGGCCGTCCACGTGCTCGTACTCCCCCTTCCCCGCCAGCCAGACGCGTCTCGCGCCGGCCCGTTTCAGCGCCGCGGCGACCGCCTCGGCGTGCTCGGGGTACAGCTTGTCGCTGGAGCACAGGCACGCCACCCGCGCGCCGCTGACGGCGAAGGCGGTGGCGATCCGCTCGGCGTCCACGCCGGGCCCGGCGCTCTCGATGGCCAGCCCGCCCGCCTGGAACAGGTTGGCGGCGAACGCCGCCCGCGCGGTGTGCGCCGCGACCGGGCCGATCGTGGCCAGGAACACCGTGGGCCGTTCCGGCTGCGCGTCGGCCAGGTCCCGCAGTTCCTCGAACGGCTCGGAATAGCGCCCGCTCCTGCTCGGCGCGCCGCCCGGCAGCGGCTTCTCCTCCAGGTTCGGGAACTCGCTCACGCCGGTGATCGGCAGCCGCCGGTGCGCGATGTCGGCCTCGCGCCGGGCCCGTACCTCCGCGATGCGCCCGGCCACCAGCTCCCCGGCCCCGTCCGGCAGCCCTCCGGCCACCTCGATCTCCTGGAACCACGTCCAGGCCGCCTCGGCCAGCTCCGCCGTACGCCGTTCCACGTACCAGGAGCCGCCCGCCGGATCGGCCACCCGGGCGGCGCCGGACTCCTCCATCAGCAGCGCGTGGGTGTTGCGGGCGATCCGCCGCCCGAACGCGTCCGGCTCCCTCACCGCGGCGTCGAACGGCCGCACGGTCACCGCGTCCGCCCCGCCCACCCCGGCGCCGAAGCAGGCCAGGGTCGTGCGCAGCATGTTCACCCACGGGTCGCGAGCGGTCATCATGGCCGCACTGGTCACCGCGTGCTGCGCCTGCCGCGCGGGCCCGCCGCACACCTCGGCCACCCGTGCCCACACCACCCGCGCCGCCCGCAGCTTGGCGATCGTGGCGAACTGGTCGGCGCTCGCCGCGTACCGGAACTCCAGTTGCCCGAACGCCTCCTCCACGCTCAGCCCGGCGCCGGTGAGCGTCCTGAGGTGCGCGACGCCCAGCGCCAGCGAGCAGCCGAGCTCCTGCGCGTCACTACCCCCCATGTCGTGGTACGGCGTGGCGTCCACGACCACCGCCCGCAGCTCCGGGTACCCCTGCGCGCACCGCCTGGCCAGGGCGGCCACCACCCGCGGCGCCACCGAGGCGAGCGAGGCCCCCAGATTCCCGCGTACCGGCCCCTGACGTTCGGCGGCCAGCCCCAGCAGGACCTCCGCGGCCTGCTCGGCCAGCGGCCCGGCGTCGAGCACGACGGGCGCGAGGTCCAGGTAGACGTCCTTGAGCACCCGCGGCAGGGCGGCGGCCGGGATCGCGTCCGGGCCGACGGCCAGCCACAACGAGGTGACGCCGTTCTCCAGGTCGGCGAGCACCGCCTCGGGGTCGGCCACGGAATGCCGCTGGCGCACGTCCCAGCCACGCGCGCCGAGCGGCGGCCGGGGCGTGCCGGGCAGGTCGGCGGCGTCGTAGAGCGGCTGGAGCGTGAGCCCGTCGTAGGTCCGGCTGGTCAGCGCCTCGAAGTCGAGGCCGGACTTGCCCAGCACGGCGAGCGCCATCGCGTGCCAGTCGTCACGGGTGGCGGGGGGATACCCGGCTGCCAGTTCCATGTCTCGGATATTAAGCGGAACCGATCCAGAACAATGCTCCGGGGTCGCCTAGGGAAGCGGCGCCTCCCACGTGAGCCGCCACGTGAGCTGTCCCACGATCCCGTCGTCGGCGATGCCCTGGTTGCGCTGGAACCTGCGGCACACGTCACGCGAGGCCGGCCCGTACGCGCCGTCGGCGTCGATCTCCCAGCCGCGCTTCTTCATCTGCGTCTGCCAGGTCCGCACGTCCTGTCCGGACATGACCGGCGGGTACTTCAGCAGCCGCCCCGGAAAGGGCGGCGCCGACGGCGGATCGGGATCCGGCGGCCCCCCGCCGGGACGCGGCGCGCCCTTGCGCACCCACGCGTAGAGCGCCTCACCCGGGCAGTCGGTGGCGAAGCCGTCGCGGTGTCCCTTGATCTCCCGCCCGGCGGCGCCCTTGGCCCGCAGGTGCTCGACCGCGTCGATGATGCCGTGCAGCATGGCGTCGGGCGGCTGCACCAGCCCGGCGTTGCCGACGAGCCCTAGCACTGCGTAGTGACCGGCGTTGAGCCCGGCCCCGTTGGCGGCGGGCAGATGATGCGGCCCCCGCCCCTCGAACACCTTCCGATGCGGACAAACGGCGTACGTGTTGCCGGTGAAGTAGACGGTGCCGCGCCGACGAGCCAGCCAGCTCTGGTTGTCGGTTCTCGGGCACCATATCTCGCCGTCATAGAACTCCCGCCGGACCTCGAAGGTGCCGGTGGCCCGTTTCGCGGCGCTCATCGGCGCGAGGTATCCCTGCCGCCGGATGGTGACCTTCCACATGTCGGTCTTGCAACTCGCGTTCGGCGGGCGCCGGTGAAGGGACGCGCCCTTCCCGGCCAGCACCACCGCGAACATGAAGGCCTCTGCCATCGCGCGGTCCTTCTGCGCGAGCTGGCCCTCGCCCGCGTTGTCCGCGGCCAGGGAGGTCTCGATGAACAGCCCAAGCTGGGCCTTTGTGAGCGTCAGCAGGAAGTCGTGCGAAGGGACACGGCCCGGTGCGCTCTCCAGCAGCCGCCGTCCGGCGTCAGCGGACAGATGGAACTCCACCAGATGCCGGTTGCTCGCCTCTCGCCAGCGGGGCACCCCGTCCGTACCGCGCCCCACGCGTGGGAAGGACTCCACCGGGGGGCCGAAGACCTCGGTCAGTGCTCCGCGGATTCTGGCGACGTTGGCGGCGTTGGCCGCCGACTGGTAGATCGCCACGCTGGTGGACTTACCACCGCCGCGCAGCGACATGATGTGACCTTCGGTCCAGAACCAGGCCACCAGTTCGACGAAGGCGTCCGACCACTTGGCCTCGACCGGCAGGTCGGCGCACGGGGCCGCCAAAGGGATGCGGTCCCAGTAGCCGAGCGTCTCCGAGGTCGCCCAGAGCCGTTCGTACTCCACGACGGTGCGCTTGGCCTCGCCGGTGGCCAGCCACAGACCGTCGGGCCCCTTCTGGCGCGTCGTGCCGGTGCGTCGGCGGTAACGCTCGACCGGCCAGCGGTGCTCGGGCGTGGTGAGGGAGGAGTGCGAGTGGCCCTCCATCCGGATCATCTCCCGGCGCATCGAAGGAAAGACGCACACCTCGAGCACCGGCTGCCACTGCGAGACCCCCAACCGGTGGTTGAGCGTGAGTGCGAGGTCTCCCTGTTCAACTTCGCGGTAGGACTTCCAGCCCTGCTGTGTGAGGATTTCCGTCTCCTCGTCGACGCAGTAGCCGATGTCGATCCAGCCGTTGCCGTCCATGTGGTGGTTCTGGATGGATTGGACAAGAGCGACGCATTTGGCGTGGTCACGCGTGAGGCCGGGGTCGACACGGCCTCCTGTGTAGTGGACCTTCACGCCGCGTGTGGAGTCGAGCTGCGTGTAGTCGCCACGCGGCGGCCGAGCATTCCATGCGCGTCGAAGAATGAGGTCGATGGCCACGGTCTGCTCCCGGGGGATCACGTTGAGGTGACAACTGAGCGTAACGCGGGAGGTGCGGGCCGGTCCGGGAGTTGCCCTTATTCGTCTGGGGCCTCTGGGGTCGTCTGGAGCCGTCTAGGGCCGGATCACCCGCCTCTCCGTGACGATCGCCGTGACGAGGTCGTGGGGTGTCACGTCGAACGCCGGGTTCACCGCCTCAGTGCCCTTGGGCGCCAGCCGTACACCTCGGATGGCCGTGACCTCCTCCGAGCCTCTGTCCTCGATGGAGATCTGCTCGCCGGACGGGGTGCCCTCGTCGATCGTGGACTCGGGGGCCACGACGATGAAGGGGACTCCGGCCCGTTCGGCGCCGAGCGCCAGCGCGTACGAGCCGATCTTGTTGGCGACGTCGCCGTTGGCGGCGATGCGGTCGGCGCCGATGAGCACCGCGTCGATGCCACCCCTGGCCAGCAGGTACGGCCCGGCCGAGTCGGTCACCAGCCGGTGTGGCGCGCCCATGCGGGCCAGCTCCCAGGTGGTGAGGCGGGCGCCCTGCAGCAGGGGCCGGGTCTCCAGCGCCAGGACCTCCCCGAGCCGGCCCCGCTCGTGCAGGGTCTGGACGACGCCCAGCGCCGTGCCCCGTTCCACGGCGGCCAGGCCGCCGGTGTTGCAGACGGTCATGACCCGCAGCCGGTCGCCTTCGAGCAGGTCGGCGCCGCGCGCGCCCATGGCGTGGCAGGCGGCGATGTCCTCGTCCCTGATGCGCAGGGCCGCCTTCAGCGCCTTCTCCGGCGGGAGCGCGGCGACCTGGTCGACGGCCCAGGCCAGGTTGACGGCGGTCGGTCGGGCGGCGCGCAGCCGGGCGATCTGGGCGGCGTCGCCCGCCGCCAGGACGACGCCGAGGGCGCCGGCCACGCCGAGCGCGGGCGCGCCGCGCACCGACAGCCGCCGGATGGCCGCGATCAGGGTGTCGACGTCGGTGATCCGCAGGGTGACGAGCTCGTCGGGCAGCTTCGTCTGGTCGACGAGCTCGATGGCGCCGTCCACCCAGTCAATGGTCCTCACAGGGTCATTGTGGGGCCTCAGCGCTCCGACAGGACGATGACGGAGTCGTGCGGGCCGAACGACACGCGCCGGGAGCGGTCCGGGTTGAGGACGATCCCGTAGTGCGGGGGCTTGTTGCGCGCGTACGCCGTCCGGTAGCCGATGGCGGTCTCCCCGCGCCGGCGGGCCGCCTCGACCACGGTGGAGAAGCCGACCTCGACCCCGGTTCTGACGTAGGCGGCGGCGGGGCGGGGGTAGATCTCCGAGCCGTGGGAGTCGAAGAGGTAGCCGAAGACGTCGGCCAGGTGCTGGTTCTCGGCGAGCTGGGCCAGAAGCAGGCCGATGACGGTGTCGCTGATGACGATGTCGTCGGCCTCGGTGACCTCGGCCAGGGAGCGGTTGCTCTCGTCGTGCATCTCGCTGACGATCGAGTAGTGCTCGCCCAGCTTGGTCTGCATGTCGCGCAGTTGCAGCAGCGTCATGAGCGTGCGGGTGTCGGCGTGGTCCGGTTTGAAGCGGTCGTCGGACAGCACGATGACGTGCTGGAACAGGCCGAGGCCGAGCGCTTCGAGGGCGAAGCGGTCGGTGGTGTCGCAGTCCTTGAGGTTGACGGTGAGGTTGCGCAGTCCGGTGAGGTCGGCCCCGGCCTTCGGGTGGTCGGCGGCGACCTCCAGGACGGAGCCGGGGGCGACGTAGCCGTCGAGGTAGCGCACGATCTGCTCGGCGCGGCCGTTCCAGTTGAGCAGCAGGGTGCGCTCGGGGGCGTGCTTGGCACGTTCCGAGACGGCCACGGCGGACTCGTCGATCTTCGGGGCGCCGGCGGCGGGCCAGATCGAGGAGTCGTCGTGGGCGATGACGATGACCTCGTCCTTGGGACCGATCTCGGTGTCCATGGGCGGGTTCAGCGCGATGCCGGCGCTCGTGCGCAGGCCGATGACGGTGGCGGAGTGGTAGCCGTGCAGCGCCTCGCCGTACGTCTTGCCTGCCAGCAGTTCGGCGGGGCGCAGGTAGATCTCGCCGCCGTCGAAGTTGAGCAGGTCCATGCAGACGACCGACATGCCCGACTGGCGCGAGGACTGGACGATGAGCCGGGAGGCGGTGTCGTCGGAGTCGACGAGGTGCACGAGCGGGCCGCCGGCCAGGCGGGCTGCGGCCATGTTGCGGCCGGAGGTGAGCGCGGCCACGACCGGCGGGTGAATGCCGGAGCGCTTGGCGAGCGCGAGGAGGATCTTGATGACGTGCGCGTCGGGGTCCTCGCCCTCCGGGGAGAGCACGACGACCGAGCGGGCGGCGGCCAGGTTCATGAGGCTGAGGTCGCGGGGCTCGGTGGGGCGTCCCGTGCGGCAGACGATGCGGGTCCTGCCGAGGTCGCCGGCGCGCTCGCGGATCTCCTCCTCCATGGCGAGCTTGTCGCGGTCGGCGAGGACGGCGATGACCGAGCCGCGCTGGCTGGCGTGCGCCTTGGCCAGTTCGCCGACGATCGTGAACACCTGGTCCGACCAGCCCAGCACCACGGTGTGCCCGGACTCGGCGATGCGCGAGCGGCCCCGGCGCAGCCGGTCGACGCGCTGCTTGAGCCCGTTGGACAGCAGGCCGACGAGCATGCTGACGATGAAGAGGCCGCCGAGCGAACCGGCGAACATCACCGTCATGTACGCGACGCTGCCCTTGTCGCTGGCGACCTTGCTGGGGGTCAGGGCGTGCATGAGCGAGATCCAGAGCACGTGGCCCGGTCCGCCGACGCCTTCCGGCTCCTCGGGCGCCAGCCAGAGCGTGAGCCCGCTGACCACGAGGATGAGCGCGACCGAGACGAGGGCGAGCCAGCCGATCAGCGACGGCGTGCCCTTGGACATGGTGTTGTCGAACCAGTACCGAGCACGCTCGCGGAACGTCACCCTGGACACCCCGATACCTCCACATAGGGGGAAATTTGACCAACGACACAAGGTACCGGGCGATCTGCCGAAACGCATGCCGACCGGTAACGTATCGGCCATGGTGACCCCCCTGACACCAGGCGATCCGGAGACTTTGGGCGATTACGTCCTCGACGCCCGACTCGGCGAGGGTGGCCAGGGGATCGTGTACCTCGCCCGCACCCGCTCCGGCGGGCAGGTCGCCGTGAAACTCCTCAGCACCGGGGACCCGGTCACCCGCGCCCGCCTGGCCCGCGAACTCCAGGCGATGGAGGGCATCGCCTCCTTCTGCACCGCCCGGGTGCTCGACGTCTCGGTGTCGGGCTCGCGGCCGTACGTGGTGAGCGAGTTCGTGGACGGGCCCTCCCTCGCCGACCGCGTGCGCTCGCTCGGCCCGCTGCGCGAGGGCGACCTCGAGCGCCTCATCGTCGGTACGGCCACCGCCCTGACCGCCATCCACTCGGCCGGCATCGTGCACCGCGACTTCAAGCCCGCCAACGTGCTGCTGGGGCCGGACGGGCCGCGGGTGGTCGACTTCGGCATCGCCCGCGCCGAGGGGGCGGCCACGATGACCTCCGGCCTGATCGGGACGCCCGCGTACCTGTCGCCCGAGCAGATCCACGGCACGCCCGCCTCGCCCGCCTCCGACGTCTTCGCCTGGGGGGCGACGATGGTGTTCGCGGCGACCGGGATCAGCCCGTTCGGCGCGGAGACGGTGCCGGCGGCGATGCAGCGCGTCCTGTTCGCCGAACCCGATCTGTCCCTTCTTCCCGAACGGCTGCGCGGCCCGATCGCCGCCGCCCTGTCCAAGGACCCGGCGGGCCGCCCGAGGGCCAGGGACCTGATGGTCGCCCTGGTGGACCCGAAGGCCGCCCCGGCCTTCCCCCTCCACCACGGCCCCGCTTCGGGCGGTCCGGGTTTCGGGGGCCAGAGGTCTGAAATCTCCGGCGTGCCGTACACCGGACCTGTTGCCGGAATGCAGAGTGCGGCCCACCTGACGGGCCCGCAGTCACCGGCGCTGACCACGCGGAGCTCGCCCCGCAACCGCAGGCGCGGCGTGCTCCTGGGTGGGATCGCCGCGGTGGTCGCGCTGGCGGCGGGCGGTGCCGCTGTTTTCCTGCTGAACCAGAACCCGGACAGTCCGTGGTCCGCGCGTTCCACCACGCCCCCGCCGTCCTCCACGGCCGCGGCCTCGGCGCCGGTCACCTCGCAGCCGCCGGAGGAGCCCGCGAGCGATCCGCCCACCCCGGTCAAGTCCGGAAATGTCAAGATCCCCAGGGATTTCGCGGGCTCCTGGGCCGGTCACACCAAGTCGACCAACTTCCTGGACACCGATGGCTCCATCAACACGGTCACGCTCAAGGCCGGCGCGACCACGGCGTCCTGGACCGAGAAGGACTCGCAGTCCGAGTGCGCCGCGACCATCCCGCTGACCAAGGCCGAGGGCAAGACGCTGATCTTCACCCTCGGTCCCTCGTCGGGCGGGTGCGTTCCCGGCACGATCTGGCTCACGCTCAACGGCGACGTCCTGGCCTACAAGTGGCGCGACGTGCCGGGCAACGACCTGGTCACCCAGACCGGCGACCTGCGCCGGCGCTGATCACACCAGCTGATCACACGAGCTGATCACACCAGGCGCCCGTCGCGGGCGACGACCCGGCCGGACTTGACGACCAGGGACCGGGCCGGGCGTACGCAGACCGCCTCGGCAGGGGTGCGGGCGTTCACCACCACGAAGTCGCCCGGGTCCCCCACCGCGAACCCGGCGCGCCGGCCGGTGACGCGGGCGCCGCCCAGGGTGGCGGCCTCCAGGGCGATCTCGATCTCCTCGTCGCGGACGAACCGGCTGCGCTGGGCCAGGAACAGTGCCCGCTCCAGCATGTCCCCGTTGCCGTAGGGGCTCCACAGGTCGCGTACCCCGTCATTGCCCGCGCCGACCGGGACCCCGGCCTCGCGCAGGGCCGTGAGGGGCAGCGGCGGGGCGCTCGCGGGCGCGACGGTGGCGAGCGAGACGCCCGCCTCGGCCAGCCGGGCGATCACGCGGGCCTGGACGTCGGCGGGCACCTCGCCCAGCGCGTAGCCGTGGGAGATGGTGACCTTGCCATGCATGCCGAGCGCCAGGGTGCGCTCGATGATCAGGTCGTACTGCCACACGCCCAGCGGGCCGCCGTCGTGCAGGTGGATGTCGACGCCCGCGCCGTGCTTCTCGGCCAGGCCGAAGACCACGTCGAGGTGCTCGACGGGGGCGTTCTCCAGCCCCGCGGGGTCGATGCCGCCGACGAGACCGACGCCGGCGGCGAGTGCCCGGTCCATGAGGTCGGCGGTGCCCGGGGCGGTGAGCAGGCCGGCCTGCGGGAACGCGACCAGGTCCACGGTGATGCGGCCGTCGAGGCGGGCCACGGCCTCGCGTACCGCCTCGACCGCGGCCAGGCCCATGGCGGTGTCGACGTCCACGTGCGAACGGGCGTGGGTGGTGCCGGAGACGACCATCTGCTGCAGGAGCGCGGTGATGTAGTCGGCGCTGGGCAGGCCGAGCGCGGGGCGGGCCTCGACGCCGTTGCGGATCTTGCCCATGAGGCCGGGCCCGGCGTCGTGCGGAACCCAGGGGCCGCCCCACATGGTCTTGTCGACGTGCGCGTGCGCGTCCACGAACCCGGGCAGCAGCAACTGGCCGCCGAGCCCCTCCACGGGCACGCCGTCGGCGGCCAGGTCCGTACCGGCGGCGGCGACGGCGCCGTCGCGGATGAGCAGGTCGGTGAGCGCGTCGGAGCCCCAGATCCGGGCATCGCGCAGGAGCAGGTCGGTCATCCCCCGAAGATAGTGGTATACCGTTATTTCACGCAAAATCCTTCGACACCGGATGGCGCTGACCTGGATCATTGAGCTCATGTCATCCGGCCTGCCCATGAACCTGTGGCTCGACGACGCCGATTCGGCCATCGACGTCATCGACGCTCTCGCCCTGTCCCCGTTCGCCACCGGCACCCAGCCGTGGTCACGGCAGGCCGAGCTGGAGCGCGTACGCCCCGACGCCGCCCTGCAGCCCGCCACCGGCAAGGTGGTACGCACCGCGAAGGTCGAGGAGGGCACCGAGTCACGCCTGGTCACCGGTGAAGGCTGGACGCTGCGCGTCGTACGCCATCGCAACCGCACCGCCACCGTCTCCGTCACCGCCGTCAGCGAGGACCTGGCCCGCTCGGTGCTGCGCGAGTGCACCGACGGCGCGGAGGAGCCCGAGCCGGCCGACGACCACAGCCGCATGGGCTTCTGGTGGCGCGGCCCGCACGGCGGCCACCGCTCCGAGAAGCCGATCACCACGCAGGCCTGGTCGGAGATCTCCGGCAACTACTCCGGCACCGCCCGTACCTCCATAGACGCCCTGATGGCCGTCACCCCCGCGGAGGTGACGGGCCGCCTGGTCCTGCTCCACGGCCCGCCCGGCACCGGCAAGACGACGCTCCTGCGCACCCTCGCCGGCCAGTGGCGCGAATGGTGCCAGGTCGACTGCGTCCTGGACCCGGAGCACCTGTTCGCCGAGCCCGGCTACCTCATGGAGGTCGCCGTCGGCTACGACCAGGAGGACGACGAGGGCAGCTCCCGCTGGCGCCTGCTGGTGCTGGAGGACTGCGACGAGCTCATCCGCTCCGGCGCGAAGGAGATGACGGGCCAGGGCCTGTCCCGCCTGCTCAACCTGACCGACGGCCTGCTGGGACAGGGCCGCGACGTGCTGGTCGCGATCACCACGAACGAGGACCTCGCGCGCCTGCATCCCGCGGTGGTACGGCCCGGCCGCTGCCTGGCCCAGATCGAGGTCGGCGCCCTGTCACACGCGGAGGCCACCTCATGGCTGGGCACCCAGGACGGCATCGGCCCGGAAGGCGCCACCCTGGCCGAACTGTACGCCAAGCGCAACGGCACCGCCCTGGCCCCGGCCGCCACCGCCGAACCCACCGGCCTGTACCTCTGAGAGGCACGGCGTGACCGTACCTACCCGGCCGCCGGAATGCTGATCGCCCTCGTCTGAGCGGGAGGCGGGGGTTTGATCGTCAGCTTCATGCCCCAGTCCGCGTACCGGATGTCCTCGACGAAGCCGAACCATCCCTGCCCGTGCGTGGCTCCCTTGAACGAACTGTGGTCGGGCCGGCGCCACCTGACCCAGGCGCGGCGCACGAGGTCATCCTCACCGACCCACAGGCGCCATTCGATCGGCCATGAGCCGCGCTCGTCCTCAGGCTCCGGCCGCAGTTCCGGCAGGACCTCCCACAGCCGGCGAAACGTCATCACCCCCTGGTGGAGGGTCGTGGACACCTCGTCGTAGGTACCGGAGGGCCGCTCCGACGTCGTGGTGGACAGCACGGCCGCGAGCACGGCCGGCTTGTCCAGACGGAGATCGCCCGCCGCCAGACGCAGCTCACACGTCCACGGATAGCGGACCCACTTCTTGTCCTTGACGTGCGTCTGCAGCGGGCCCTTCTGCCACAGGTGCTTTCCGATGCAGATGTCGCGGGAGCCGCCTACCTGATGATCCACCAGGTCGGTGGCCACCACCTTGCCGGCACCGAACCCGACCACGCCTTTTGTGGGCTTGAAGCGGCGCCACCCACGCCCGTCGTTGTATGTCCTGTGTACGACGACCCGCACACCACGACCTTCGACCATCTGGTGCTGAATCGCGGTGACCGGATCGCCAACCGCGGCCGCGCTGGTAGCGGGCGCGCCGGTCAGGGCGGATCCGGCCAGCGCGAGGACCATGGCCGGTGTCCATCGCCTCATCAGGTGACGTTCTCCCTCAGGATGAGGGCGGCACTCCCGCCGCCCGAGCCGACGCGATCGAGCTCGTCCGCGCTCCGTCGATCATCCCGCACACTCACCGCGCCCCGGTCGATGGCGGCCACGATGAATTTGTGCACTCGATGGCCGTCCTTGGTCTTCTCCCCTTTCGGTCAGGGATAGATGCCAAGGTGTCGCGCCCCTTTGCGCGGCGTCATCATCCGGTAGCGGCGGGAACGGCTGGTTCATGTCATCGGGGACATCTCGGGTACCGCGCCACGACCTGCCACGGGTGATCCTCAAGGGCGTCGCCCAGGTCGTCTTCCAGCCGAATCCCTGGGTGGGGCTGGTGTTTCTGGTCGCGTTGTTCGCGGGCGGCTGGCGGTTCGGGGTGTTCGGGCTGTTGGGCGCGGTGACCGCCACGCTCACCGCCCATCTGCTGGGTGTCTCGTGGAGCGAACGGGTGGCCCCCGGTCTGGAGGGGTTCAGCGGGACGCTGATCGGGGTGGGGCTGGCCCTCTACTTCGACGTGAGCTGGATGACCGTCCTGCTCGTGATCTTCGGCGCGGTCGCGGGCAGCGTGCTCACCTCGGCGCTCGACGTGCTGCTGAAGCCGTACGGGCTGTCCTGCCTGACCGCGCCCTTCTGTGTGATCACGACGGTGATGGTGGTCGGGGGGTCCTCGTTCAGCAGGGTCTGGGCCCGGCAGGTCAGTACGGCCGCGCCGTCCGCGACCGCTCCGGGCACCGGCATGAACTGGGACCACCTGTGGCGGGGCACGTTCACCGGGATCGGCCAGGTCTTCCTCCAGGACCAGTGGTACGTGGGCCTCATCTTCCTGACCGGGCTGGTGGTGGCCGGCTGGCGGGTGGGGCTGGTGGCGCTGGTGTCCAGCGTCGCCGGGCTGCTCACGGGCTGGGTGCTGGGTGCTCAGGCGGCCGATCTGGGGGCCGGGCTCTACGGCTACAACTCCGTGCTGACGGGGGTCGCGCTGTTCGGCACGTTCGTCGTGGCCACGCCCGTGAGCGCCGGTTACGCCCTGATCGGCGTGGTGGGCGCGGCCGGGCTCACGGCCGGGGTGAGCAACCTGTTCGCGGTGGCCGGCGGCCACACCCTGACCTGGCCGTTCGTGCTGGTGACGTGGACGTTCCTGGCGGCTGTGCCGATGTTCTCCAGGATCGCGCGCACGTGACGCGTGACTCGTTCAGAAAGGAACTCTCATGAATCTCACCCCCAGGGAAATGGAGAAGCTGCTGCTGTTCACCGCGGCGCAGCTGGCGCGGCAGCGCAAGGATCGCGGTCTGAAGCTCAACTATCCGGAGACGGTCGCGCTGATCAGCTGCGCGGTCGTCGAGGCGGCGCGGGACGGCAGGTCGGTCGCCGAGTGCATGGAGCTCGGCAAGAAGGTCATCGGCCCGGACGACGTGCTGCCGGGGGTGCGCGGGATGCTCTCGCTCCTGCAGGTCGAGGCGGTTTTCGACGACGGAACCAAGCTGGTGTCCTGTCACGATCCGGTCGGCGCGCAATGACGGTGCCGCGCTACGAGATCCTGCTCGCGGCGGGGGCGGAGAGCCTCGGCGGCCGCTGCCTGCCGACGCTGCTCGGCCCGGACGCGCTGCGGATCTGTGCGGTTGATCGCGAGCTGCGGTCGGCGATCTCGCGGCGCCCGGCCGTGGTCGTGCCGATGACGCTGGGCCGCGATCCGGACCTCTCCCCCGTGGCGGCCCAGGCCCTGCGCTGGGCGGCGCGCGGGCGGGCGGAGGGGGAACTGCTCCTGGCCCGGCCGCTGGCCGGCACCGGTCACCTGGTCGGCTGGCTGCGGGCCGCGCTCGTCCACGCCAGGCTCACGGCCGCCTCCGCCGTCCTGCTGGTGGCGCCCGCGATCGGGCCCGAGCCCGACGCCGAGCTGTTCAAGATCGCCCGGCTCGTCCGGCAGTTCACCCCGGTCCGCTGGGTCGAGGTCGCGCTGAGCGGCGGCGACCCCGACGTGGACGAGAGCGTCGAGCGCTGCCGGCTGCTGGGCGCCGAGGAGGTCGTCCTGGTGCCCGCCTCCTTCGTCCCGGCGCCCGCCCGGCCCGGGACGCGGACGGCCGGGCCCCTCCTCGGGCGTGCCTCCCTCATCACGCTCATCCACCGGCGCGCCACGGAGGCCGAGCATCGCTGGAGCGGGCATCGCGACGACGGCCTGGCCGAACCGATGCCGCACACCCACACCCACGAGGAGACACGCACTCATGTCGGATGATCCATACCTCTACGGCAAAGGCGACATCGAGCTGAACGCCGGCCAGGCCCGGGTGACGCTCACCGTGCGCAACACCGGCGACCGCGCCGTCCAGATCGGCTCGCACTTCCACTTCTTCGAGGTGAACCGGGCCCTGAGCTTCGATCGCGAGCAGGCGTTCGGCACCCGCCTGGACATCCCGGCCGGGACCGCGGTCCGCTTCGAGGCCGGCGACACCAAACGGGTCACCCTCGTCGAGTACGGCGGCGGCCGGCGCATCGTCGGATTCGGCGGCCTGCTCAACGGCGGCATCCGCAGCCGCGACGCCCGCCAGGAGGCGCTCAGGCGCATGCGCGAGCGCGGCTACCTCGAAGAGCCGGAGCCGGCACCGGCCAAGACCGGCAAGAAGCCCGCCAAGTCCAGGAAGAAGGGCTGAGCCGCATGACCAGCATGAGCCGCCGGCAGTACGCGTCCATGTACGGCCCGACCGTGGGCGACCGGATCCGGCTCGGCGACACCAACCTGGTCGTCGAGGTGGAGAAGGACTACACCGAGGGCCACTACGGCGACGAGTCCCAGTACGGCGGGGGCAAGACCGCCAGGGACGGCATGGCCGCCGATCCGGCCACCGGCGCGACCGTCGCCCTCGACCTGGTGATCACCAACGCGGTGATCATCGACCCCGTCCTGGGGGTCGTCAAGGGCGACATCGGCGTCAAGGACGGGAAGATCGTCGGGGTGGGCAAGTCCGGCAACCCGCACACCCAGAACGGCGTCGACCGGCGCCTGATCATCAGCGCCAACACCGAGGTGATCTCCGGCGAGAACCTCATCGCCACCGCCGGCGGGATCGACACCCACGTGCATCTCATCGCACCCCAGCAGGTCGAGAACGCGCTCAGCAACGGCGTCACCACGCTGGTCGCCGGCGGCACGGGCCCGGCGGACGGCAGCCGCGGCTGCACCACCACCCCCGGCGCCTGGAACATCGGCCGCATGCTGCAGGCCTTCGAGAACATCCCGATCAACATCGGCGTGCTCGGCAAGGGCAACAGCAGCCTGCCCGGCGTGCTGGAGGAGCAGATCCGGGCGGGGGCCTGCGGGCTGAAGGTCCACGAGGACTGGGGTGCCACGCCCGCGGTGATCGACTGCGCGCTCTCGGTCGCCGACCAGCTCGACATCCAGATCACCGTGCACACCGACACGCTCAACGAGGCCGGGTTCGTCGAGGACACGATCAGCGCCATCAACGGGCGCGCGATCCACACCTACCACTCCGAGGGCGCCGGCGGCGGCCACGCCCCCGACATCCTCCGGGTGACCGGGGAGCCGAACGTCTGCCCGGCCTCGACCAACCCGACGCTGCCGTACACGGTCAACTCGATCGACGAGCTGCTCGACATGACGATGGTCTGCCACCACCTCAGCTACGACGTGCCGGAGGACGTGGCGTTCGCCGAGAGCCGCGTGCGGGCCGAGACCATCTCCGCCGAGACCGTCCTGCACGACCTGGGCATCATCAGCATCATCGGCTCCGACTCCCAGGCCATGGGCCGCATCGGCGAGTCGTTCACCCGCGCCTTCCAGGTCGCCCACCACTGCAAGGACAAGCGCGGCCCGCTGCCCGAGGACTCCGCGCGCAACGACAACTTCCGGGTCCTGCGTTACCTCGCCAAGCTCACGATCAACCCGGCACGCGTCTCGGGCATGGCCGACACCATCGGCTCGCTGGAGGACGGCAAGCTGGCCGACATCGTCCTGTGGCCCGTGTCCACGTTCGCGGCCAAGCCCACGATGGTCATCAAGGGCGGCCTGATCAGCTGGGCCCAGATGGGCGACGCCAACGCCTCGCTGCCGACCCCGCAGCCCATCTACTACCGCCCGATGTACGCCGCCTACGGCAGCGCGCTGGCGGCGACGTGCGTCACCTTCCTGTCGGGCGCGGCCATCGACGACGGCGTGCCCGACCGTCTCGGCCTGCGCCGCATGGTCCGTCCGGTACGGCAGTGCCGTACCGTCGACAAGCGGCACATGGTGCGCAACGCGACGCTGGGCGACATCCGCGTCGACCCGGAGACCTACAAGGTGACCTTCAACGGCGAGCCCGTGCACATCGAACCGGCCGGGAAGCTGCCGCTGAACCGGCTGTTCTTCCTGTGAGCGAGGACCTCGGCGCGCTGCTGGCCCAGCTCCAGCTGACCGACTCCGGCTTCCCGAGCGGGATGTACACGCTGTCGCACGGGCTCGAGGGCTACACCCAGCTCGGGCCGGTGGGCCCGGACGGGCTGCGCGAGCTGCTGGCCGACCTGCTCCGCAACATGGTGGGGCCGGGGGACGCCGCCGCGCTCGTCCTGGCCCACCGCGCGGTCCTGGCCGACGACTGGGAACGGCTGGCCGAGGTCGACCGCAGGCTGCACGCGACCAAGCTCGTCCCGGAGCAGCGCACGGCGTCGGTGCGCACCGGACGCCAGGTCCTGGACACGGCCGCGTTCGCCTTCCCGATCCCCGAGGCCGCGCGGCTGGCGGAGCTGGTGGCCGCCAAGGCCACGCCGGGCAACCACGCCGTGGTCGTGGGCGCCCTGTACGCGGGCCTCGGTGTCGGCGAGGAGCGGGCCGTGGCCGCCGACCTGTACGCGTTCGCCGCCGGCTACGTGACGGCGGCGGTCCGCCTGGGATGCACCGACTTCCGCCGTGCGCAGGCGTTGCTGCGTGCCGTACGGCCGGATCTGGAGGGTGTCGCGCGGGCGGCGCTCGGCGCCGGGGACCCGCGGGACCTGCACAGCTCGGTTCCGCTCGCCGACACCGTCGCGGCGGGGCACCAGCGGGCGCCGGCCCGGCTGTTCATCACCTGACCAACCACGCGAGAGGGCGGAGAACATGGAACTGGAGAAGGTCTTCAAAGTGGGGATCGGCGGCCCGGTCGGTTCGGGGAAGACCGCGCTGATCGAGGCCCTCGTCCCGATTCTGCGCGACAGGGGCCACAGCATCGGGGTGATCACCAACGACATCTACACGCAGGAGGACGCCGAGCACGTACGGCGCACGCTGGCGGGCATCCTCGACCCCGGGCGGATCGTGGGCGTCGAGACCGGCGCCTGCCCGCACACGGCGGTCCGCGACGACCCGACGATGAACCTGGCGGCGGGCGCCGACCTGCTGGACCGCTTTCCCGACATCGACCTGCTGTTCTACGAGAGCGGCGGCGACAACCTGACCCTCACCTTCAGCCCGGTGCTCGCCGACATGTTCGTCTTCGTGCTGGACACCGCCGAGGGCGAGAAGATGCCGCGCAAACGCGGTCCCGGCACCACGAACTCCGATCTTCTGGTCATCAACAAGATCGACATCGCCCGGTACGTGCGCACCGACCTGGGGGTCATGGAGCGGGACGCCCGGATGGTACGCGGCGACGGCCCGGTCGCGCTGACCGACTGCCTGACCGGCACGGGGGTCGGTGCGGTCGCCGACCTCATCCAGAGCCGGGCGGGGGCCGCGTGTACCGCTCCGGCGTGACCGTGCTCGGCGGCGGCGGCGTACCCGATCGGCTGGCTCCCGAGCGCTACCAGCCGGACTGGATCCCCGAGCCGGTCCGTCGCCACTCCGGCCGGCTCGACACCCTGCCCGTCGGCTCGCCCGGCAAGGTCGGCGTGCTGGATCTGGCGTTCCGGCGCGTGGGTGAGCGGACCGAGCTGACCGGGCATTTCCAGAAGGCTCCGCTGCACATCACCCGGCCGCATTACTACGATCCGGCCGTGCAGGGCATGCCGTACGTGATGCTCATGATGTCCGGCGGCGGCGTGCTCCAGGGGGATCGCTACCGCGTGGACGTCTCGTGCGCGGCCGGGGCGTCGGTGCATCTCACCACGCAGGGCGCGACCCGGCTGTACCGGATGGAGCACGACTACGCCACGCAGCTGGTCGAGCTGAACGTCGGTCCCGGCGGGTATCTCGAGTACCTGCCCGATCCCGCCATCGCCTTCGCCGGCAGCCGCTTCTACCAGCGGACCGCGGTCACCGCGGCGCCCGGCGCGACCGTGGTGCTGGGCGAGACGATGCTGGCGGGCCGGCTCGCCAGGGGTGAGCGGCACGCGTACACGGCCTATTGCACCGACGTGGAGGTGCGCGAGCCCGGCGGCGATCTCCTGTTCGCCGACCCGATGCGCCTGGTGCCCGGAGACAGGCCGGTGGACGGGCCGGCGGTCATGGCGGGTTTCGGCGTCGTGTCCACCCTGTACGTCGTCACCGGCGGCCATCCGGCGCAGGAGGTCGCCGACACGATGCACGAGGCGCTGAGGGGCTCCGGCCTGCGGGCCGGGGCGGCGGTGCTGCCGGAAGGCCGGGGAGCCTGGGCCCGGTTCCTCGGCGAGCGCTCCCCCGAGGTCCTGTCCGCCTTCCACGGTGTCTGGGACGCCGTTCGCCGCCTGCTGCTGGGCGTACCGGCGCCGGAGGCCCGCAAGCAGTGACGGTCAGCCCATGCGCAGTTCGCTGTCGAGGCCCTCGGCCTGCTCGCTCGCGCTGGCGCGGAGCCGGAAAAGGCGGTCCACGGCCTTTCCGATGAGAAACGTCAGCACAAAAGAATAGGCGCCGACTGCGAGAATGGCGACGATCTGCTTGCCGAGCAAGGCGATGGAACCGCCGAAGAACAATCCGGCGATCGGGCTTCCGTATTGTCCGGTGGCGAAGAAACCGAGCAGCACCAGGCCGACGATGCCGCCCGCTCCGTGAATGCCCACGACGTCCAGGGTGTCGTCGTAGCCGACGGTCGTCTTGATCTCCACGGCGTACGAGCAGACCACGGCGGCCACGATGCCGATGACCGTCGCGCCGAGGAGGTTGACGTACCCGCAGGCCGGGGTGATCGCGACCAGGCCGGCGAGCGCGCCGGTGGTGCCGCCCAGCCGGGAGAACCGGCCGAAACGCCGGCGTTCGAGGAGCATCCACACGATCATCGCCACGCAGGCGCACATCATCGTGTTCGTCACGGCATTGGCCGCCAGGGCGCCGTCCGTCAGCGCCGACCCGCCGTTGAACCCGAACCAGCCGAACCACAACAGGCCCATGCCGGTCATCACCATCGGGATGTTCTCCGGCTGCGGCGGCCCCTCCCGGCGAAAGCGCACCGACGGACCGAGCACCAGCGCCAACGCCAGCCCCGCCACCCCCGAGTTCAGCTCGACGAGCAGGCCGCCGGCGAAGTCGAGCACCCCCCAGCGGTTGATCCAGCCGCCCTTGGAGAAGACCCAATGCGCGATCGGCACGTAGACCAGCGTCATCCAGACGACGCCGAAGACCATCCACGGCCCGAGCCGCACCCGGTTGGCCACCGCGCCGCTGATCAGCGCGAGTGTGATGATCGCGAAGACGAGCTGGAAGAGGGAGAAGACGTAGAGCGGGATCCTGCCGTAGGGGACGGATGGGCTGACCTCGAAGAACTCCCAGTCGCCCCAGCCGATCAGCCCGGCCCCGCCCAGGTCCCTGCCGAACGCCAGGCCGTAGCCGTACAGGAACCAGATCACCGTCACCACGGCGATGGAGACGAAGCTCATGTAGAGCACGCTGATGACGTTCTTCGCGCGGACCATGCCCCCGTAGAAGAGCGCGAGGCCCGGCGTCATGAGAAGCACCATCGCGAAACTCACCAGCACCCACGCGGAGTCCCCGGTATTCAACCCATCCGCCATGTGAGAGCTCCTTCTAGAATCGCGGGCCGCCCAGGGAATATGACCCTCGTCCGGCGCCCGAAAACGCGCATTGAACCCTTTCGGCGGACGGCTTGATTATCGCGACAATTCTTTTACCGAAGGGCAGACGAAAGGCGGCTCGCGGTGCAGCCACCACAGCGACCCGAACGCCACCGCCGCCAGCACCCCGGCGGACACGGCGGCGAGGCTGCCGTTCAGCGCGTGGATCGCGGCGTCGCCCAGCTGGATCAGCCCGCTCGCCCACAGCAGCGCCGTCAGCGCGCCGCGCGCGCCACGGGCCAGCGACACCAGCAGCGCGCCGCCGACCGCCAGCGAACGGACCGCGCAGGCCCGCGCGAACACGTCCACCCCCGGCGTGACCTCGGCCCCCGCGGGCAACGCGAGACCGGGGTCGGCGATCACGAGGACCGAGACCGCCAGCGTCACCAGCGCCGCGAGCACGTTGAGCGTGACGAACACCCGGCTACGCATGGCTCAGCGGCTCCAGCGGCCCGGTCAGCCGCTCGGGGCGCAGGCCGAACGCGACGATCCGCCCGAACAGGTGCGGGAAGCCCCGCCAATGCCGCAGCGTGCGCAGGGGCTGCGGGATGCGCAGCGGTGCGCCGCCGGTGCCGGCGGCGTCGATGCCGGCGGCCACGAAGCTCTCCTGCGCCCGCCGCTGGGCGAGCTGGGTGAGCACGGTCGGCCATTGGCGGCGCCGTTGCACGCGGGCCAGGTCCCGGTCGGTGACGTGGCCGCGGCGCAGGGCGGGCAGCAGGATGCGGGCGCTCGCGACCGCGTCCTGGATGGCCAGGTTGATGCCGACGCCGGCGATCGGGGACATGGCGTGCGCGGCGTCGCCGATCAGCAGCGCGCCGGGCGCCCACCAGCGGTCCAGCCGGTCGATGCGGATCTGCAGGACCGCGATGTCGTGCGGGTCGAGCGCGGCCATCCGATCCTCCGTGTACGGCGCCAGCCGCGCGATGGTCCGGCGCACCCACGCGGCGTCGTGGGCACGTGCGGCCTCGGCCGTACCCTTGCCGATCAGCAGCGCCACCTGCCAGTAGTCACCGCGGTTGATCATGATGAGGCCGCCGGAGGAGGAGAAGCGCAGCATCGTGCCCTCCGGGTCGCCGTCGGCGCGCGGTACGCGTACGTACAGGCAGTCGTGCGGGGCGGTGGCGGCGCGCGGACGCAGCCCGAGCAGGCGGCGCACGGTGGAGTGGCGTCCGTCGGCCGCCACGACCAGGGGCGCGTCGAGGCGGTGGGTCCGGCCGGTGTCCTTGTCCAGGTAGCGCACGCCGCCCACCCGGCCCGCCGTCGTGATCAGGTCGGTCACCTCGGCGTTCTGCGCGAGGTGGAAGGACGGTGCGGCGCTCGCGGCCTCGGCGAGCAGGTTGAGGAAGTCCCATTGGGGCACCAGCGCGATGTGCTGGTGACGGCCGGGCAGGCGGGTGAAGTCCTCGGTGACGGCGCCGTCGTCGAAGCGCATGTGCAGCCGCCGTTCACGCTGCTGCGGCAGCCGGGCGAACCGCTCGCCCAGGCCGAGCTGATCCAGCAGGCCGAGTGTGGAGGCGTGCACCGTGTCGCCGCGGAAGTCACGCAGGAAGTCGGGGTACTTCTCCAGCACCGCCACCTCCACGCCCGACCGTGCGAGCAGCAGGCCGAGCACCATGCCCGCCGGGCCGCCGCCGGTCACGACGCAGGAGAGCGAGGTTCTCGCGATGGATCCCATCTCACTCCTTCACTAAGTGGGGACAAATTCCCCGCTTCGTTCGGACTGTAACATAACCGGGGAGAGTGTCCACGGTTAGGGAGCGGTCCGTGAAAGAGCTACGCGCCGACGCCAGGCGCAACAGGGAGCAGATCCTGCGCGCCGCGCACCTGGCCTTCCTGGAGCAGGGGCCGGAGGCTCCGCTCGACCAGATCGCCGAACGGGCCGGCGTGGGCAACGCCACCCTCTACCGGCACTTCCCCACCCGCCTGGAGCTGATCAGGTGCGTGGCCTTCGATCACATGGGCCAGATGGCCGCGCTGGCGACCGGCACCCTGGCCGCCGCGCCCACCGCCCGGCGGGCGCTCACGGTCTTCGCCACGCGGGTGGTCGAGCGGGGCGTGGTGGCGATGCTGCCCATCCTCGGTGGCCACGTCGAGACCGACCCGCAGTTCCAGACGGCCCGCGCCGAACTCCTGGACGCGCTGGAGGCGCTCCTCGCGGCGGCCCGAGCGGAAGGGGTGCTGCGCGACGACGTCGGGGCGGCCGATCTGGTGATGTTCCTCGCCGTGCTGACCCGGCCGCTGCCGACGGTCTCCGAGCAGCTCAACGACGCGGTACGCGCCCGCATGCTGACCACGCTCCTGGACGGCCTGCGCCCGCGGGAGGCGACCCCGCTGCCCGGCGAGCCGATCAGCGCCGACCAGATCACGGCCGACCTGTCCACGGGGAGGGCCTAGAGGTCAGGGCGGCCCCGCCCAGTGCAGGGCGATGTACGGCTCGGCCTGGCCCCAGTAGCGGACCCGTTCGCGGGTGATCCGGTACCCGGCGCGCCGCTCGGGCTCGTCCGGCCGGCCGCGCGGGACGGGGATGTCCAGGATGCCGATGTCCTGGTCGACGTGGGCGAGCTCGCCATGGCACGGCCCGCCGAGACAGATGGCGTTGCAGCCGGACAGCGTCACGACCACCAGTTTACATTCCGCATATTCAACCCCGAAGCCCCCTCTTTCCTGGCAACCGCAGCATGATCCAGCGCTGCGCCCTGGCATCCACCGGTGCCCGGGTTCACCGGGCACCGGCAGGGTCAGGTCAGGTCCGGCGCCAGAGGGCGGGGACGTTCGGCGGCTCCCAGCCGGGGATCGCCGTGTGCGCCTGCAGGCACTGGTAGGTGGCGCCGTTGTAGGTCACCTGCGTGCCTGGGGTGTAAGAGGTGCCCGCCGCCCAGGTCCCGGCGGGACCGGTGGCCGTGGGCGTCGGGGTGGGGGTGACCGTCGGGGTCACAGTGGGCGTCGGGGTGGGGGTGGGCTCGCCGGGGCCGCTGCCGATCTGGAGGTCGACGCAGTTGTAGAAGGCCATCTGGGTGTCGGCGATGTTCCAGATGGCCAGCAGCTTGATGCGGCCGGTCCGGTTGCCGAGGTCGACGGTGTGGGTGAGCGTGGACGGCGGCTGCCTGCCCCGGTCGTTGAACACCGCGACCCGCTCGGTGCCCACGTAGTACTCCCAGGTGCTGGTGGAGTGCGGGACCGGGATGTACCACTTGAAGTTCACGGTGCTGGTGACGGTCGTGACCGGCCACGGCTTGGAGTCGTCGCTGAGCGGGGCCCAGCGGGCGTCGCCGGCGTGGCAGTTGCGCTGGCCCTTGGGCCCTTCGACGCTCTGCGGCTCCCAGACGATCTGCCCGCAGTTGGGGACCTTGCCGGCGTGGCAGTTGGCCTGGCGGCTGGGCGGGTTGGTGATGAAGCCGTGCGCGGAGGCGGGCGAGGCGTTGTACACAACGGTGGTTGTGGCGACGACCGCCATGGCAATGAAGGTGATCAACCTTCGCATGTCATGCTTCCTCTACGGTGGCTAGGGGGTTGCTTCCTCCTTCATAAAAAAGGAAAGTTTCCTATTAGTGAAGTCTCCGGTCGGGAAAGGTCAATTTCCCCGAAGGAGCCGGGTCAGCACCCGGGTGCCGAACTCCAGGCCCTCCACCGGCACCCGCTCGTCCTTGCCGTGGAACATGCCGAAGTAGTCCAGGTCCGGGCGGAGCATCAGCGGCGCGAAGCCGTAGCCCTCGATGCCGATCCTGGCGAACGACTTGGCGTCGGTGCCGCCGCTCATCAGGTACGGGACGGGCCTGGCCTTCGGGTCCTCGGCGAGCAGGGCGGCGGCCATCTCGTCGAAGAAGGGCGAGGGGTAGGGGGCGGCGGGGGCGTCCTCCAGGTTGACGAACTCCCGGGTGATCTTGGGGCCGAGCAGGTCGTCGATGGTGGCCAGGAACTCCTCCTGCAGGCCGGGCAGGTAGCGGCCGTCCACGTGGGCGGAGGCGGTGGAGGGGACGACGTTGACCTTGTAGCCGGCGTCCAGCATGGTCGGGTTGGCGGAGTTGCGGATCTGGCCTTCGAAAAGGGTGCCCAGCACGCCCAGGCGCTCGGCCTCCTCGTCCAGGCGGCCGACGTCGATGGGGTCGCCGGTGATCTCGGCCAACGACTGGATGAGGGCCTTCACGGCCGGCGTCAGGCGTACCGGCCACTCGTGGGTGGCCACGCGCGACAGGGCGTGGACGAGGGTGGCGACCGGGTTGTCGATCGCGGGGCGGGAGCCGTGGCCGGCCACGCCGTGGGCGGTGAGCTTCATCCAGGCGGTGCCGCGCTCGCCCACGGCGACCGGGTAGACGCGCTCGTCGCCGGCCGGGACGCTGAAGCCGCCGGACTCGCTGATCGCCTCGGTGACGCCGTCGAACAGCTCGCGGTGCTCGGTGACGGCGTGGCGCGAGCCGTACTCGCCGGTGGCCTCCTCGTCGGCGAGGAAGGCCAGGACCAGGTCGCGCTTGGGGCGCTCGCCGCGCGCGGCCATGCCGAGGACGGTGGCGAGCGTCATCGAGCAGGAGCCCTTCATGTCGACGGCGCCGCGGCCGTAGACGCAGCCGTCGGTGATCTCGCCGGAGAAGGGGTGCATGCGCCATTCGGCGGGGTCGGCGGGCACGACGTCGAGGTGGCCGTGGATGAGCAGCGCGTCGGGCGAGTCGCCGTCGATGCGGGCCACGACCGTGGTGCGCCTGGGCGCCGACTCGAACACCTCCGTGGCGATGCCCCCGTCCTCCAGCAGCGTGGCCACGTACTCGGCGGCCGGACGCTCGCCCGAGCCCGGGTTGGTGGTGTCGAACCTGATCAGGTCCGAGCAGATCTCGGCGACGCTCTTCACTTGGCTCCCCGAAGGTCGAGTGCGGTCACTTCCGGCGTGTCGAAGTGGAAAATACGGCCGTAGAAGGCCAGTTCGGCTTCGAGCGCCGCGACGATAGTCTCCTCCCGGCGCCAGCCGTGCTGCTCGCCGGGGAAGGTGAGCAAGGCCCACTCTTTGCCGTGCCTGTCCAGTTCGGCGACGAAGCGCTCGGCCTGGCCCACGTCCACGATCTTGTCCTCCAGGCCGTGCATCATCAGGCAGGGGCCCGAGGCGCGGCCTGCGTGCAGCAGCGGCGAGCGCTCGCGGTAGCGCTCACCGGTCTCGGGCAGCGGGCCGATGAGGCCGTCCAGGTAGCGCGACTCGAAGTCGTGCGTCTCGCCCGCCCAGGCCGCCGGGTCGGTGATCGCGTAGTGGGCCACGCCGCCGGCGAACACGTCGCTGTGCACCAGCGCGGCCACGGTGGTCCAGCCGCCGGCGCTGCCGCCGCGGATGGCGAGCCTGGCCGCGTCCGCGCGTCCCAGCTCGACCAGGCCGCGCGCGACCTTGGCGCAGTCGTGCACGTCCACGACGCCCCACTGATGCCGCAGCCGCTCCCGGTAGGCCCTGCCGTACCCGGTCGAGCCCCCGTAGTTGACCACGGCCACGCCCAGCCCGCGCGAGGTGAAGTAGGCGATCTCCAGGTCGAGCATCAGCGGGTGCATGCCGGTCGGGCCGCCGTGCACGAAGACGACGTAGGGGGCGGGGCCGGTCGCGGGCGGGTAGAGGTGGGCGTGCACGCCCTCGATCACGACGGTCTCGGGCGTGGGCAGCAGCTCGCGGGGCGGCAGCGGCTTGGGCGCCGACACGACGGTGTGCGCGCCGTCGGCGAGGCTGACCGCCGTCACCTCCATCGGCGTGTACGGCGAGGCCGCCACCCCGGCCGCGATCCCGCCCGCGGCCGACACCGTCGAGGCCCAGTGGGTGGCGTCGCCGCCGAGGTCGCGGATGGCGCCGCCGGCCGGGTCGAGCAGCCCGAGCCGGCGATCGTCGGGCGAGCCGTACACGACGACCAGCCCCTCCCCCGCCACCGCGAACCAGGCGGCGCCCGGCTTCCACACCGCGTTGCCGAACTCCAGCTCCACCGGCGTCAGGTTGCGCGAGCGGGAGCCGTCGCGGGCGATCTCGTGCAGGTTCCACCAGCCGGTCGGGTCGGTGACGGCGTAGAGGGTGTCCGGGTCGCGCCATTCGGCCTGCACGACCGATTCGCTCTCACCGCCCGCGACCACCCGGTACGGCCCCGCCGCCCCCTCCGAGTCCAGCTCCGCCACGCACAGCTCGGTGCCGTCCCAGGGCATGCTGGGGTGATCCCAGCCGATCCAGGACAGGTGCCGCCCGTCCGGCGACAGGCGGGCGTTCATGAGGAAGTGGTGGGCCTTGACGATCACCCGCGGCTCGCCGCCGTCCAGCGGGACCGCCACCAGGTCGCGGGCGGCGCCGCCGGTCTCCCTGACCGCCCAGACCTCCTCGCGGCCGGGCGGCACATAGAGGTCGCCGTAGTGGTGGGGGCCCTCGGGCGTCAGGGGGATCGGGTCTTTCTCCGGGTGGAGCAGGTACAGGCGCTGGTCGGCCCAGTGGGTGAAGACGAGCGCGCCGCCGGGCAGCGGGCGCCAGGACCGCCCGCCGTACTCGATGAGCCGGTTGCGCGCGTTCCATCCCCGCGGCAGGACGTCGTGGCGCGAGCCGTCCGGCAGGCGGCGCACCACGCAGCGGCGCCCGCCCTCCCGCGGGCGGGGCTCGTCCCACCACACCTCGACGCCGTCCGGCGTCTGGACGGCCTCCACCCACTGGGCGGCGCCGTCGGTTCTGGCCACGTCGATCGCGCTGATGCTCATGGTGGTCACCAATTGCCGTTGGAAGGGGGAAGCACGTGCCCGGACGGGTGCAGGACGTAGGCGATGCCGCCGGTGCCCGAGCTCCTCAGCCAGACGTTCTCGAACGCCGCCCTCGGATAGACCCTGCGCACCTCCGGGACGGCGGGGTCGTTGACGACGACGTCGCCCGTGGCGGTGAAGCCGGCGACGACCAGGATGTGGCCGCCGGTGGAGTAGCCCGAGCCGGGCAGCTCGTGCTCCTTGAACGACAGGGACGTGATCACCGGGACACCGGCCCTGACGAGCGTCTCCAGTTCCAGGGCCGAGCGGAGCCTGGTGACGAAGCCGTCCAGGCCGTAGCGGCCGGCGTAGGCGACGCTGAAGGGCCAGTTGCCGGTGCCCTGGTAGCTCTGGTCGTACATGCCGCGGGCGGCGTGGTCGACGGCGGGGCAGGGGTCGCCGGGGGTGACCCAGGACAGGTCGGCGGGTTCCGGGCCGCTGCCCCAGTAGGCCAGGACCATGGCGACCGAGGCCGGGCTGCACCAGTTGGCGCCGCCGCCGTCCCATTCGGGGTAGTGGCCGGTGTGCTCGCGCTGGGAGTAGCGGGGGACGTCGAGTTCCACGGCCGCGGCCGTACCCGCGGGGGTGGGCGCCACGCTCGGGCGGTGCGGGATCGCCGAGGCCAGCACCCCGAGCGACCTGACCCGAGCGCCCGCGCCGTGCGTTTCCACGCGCACCCGGCAGGCGGTCACCGGCGCCTTGGCCACGAACGTGTCGACGGCCACGTCGCCGTGCTCGTCGCCCTGGCCCGGCACCGACGTACGGCCGGGCTCCTCCGACCACCGGCCCATCACGTACCACTTGGTCGGCTCACCGGAGTCCAGCCTGGCCTGCAGCGCGACCTCGATCCACGAGCCTTCCGGGGCGCTCGCGGTCCACGAGGGCACCAGTTCGGTCGCGGCGAAGCCCAGCTCGGTGAAGGCGGTGCGGCCTGGGGCGAGCCGGGTGTAGGAGACGGGCACCGGCACCATTGTGGTTTCGGCAGGCAGGGCGCGCATCGGAAGGTTTACGTACTGGTGGCGGCGAGGGTGGCGATCCAGGCGGCGAGCATCTCCACGACGTCGCCGAAGGTGTCCTCCTCCGCGGGTATCTCCCGGTGGGCCGCGGCGCGGGCGCGCCAGCGCTCGATCTCGCTGTGCCCGGCCACGACGGCGATCGTCTGGCGCCAGGCGCGGTGGGCGTCGCCGGGTGACAGGCCGAGCGCCGTGAAGAAGGCGAGCATGGCCTCGTTGGAGCGCCGGGTGTTGTCGTGCACGTCGAGCGCGGTGGTCTCGGCCAGGCGCAGCGCCGCCGGGTGGCGCCGGTAGAGGTCGAGCAGGCCGAGGCAGAGCTCGCGCAGGCTGTCGTGCCAGTGGGCCGGGTCGAGCTCGGGCAGGAGCCACTGGCTCTGGAGCTGGTCGGCGGCCAGGCGTACGGCGTCGTCGCGGTCGGCCACGTACTTGTACAGCGCCCGCGGCGTGACCTCCAGGTGCGCGGCGAGCGCGCGCATGGTCAGCTCCGCGTCGCCGAGTTCGAGCACCGCGCGCCCGATGGCCTCGCGGGTGAGCGTCGGCCGCCCCTTGCGGAACTCGGGCCGTTTCCTGGTGCGCTCCATCGGGCGGCAGCTTATCAGCCTTGAAGTTCACACATGTGGACTTTAAGGTGAGGGCAGCCTTCCCTAAGGAGCTCCCCTTGGCTGTCCTGATCATGACGATTGCCGCGACCGCGCTGCTCGTCATCGACATCACGATCGTCTCCATCGCGCTGCCGGCCATCCAGTCCGACCTCGGCGGCGGGCTGGCCGCGGCGCAGTGGATCATCATCGGCTACACCGTCACGTTCGGCGCCCTGCAGCAGCCCGCCGCCTCGCTGTCGGACCGCCTGGGCCGGCGCACGATGTTCACGGCGGGCATCACCGTGTTCACCGTGTCCTCGCTGGCCTGCGGCCTGGCCCAGTCGGCGCTCGCCCTGGACCTGGCCAGGCTCGCCCAGGGCGCCGGGGCCGCGCTGATCATGGCCAACGCGCTGCCGATGCTCGCCCAGACCTACGAGGGCCAGCGCCGCAACATGGCCATCGCCGTCTGGGGCACCACGCTCGGCGCCGCGGGGGCCGCCGCGCCGGTGCTCGGCGGCGTCCTGCTCGCCGTGGCGGACTGGCGCGCGTTGTTCCTGGTCAACGTCCCCGTGGGCGTCGTGGCCCTGTTCCTGTGCCGCCGCGTCCTGCCCGCCGACGGCGCGCGCGGCACCGCGCCGATCGACTGGCCGGGCGCGACACTGCTGCTGCTCCTTCTCACCGCGGCCAACCTGGCCCTCACCCTCGCCCAGTGGTGGTACGGCGCCGCCGCCGTCCTCCTGCTGGCCGCCTTCCTCCTGGTGGAACGCCGGGCCGCAGCCCCGGTCCTCGACCTGTCGCTGTTCCGCATCCCGACCTTCGTGGCCGCCTCGCTGCTGGCGTTCGTCTCCCGGGTGGCCACGATCGGCAGCTCGGTCTACTACGTCCTGTACTTCGAACGCGAGCTCGGCCTCACCCCGCTGGCCACCGGCCTGCTCCTGGCCGCCATCCTCATCCCCCAACTGCTCACCGGCCTGCTGGCGGGCAGGCTCCAGGCCCGGTTCTCGCCGTCGTTCCTCATCGCCGGGGGCTCGGCCGTTCTGGGGCTCGGCGGCGTCCACATGGCGATGACCATCGCGCCGGGCGCGAGCGCCTGGGACTTCCTGCCCGGCCTCATCCTGTGGGGCGTGGGCGGCGGCCTGGCCGCGACGCCCAAGACCACGCTCGCGGTCAACGTGGTGGAGAAGGAACGGGCCGGGATGGCCTCCGGCATGGTCAACACCATGCTGGCCATCGGGGCGGCGGCGGGCGTGGGCCTGCTCGGCATCCCCTACGCGGCGGGTGGCGCCTCCCTGGTCATGTACACGGCCGCGGGGCTGTCGGTCGTGACGGCGGTCATCGCGCTGGCGCTGGTCCGCAGCAAGGACCTCGTGACCGGCGCTCCGGCCACCCGGTAACGCCCGCTCGCCCCCGGTTTCGCACTGTCAGGGCGGCGTCTTCGGCGGGGCTCTTCAGCGGGGTTTCCAGCGGGGTTTCCAGCGGGGTTCCGGCGAGGGTCTTCGGTGAGGGTCTTCAGCGGAGGGTGGAGCGGGTCAGGGCGCGGGAGACGCCCAGGGCGGCGGTCTTGACGGCGGGGGCCAGGCGGGTCGGGTGGAAGCGCGACAGCGGGACCGACACCGAGAGCGCGGCCACGACCGTGCCCTCGCGGAAGATGGGCGCGGCGATGCAGGCGCCGCCGATCTGCGCCTCCTCCCGCTCATAGGCCAGCCCCGCCACCTGGATCTGGCCGATCGCCTCCTCCAGCCGTTTGGCGTCCACGATGGAGTGCGCGGTGAGCCGGCGCAGAGGACGGGCGAGCACCTCGTCGATGAGGCCGGGCGAGGAGTAGGCCAGCAGCGCCTTGCCCACTCCGGTGCAGTTCAGGGGCAGCCGACCGCCGACGCGCGAGGGCAGCGCGAGCGACTCGTGCGCCCGCAGCTTCTCGACGTAGACGACGTCGAGGCCGTCGCGGACGCCGAGGTGGATGGTCTCGCGCGTGGCTTCGTACAGGTCGTGCATGAACGGCAGCGCCGCGTGCCGCAGGTCGCGCTCCAGCGGAACCGTGCTGCCCAGCTCGAACAGCCGCCGCCCCAGGACGTAGCCGCGCTCGCGGCGCTCGACGGCGCCGATGGCGGTCAGGTCGGTGAGGAGCCGGTAGGCGGTGGTCTTGGGGAGCTGGCAGCGCTCGGCGACCTCGATGAGGCGCAGCGGGCCGCCGGTGGGGCGGAAGGCGTCCAGCACGAGCCAGGATTTCTCCAGCATCGAGAGACGGTCCGGGTTCCGTGTCACGGAACGCATTCTTGTCTATCCCCCAGCAGGGGTTCTATACCAACATAGGCGTTAAATGTGCATTTATTGAGGAGCTGACCAGTGGTTGATCGCCTGGCCTGCCTGGCCATGGACCAAGAAGACCCGCTGCGCGCGTTCCGGGACGAGTTCGTGCTGCCGGAGGACGAGATCTACCTGGTCGGCAACTCGCTGGGCGCGCCGCCGCGTACCGCCGCCGAGCGCGTACGGCAGGCCGTCGAGGACGAGTGGGGCCGCCACCTCGTCGGCGGCTGGAACGAGGCGGGCTGGTACGCCCAGCCGCTGACCACCGGCGACCGCCTGGCCCCGCTGATCGGCGCCGGACCCGGCGAGGTCGTGGCCGGCAACACCACCTCGATCGCCGTCTACCAGGCCGTCAACGCCGCCATGCGCCTGCGCCCCGGCCGTGACGTGATCGTCGTGGACCGTGGCAACTTCCCCACCGACAACTACATGATCGAGGGCCTCGGCGAGCTGCGCGACATCGGCGAGGGCCGCTTCGACGACGCCGCCTGTGTCCTGCTGTCGGAGGTGGACTACCGCACCGGCGCCCGCTACGACGTGCCCGAGGTCACCGCCCGCGTCCAGGAGGCGGGCGCGCTGATGATCTGGGACGTCTGCCACAGCGTCGGCGCGCTGCGCGTGGACGTCTCGGCCGCCGACTTCGCCGTCGGCTGCACCTACAAGTACCTCAACGGCGGCCCCGGCGCCCCCGCCTTCCTGCGCGTCCATCCCCGCCACCAGGCCGCCGCCGAGAACGTCCTGTCCGGCTGGTACGGCCACGCCGAGCCGTTCGCCTTCGAACCCGGCTTCCGCCGGGCCGACGGCATCCGGCGCTTCACGGTCAGCACCCCGCACGTGCTGTCGTTCGCGGCGCTGGAGGCGGCGCTGGACATGTGGGAGCGGGTCGACCTCGACCAGGTCCGCGCCAAGAGCATGGCGCTGACCTCGCTCTTCATCGACCTGGTCGGCGACCGGCTGGAGCTGGCCTCCCCGCGCGACCCCGAGCGCCGCGGCAGCCAGGTGAGCTTCTACCACCACGACGGCTACCCGGTGATGCGCGCGCTCATCGACCACGGCGTGCACGGCGACTTCCGCGCCCCCGACATCCTGCGCTTCGGCTTCGCCCCCCTCTACACCCGCTACGTGGACGTCTGGAACGCCGCCCAGACCGTGGCCGAGGTACTGGAGAAGGATCTGTGGCGCGAGGACAGGTACGCGGTCCGCCTGGCCGTCACCTGACCCACGCCGCGTGGCCGGTTCCGCGCGGTGGAACCGGCTCTTGGGAACATGAGCGGCGATCGGCACTCTTGGCGCATCCCCCACGAAAGGCACCCCCCGATGCGCCGACTCCTCCACCGCGCCCTCGCCACGGCGAGCGTGGCCGGCCTGCTGACAGTCCCCCCGGCCACCGCGCAGGCCACCGCGAAGACCAGCGCGCGGGCCGCCGGCGACGGCGTCCCCACCGTCTGCGGTGACCGCCGCCCCGACGACCCGGGCCCCGGCACGTACGGCATGCAGCTCGACGGCTCCTTCCGCCACCCCGACCTGACCCCGCCGGGCGAGGAGCGCTACTCCTTCCCCGGCGGGGCGAAGGACCTGTTCCCGAAGACCAAGGGCTACGACCCCCGCTCCTACACCGAGGGCCCGATCAAGGTCGAGGCGGCCTACCGCGGCCCCGACTTCACCCCCGACTACTTCCACACCTGGCAGAACGTGGTCGACTTCGGCGGGCGCCGCTACCTGTTCCAGTACGACCGCACCGAGGCCCGGGTCTACGACGTCACCGACGTACGCAAGGTGAAGATCGTCGAGCGGCTCACCGGCAAGGACTGGAAGCAGGCCGACTACTGGGGCGCGGCCACCATCCAGTGGCGCGACGGCCACTACGTGATGATCCAGTCGTTCGAGCAGAAGCGGCAGGTCGAGGAGCTCGGCGACAGCCCGGAACGGTCGAAGTTCGGCAACCCGGAGGGCGTGGCGAAGCTGCGCGCCCAGACGACGTTCAAGGGCTTCAAGGTCTACCGCCTGGACGGCCCGCGCAGGAAGGACTGGACGCTGCTGTCCACGGTCACCACCGACCCGACGCTGAGCGGCCCGGAGCCGGGCGTGCAGCAGGGCTCCGGCTCCCTCGACGTGCCCTACTGGACCGGCGGAAAGTACATGTACGTCGCGGTCGCGCCGCTGGACAGCTGGAGCAACACCGAGGTCCCCACCTACCTCTACTCCCCCGGCTACCAGGCCTACGACATGTCCGATCTGACCAGGCCGCGCCTGGTCGGCGAGTGGCACCGCAAGGGCCAGGTGGCGGGCGAGGAGGCCGCCTACGCCAAGAACCCGCGCTGCGGCAACCGCACGTCGTGGATGGGCGCCCGGATGCCGTTCTTCGTCGCCGGAAAGTACGGCTTCGCCGCCATGGGCGGCTACGGCCTGTCGATTCTCGATATTTCGGATCCGTCCAAGATGCGGGAGATCGCGCACCTGGACCTCCCCGTCTCCTCCGGCGGCACCGAAGCCGACAACGTGGACGTCTCCCAGTACGAGAAGACCGGCATGGTCTACGTCTCCGGCTACCCGCTCGGCGAGGACTGCCACGAGCCCTACAAGGACGTCTTCCAGGTCGACGCCCGCGACCCCGCCAAGCCCAGGATCGTCGGCGCGCTGCCCCGGCCGAAGCCCGCGCCGGGCGCCCGGTTCGGCGACTACTGCCAGCGCGGCGGCAGCTTCGGCCCCAAGCGCTCCGGCTCCTACACCTCGCCCGGCGACCCGGCCCAGGGCCTGCTCGCCTACGCCTTCTACAACGCGGGCGTGCAGTTCTTCGACACCCGTGACCTGCGCCGGCCGAAGATCGCCGCCCAGTTCGTGCCCGCGGGATACAGCGCCGCCGTCCCCGACTACGCGCTCGGCAACCAGACCCACGCCGTCTACACCGAATGGGACAGGAAGATCGTGTGGGTGTTCACCAACGACGGCATCTACGCGCTCTCGTCCGGGAAACTGCTGGGAACGCCGAATCTGGGCAGGCCCGCGGAGCCGTTCCGGAACAGCGCCCGCTAAGCGATAGGCCATAATGCGGTAAATGCGCACCCGGTTGTATAAAGACGGCGTCGTCGTGAAGAAGGGTTTCCCCATCGCCGACGTCTCCGAGTACGTCTGCGACGACGACTGCGTGGTCTGGTTCGACCTGTGCTCCCCCACCCCCGGCCAGCTCGGCGTCATCAGCGAGGAACTGGGTCTGCACGAGCTGGCCGTGGAGGACGTGCTCAACGACCACCAGCGGCCCAAGCTCGACGTCTACGACAGCCACCTGTTCATCACCGTGTACGGGATCTACCTGGACGACGAGGGCGATCTCGACCCGGTGGAGATCAACGTCTTCGTGACGAAGAACGCGCTGGTGACCGTACGGGAGAACGACCGCTTCGACATCGACGGGGTGGTCGCCCGCTGGGACGCCAGCGGGGAGCACACCGCCCGCCACGGCGTGGCCTTCCTGCTGCACGGGCTGCTCGACTACGTCGTGGACGGGCAGTTCGAGCTGGTGCAGACGCTCGACGGCCAGGTCGAGGAACTGGAGGACGCGCTGTTCGGCGAGAGCGGCAACAACCGGGAGCTGCAGCGGCGTACGTTCCGGCTGCGCAAGAACATGGTGCGCTTCCGCAAGGTCACGCTGCCCATGCGCGAGGTGCTCTCGACGCTGGTGCGCCGCGACCGGCAGGTCCTGGTCAACGCCGAGATGGGCCCCTACTACCAGGACGTCTACGACCACGTGCTGCGCGTGACCGACTGGGTCGACTCGCTGCGCGAGCTGATCAGCAACCTGCGCGAGACCCACCTGGCCCAGCAGGGCTTCAAGCTCAACGAGATCATGAAGCGGCTGACCGGGTGGGCGGCGATCATCGCGGTCCCGACCGCGATCACCGGCTTCTACGGGCAGAACGTGCCCTATCCGGGCGAGGGCCGGCCGTGGGGCTTCTGGATGTCGACCATGGTCGTGGCGGGGGCCTCGGTGGCTCTGTACACCGTCTTCAAGAAGAAGGACTGGTTGTAGCACGGGGCCGCGGCGGGGCCGCCCGGCGGGGTGGCGCCGACGGCCAGCCGTACCCGGGTGGAGCCGGAGGCGGGGTAGAGCGGCAGGCAGCGGCCGCCCGCCACCAGCGTGCGGCGGCCGACGGGGCTGGCGATCAGGTCCAGGCCGTCGTAGGTGACCGGCGCCGCCAGGCGCAGCACCCACAGGCCGCCCTCGGTACGCGAGCGGGTGCCGTCGAGGGCGTAGTAGTCGAGCACGCCGGCGCTCTCGGAGATCACCGCGCGCATGGTGAAACGGCGGCCCGCCACGGAGAAGATCTCCGCGGCGGGCGCGTGGTACACGGAGTGCACGTACGTCAGGGCGAAGCCGCCCCGGCCCAGGGCCAGGCCGTGGACGGCGGGGCCGCCCGCGGCGGCGCCCGAACCGAGCGCCAGGGCCGCGAGCAGCGCGAGCAGGAGCCTGATCAGCCCTGGGTCTCCTTGAAGTAGCGGGCCGCGCCGGGGTGCAGCACGACCGGCTCGACCTGCTGGCCGAGCTTGGGGTCGAGCTTGTTCGCCTCCGAGTGCACCTTGACCAGCTCGGCCTTCTTCTCGAACAGGGTCTTGGTGATGTCGTAGGCGAGCTGCTCGTCCATCTTGTCCGGCACGAGCAGCACGTTGCCGACGGCCATCGTCTTGATCGCGCCGGTGAGCTTGTAGGAGCCCGCCAGGTCCACGTCGAGCGTCACGTACTGCTTGCCGAACTTGGTCTGCATGCCGCCCAGCACGTCACTGGTGTCGAGCATCTTCATGTCCGGCTTGCTGTTGGCCAGGTCCACGATTCCGGCGGTGGGCACGCCGCCGACCCAGAAGAAGGCGTCGATGGTGCCGTCCTTGACCGCCTGCACCGACTCGTTGATCGACAGCTGCGACTTGGTGACGTCGCTGTCGGGGTTGAGCCCGGCCGCCTCCATCATGCGGCGGGCCATCACCTGGGTGCCGGAGTTGGGCGGGCCGAGCGAGACGCGCTTGCCCTTCAGGTCGGCGACCTTGGTGGCGGCCACGCCGGGTGCGACGACGACCTGCGCGTAGTTGTCGTAGATGCGGGCGATCGCCTGGATCGGCTGCTTCTCGGTGAACGAGCCGACGCCGTTGACCGCGTCGGCCGCGGTGTCGGTCTGGGAGAAGCCGATGTCGGCCTTGCCGGTGGCCAGCAGCTTGATGTTCTCCACCGAGGCCGAGGTGACCGAGGCCGTGGCCTGGGTGTTGGCGACGTTGGCCTGGATCTGCTTGGCCAGGCCGCCGCCGTAGACGTAGTAGACGCCCGTGGTGCCGCCGGTGGCGATGGACAACCTGTTGCCGCCGCCGCAGCCCGCGGCCGCGGCGAGCGCCACGACAGCCGCCGCCAGGGTGATGAGCACACGTTTCACGCTGGTGTTCTCCTTTTTCGAATGAGATGTACGGCTGTCGCCACGGCCAGAACCGCGAATCCGGCGACGATCGGGACAGGTTCGAGGAAGAGCAGCAGGATTCCGGCGCCCGCCGCGATCACGCGCTCGGGCCATCCGGTGAAGCCGCCGGTGGCCATCGCCAGCGCCAGGACGGCGACCCCGGAGACGGCGGTCAGCGCCAGGATGGTCCCGATCGGCCCCTGGGCCAGCAGCGCCTGCCCGTTCGGTGTGAGCACGAAGGCGAACGGCACCAGGAAGGCGGGCAGCGTGTACCGCCAGGTCATCATCATCGTCCGATAGGTGTTGCCGCCGGTGATGGCCGCCGCCGCGACGGCCGACAGCGCCGTGGGCGGGCTCACCTCCGACAGCACCGCGTAGTAGAAGATGAACATGTACGCCTCGGCCTTGTCGACGCCGAGCGTCATGAGCGCGGGGGCGATGATGACCGCGGCGATGATGTAGCTCGCGGTCACCGGCACCGCCAGGCCCAGCAGCATGACCGCCAGGCCCGCCATGATCGTGGTGAAGATCAGGTTGCCCGCGGCCACGTCCACGATGATCGAGCTGAGGTTGAGCCCGAGCCCGGTCTGGGTGATGACGCCGACGATGATGCCCGCCGCCGCGCAGACCGCGGTGACCGGCAGCACCTCCAGCGTGCCCTTGGCCAGCGCCTGCCCGACGCGCTTGGGCCCCATGCGGTGGGCGGGGTCGAGGAAGGACAGCGCGAAGGCGACGAAGGTGGCGATGACGACCGACTGGAAGGCCGAGCGGTCCAGCGCCATCAGCACGATGATGAGGATGAGCGAGCTGAAGTGGTAGCCGAAGCGCAGCATGAGCTTGCCGGCCTTGGGCGCGTCCACCTCGACGGCGTGGGTGCCGAACCGCCGCGAGTCGATCTCGATGGCCAGGAAGATGCCGAGGTAGTACAGGATCGTGGGGATCGTCGCGTAGAGCAGCACCGTCAGGTAGCTGACTCCGAGCTGCTCTGCGATGATGAAGGCCGCCGCGCCCAGCGTGGGCGGCGACAGGATCGCGCCGATGCCGCTGGCGGCCAGGATGCCGCCCGCGGCCTCGCGGGGGTAGCCGGCCCGCTTGAGCACCGGCCAGGCCACGCTGCCGAGGCTGACGGTGGTGGCGGTGCCGGAGCCGGAGACGGTGCCGAGCAGGAATCCCGCGGTGGTGACGGTACGGCCGGGGGCGGCACGTGACTTGCGGAAGGCGGCGAAGCTCAGGTCGATGAAGAACTTGCTGGCGCCGGAGTAGTCGAGGACCGCGCCGTAGATCGTGAAAAGGATGATGTAGCTGGCCGCCACCTGCATCGGGACGCCGAAGAATCCTTCTGTGCCGGTGTAGAGCTGGGAGATGATCTGGCCGAGGTCGAATCCGCGGTGCCCGATCGGCCAGCTGACCGGCAAATAGTTTCCGAGGTAGGCGTATACCAGGAAAATTCCGCAAATGATGCTGAGCGCGCTGCCGACCGTGCGGCGTACCGCTTCCAGGAGCAGCACGGTTAGGCCCAGCCCGCCGATGATGTCCCAGGTGCTGAGGTTGGAACTGGAGCCGCGGTCACGGAAGGCGTCGATGTCGAGCAGCGGGTAGAGCAGGACGCCGAGCGACAGCGCCGCGAGCACCCAGTCGATGATCGTGGGCGCCTCGCCGCGCTGCTGCTCAGGAGGCTCCTGCCCGCGCAGGCGCCGCACCAGGGAGACCAGGCCGGAGCGGTAACGCAGGAAGACCAGCGGCAGCGCCACGGCCAGGAACGTCATCCGGTGCTGCACCGGCTCCACCGGCTGGAAGACCACGACGAGGGAGTAGGCCGACAGGAGGCCGCCGATGATCCAGACGCCGAGCCGTAACGGCCCGGACAATTCACGGGCCGGACGTTCCCCCTCCGCGGCCGAGACCAACTCGGCGGCACGCTTGTCACTTACTTCGGTCACGTTCTTGCCTCCCCGACATGGCGTTGGGGGGACTTTACGAGCCTGTTTAGGTCCCTGGGAAGGGTCCGTTATCTCATTGATTTCTCGACGATAATTCAGCGGTCAGAAAATCGGGCGGGAACGCGCGGCAAGCTCGGCGACGGGTACGTTTCCCTCCTGACCGCCGTCGCGCCGTCGCACCGCGCACGATCCCTCCGCCGCCTCGCGCGGCCCCACCACCAGCTGGTACGGCACCAGCCGATGCGCCCGGATCCTGGCCCCGAGGCTGCCGCGGTCCGGGTGGGCCAGCTCGGCCCGCAGGCCCGCCTCGACGCAGCGCCGCAGCAGGTCGTGGGCGGCGGGAAGCTCCGCCTCCGACAGCGGCACCACCATCGCCTGCACCGGTGCCAGCCAGGCGGGCAGCGCGCCGCCGTGCGCCTCGACCAGGTGCGACAGCAGCCGTTCGATGCCGCCGACGACGCTGCGGTGCACCATGGCGGGGCGCTCGCCGCCCACGTAGGACAGCTCGAAGCGCTCGGGCATGTAGAGGTCGACCTGGACGGTGGACAGGGTCGACTCGCGGCCCGCCGGGTCGGCTATCTGGATGTCGATTTTCGGGCCGTAGAAGGCGGCCTCGCCGTACTCCTCGTCATAGGACCGGCCGCGCGCGTGCAGCACCTCGCGCAGCACCCGTTCCGAGCTCGCCCACAGCGCGGGGTCGTCGACGAACTTGCCCGACGCGCCGCCCAGCGACAGCCGGTAGCGGGCGGCCTTGATGCCGAGCTGGGCGTGGGCGGCCTCGATGAGGTCGAGCGCGGCCGACACCTCGGCGGCGGCCCGCTCGGGCGGGCAGAACACGTGGCCGTCGTTGAGCTGGATCGAGCGCACCCGGTTCAGGCCGCCGAGCACGCCGGACATCTCCGAGCGGTACTGCCCGCCCAGCTCGGCCAGGCGCAGCGGCAGCTCGCGATGGCTGCGCCGGCGCGAGCGGTAGATGAGCGCGTGGTGGGGGCACAGGCTCGGCCGCAGCACGAAGCGCTCGCCGCCCACCTCCATCGGCGGGAACATGTCCTCGCTGTAGTGCGACCAGTGGCCCGACAGCTCGTAGAGCTCCTGTTTGCCGAGGACGGGCGAGTTGACGTGCTGGTAGCCGTTGCGGCGTTCGAGCTCGTGGACGTAGTCCTCGACGGCCTTGCGGACGGCGGCGCCCGCGGGCAGCAGGTAGGGCAGTCCCGAGCCGATGAGCGGGTCGGTGCCGAAGATGGCGAGTTCGCGGCCGAGCTTGCGGTGATCGTTCATGGTGGTTCCCCTGAGTGGAAAGGGGGCGAACGACCTTCGAGCGCGTCTCCGGGCGTTCGCCCGGAGAGCAGGAATCAGCGCGCCGGGACGGGGTCCGGCGTCGTCGTGACGTGAACGCGCTGCATGAGGGTCACCGTAGCATCAGCGTCCCTGTGCCGCATTCACGATCCGGGTGGTGGAGCGGCCGGGGATGGCCTCCAGCTCCCAGCACTCGGCGCCAAGCAGCGCCGCGGCCGCGCACCGGCCGCCCGCGTGCGGGTCGCCCGCGGTGTGGGCCAGCGCGCCGGGGCGCATGGGCGCCATGAGGTCGATGTAGTCCTCGGGGCCGTGGGCCTCCGGCGGGCCGGTCACCACGAACACGCCGCTCACGCAGCGCAGCGCGGCCAGCACCTCGGCCCGCTCGGCGGCGGGGTTGACCGGGCGCGTGGGTCCCTTCCACGCGCGTACGCGGGGATCGTCCTCGACGCCGACCACCAGCGGCAGCCCGCGGGCGGCCACGGCGTCGAGATAGCGCACGTGGCCGACGTGCAGGATGTCGAACACACCGGTCACGTACGCCGCGCCCGGCTGGTCGTAGGGTCGCACCCACACGGCCTCGAGGCTGCTCACCCGTGCTCTCCTCCGTCGGCGGACTCGTCGATCGCAGCGTACTTGGTCATGGCAAACGGCCGCGCAGGCGACCATGGGAAAGGGCATTCCTACCTTTTCGCGATAATCTGCGACCCCCTCCTCGCGCGTCTCATGACGTCAGCGAATTCGGGGAGGTCGCCATGGCAGCGCCGGACTTTCACAGCCAGTTGGTCGTCCGGCTACCGGGGGCGCCGGCCCAGGTCGCACGGGCCAGGAACGCCGTGACCAGCGCGATCGGGCGCGATCACCCTTTACACGACGAGGCCGTGCTGCTCACCAGCGAACTGGCCACCAACGCCGTCCTGCACACCCAGTCGGGCGCCGGGGGCACGTTCACCGTCAGCGTGCGGGCCACCGGCGACCTGGTGCGGGTGTGCGTCGAGGACGCCGGCTCCGACGCGCCGCCGTGCGCCTGCCGCGCCGGTGGGCTGACCACCAGCGGGCGGGGCCTGCCGCTGCTGGAGGCGCTCAGCCACCGCTGGGGGTTCGAACGTTCCAACGGGGCCAACTGCGTCTGGTTCGAACTGCTGCAGGTCACCGTCCCCGCGGTCTGGGCGCTACAGGTCTAACCGGCACAACCCCTCGGCCAGCGCCTTGGTCGTCAGCCGGGTGCGGCTGTCGCAGCCGAGCTTGGTGAAGATGTGCTCCAGGTGCGTGGTGACCGTCCGCACGCTGAGCACCAGCGCCGCGGCGATCTGCGGGTTGGAGTCCCCCGCGGCCACGCGGGTCAGCACGTCCACCTCACGCCCGGTCAGCTCGTACGGCAGGCCGCACGGCCGCTCGGCGACCACCGCCCCCTGCAAGGAACCCTGGAAGCCGACCCCCGCCCTGATCACGCGCACGTCGCGCCACTGGCCGGCCGCGTCCAGCCACAGGCCGCGCCTGCTCAGCTCGCGCGAGTCGATGAAGGCGCGGGCGAAGGCGGCCAGGCCGGGCTCGCCGTACAGGGCGGGCGAGGGCTCGGTTCCCGGTACGGCCCGCCGTACCCCTGCCCGGTCGAAGGCGACGGCGCGGTAGCCCGCGGGCGGCGCGGTGGGCGTGACCACGCACCGCGACAGGTCCGTGACGTGGGCCAGCGTCGGCGCCGCCGCCTCGACCAGCGTGCCCGCGGCCTCGGGCGGCGCCTGGCGGTAGGCCAGGTGGAGCAGGCCGGTGTAGCGGCCCTCGGCCAGGAACAGCGGCGCGGTCAGGCCCGCGCGCCAGCCGTAGGGCTCCAGGTGGCGGCGGAAGTAGCGGCGGGTGCCCGGATCCGGCATGGCCAGCGGGGCGCGGGCGGCCATCGCGCGTTTGTAGGCGTCGAGGGCGGCGCACTCCTCGGCGGCGTCGCCGTCGATGCGCTCGTGGCCGCTGGAGACGACGCTGCGGTGGCGTCCGGTGTCGGGGTCGTAGGCCACGAACTCGTAGGCGTCGACGGGGACGACCCGGCGCAGCGCGGCCATGGCCCCGTGGGCGCCGCCTCCGCCCGCCACCTGGTAGCCGACCTCGGCGAACGCCTGCAGCAGGGGGATCTCGGCCACGGCTCTTTATACCACTGGGCGGAATTCATGAGCTTTTGTGCTGCGCACTCGGCATCGGTTTCCCCAAGTCTCCAGAAACCCCCCGGCCCCGCCCGAAGACCGATTCGGCCGTCATGTCATGATCACTGGCATGACGGCCGATCTCGTCGCCCGGAAGGTGACCGACCTGCTCGCGCCGCAGGTCCTGGTCATCGCGATGCCGCCGCTGGTGGGCCTGGTCTCCTCGGGCTGGGAGGGAGCCGCGTGGGGTGTGCTCGCCGCGGCCCTGTGCGGCGGCGTCCCGGCGGCGGTGATCGCCGCGGGCGTACGATCGGGCCGCCTGGACTCCCACCACATCGTCGATCGGGCCCGCCGTACCGGGCCGCTGCTCAGCGCCGTGGCGGCGGTGGCCGCCGCGCTGATCCTCCTCGTCGCCCTGGGCGCCCCGACCCTGCTGGTCGCGACCGTCACCGCGATGCTGGCCGCGCTGGCGGTGACGGTCCCGATCACGCTGCGCTGGAAGATCTCCTTCCACGCCGCCGTGTGCGCGGGCACCGTGGTCGTCATGGCCTACGTCCTGCCCGCCGTACCGACCGTGCTGATCGGGGGCGCGGTGGTGGCGCTGGTGTGCTGGGCGAGGGTACGCCTGACCCACCACACCCCCGCCCAGGTGGGCGCCGGCGCCGCCATCGGCCTGACCACCACCCTGGCCACCCTGACCGCGTTCGGTCTGTGATCGGCCGGAATAGCGGGGCGGTGCGTACGGTTGCCGCAGCTATGAAGAGCCGGTTGAGAGTCGAGCCGACGGCCAAGCGGGTACGCGCCTACCTCGGTGGGCAACTGGTCGCCGACACCACCAGGGCCCTGCTGGTCTGGGAGAGCCCGCACTACCCGACGTACTATCTGCCGCTCGACGACGTGGCCTCCGGGGCGCTCAAGGCGAGCGGGGCCACCAGCCGGTCGCCGAGCCGGGGCGAGGCGGTCGTGCACGCGGTGAGCGCCGGGGGCAAGGTCGCCGAGAACGCCGCCCTCACCTATCCGGACTCGCCCATCGAGGAACTGCGCGGGCACGTGCGCCTCGACTGGGACTCCATGGACGCCTGGTTCGAAGAGGACGAGGAGGTGTACGTGCACCCGCGCGACCCGTACACCCGCGTGGACATCCTGCCCAGTTCCCGCCGGATCAGGGTCGAGGTGGACGGCGTCACGGTGGCCGACTCCACCCACGCCATGATCCTGTTCGAGACCGGGCTGCCCGCCCGCTACTACCTGCCCAAGACCGACGTCCGCCTCGACCTGCTGGAACACACGGACTCGGCCACGAGCTGCCCGTACAAGGGCACGGCCGAGTACTGGACGGTCAACGGGAGCAAGGACCTGGCCTGGTCCTACCGGACTCCGCTGCCGGAGAGCGAACGGGTCGCCGGCCTGATCTCCTTCTACAACGAGAAGCTCGACATCTACGTGGACGAGGTGCTCCAGGACCGCCCCAAGACGCCGTTCTCCTAGGAGAGCGCGGCCAGTTCCCGCCACTCGGCACGCGGCATCTCGCCGGGACGGGCGGTGAGCACCTGCAGGCACACATGGTCCGCCCCGGCGTCGACGTGCTCGCGCACCCGCTTCTCGATCGCCGCCATGTCGCCGTAGGCCACGATCGCGTCCACCAGACGGTCCCCCACCTGGCTGATCTCGTCCTCGCCGTACCCCAGCCGCCGCAGGCTGGCGATCTGGTGCGGGGCGGCGGCGGCGTAGAAGCCGACGTGCTCCCTGGCCACCTCGCGCGCCCGGCTCACGTTCGTGTCGAGCACCACGGCCTGCTCGACCGCCAGCAGCGCGTCCGGCCCCATGGCCTCCCGGGCGCGCGCGGTGTGCTCCACCGGCACGAAGTACGGGTGCGCGCCCAGCGTGCGCCCGGCCGCCACCGCCAGCATCTTCGGCCCGAGCGCCGCCAGCACCCTCCTCGGCGGGTACGGCGAGGCCGCCGACACCAGCGGGATCGCGTCCATGGCGTCCAGGTAGGCGCTCATGGAGGCCACCGCCCTGCCCTTGCTGGGGATGGAGTAGCCGTCCATCTTGATCGGCTCGTCGCTGATCCGGTGCCCGCCGAGGCCGAGCACGTACCGGCCCGGGTACGCCTCGTTGATCGCCCGCTCCGCGGCGGCCATCGAGATCGGGTCGCGCAGCGCGATGTTGGCGATCCCCGCGGCCACCGTCATCCGCCGCGTGGCCGACAGCAGCAGCCACGACTGGCTCACCGAGTCGCGCCCGAACGCCTCGCCGAACCACAGCGTCCCGTACCCCAGTTCCTCGATCTCGGCCGCCGCCTCGCGTACCTCCGACGCGGGGTGCCCGTCGAAGGCGAAGGTCCAGACGCCGATCCTGCCGAGGCCGTGGTCCGTCATGATGCTTCCCTTCCATCCGGAGAACCTCTCCGGATACTGCGGGACTATAATCGGAGAAGTTCTCCGCTTTCAACTCGCCCGGAGGTGCCCGTGACCTTGCGCGCCGACGCCCGCCGTAACCGCGACCTGCTGGTGGCGGCGGCCATCGCGGTGGTCGCCGAAGAGGGTCCCGACGCCTCCCTGAACGAGATCGCCCGGCGCGCCGGCGTCGGTCCCGGCACCCTCTACCGGCACTTCCCCACGCGGGACGCGCTGCTGGCGGCCGTGTTCAAGGGCCGCCTGTCGAGGCTGTGCGAGCAGTCGGAGGAACTGGCCGCGGCCAAGCCCCCGGGCGAGGCGCTCATCGCCTGGCTACGCCTGCTGACCCGCCACGCCATGACCGACAAGGGCCTGGGCGCGCGCATGATGCTCCCCACCACGGCCGCCGGCGTGGACTGCTGGGCCATGCTCCGCGCCGCCGCCGACCGCCTCCTGCTGCCCGCCCAGCGGGAGGGCTGCCTGCGTCCCGACGTCGACTTCACCGACCTGGTCGAACTGACGGCCGGCATCGCCCAGTCCGCCCCCGGCCCGGCCCGCGCCGACCGCCTCCTCACCCTGACCCTCGACGGCCTCCGCACCGGCAACCCGAACGCGACCCGAGAACCTGACGCGCTTCCCGACCATGCGCGGAGCTGACCGGTGGGGGCGGCCCCCGTCGTCGTTGTGGTCGCCCAGGGAACTGGGTCTAGTTCTTGCCGATCACGAAAGAGTCTCGTGGCGGGTCCAGGCGACGATCTTCGCGGCCAGCACGGCGGCGTCCTCTGACTGGAAGACCAGCGGCATCATCGCCCGGCCCGCCGCCGCGTCCGCCATCGCGTCCGCTGTCCACTCCCGGTCCCATGAGCGTGCCCGCAGGCGGCGGTGCCGTACCTCGTCGGGGCAGTCCAGCAGGGCCCAGTGCAGCGGAGCGTCCCATCGCGCGCCGGGCGGGAGCTCGTCGGGGGACGGGATCGGGCACAGCAGGAGCACCGGGTGCCCCGACCGGCGGACCATGGTCACGATGCGCCGCCACATCCGGTCGTAGGCGGGCCACACCGGTGCGGCCCCGGGCTCGGCGATGGGCACGCCGATCAGCGCGCCGTCCTCCAGCAGTTCGTCCATGTCCATGACGACCAGGCCGTCCCCCGCTCGCAGCAGGTGGGGCAGCAGGGTGGTCTTGCCCGCGCCCGGCGCGCCCGCCAGCAGGAACAGGGGCGCGTGATCTTCCATCTGCCCGATCATAGGTCCGGTTCGCGCCAGGCAGACGCCGGTCAGGCGGAGATGCCAATGCAGAGGCCGACGCCTCGATCGTGCGGGTGCGGCTCCTAAGGGTGGTGGGCGGCGTGCCGGGCGCGGCGTGGGGGCTGGGGCGGGGAGGGGTCGGCGGTACGGCGGGCCACCAGAGCGGCCAGCGCGGTGGTGATCGGGACGGCCGAGATCAGGCCCAGCGTGCCCACCACGCTGCGGACGATCTCCTGCGCGATCACCGGGTTCGTGAGGACCTGGCCCAGCGGCTCCCGTCCCACGCTGATCAGGAGAAGCAGCGGCAGCGACGCCCCGGCGTACGCCAGGATGATGGTGTTGATGACCGAGGCGATGTGGGCCCTGCCGACCCGGCCGCCGGCGCGGTACAGGCGGCGGAAGCCGTAGCCCGGGTTGGCTTGGGAGAGTTCGGCGACGGTCACGGCCTGGGTGACGGTGACGTCGTCCAGGACGCCCAGGGAGCCGATGATGATGCTGGCCAGCAGCAGGCCCTGGGTGTCGATGTCGTAGCTCATGGCGAGGTTGAAGGCGGCCTCGTCGGTGATGCCGGCCAGGTGGGCCAGGTCGAGGGAGACGTACGACAGGGCGCCGGTGATCACCAGGCTGGTCAGGGTGCCCAGCACGGCCATCGCGGTCGGCAGGGAGAAGCCGTGGGTCAGGAACAACACCGTCAGCATGATGGCCGCAGAGCCCACGATCGCCACCAGCAGCGGCGGCTTGCCGTCCAGGATGCCGGGCAGTACGAACAGCAGGAGCACCGCGAACGTCACCCCCAGCCCGAACAGCGCGCTCAGCCCCCGCCATCGGCCGAACGCCACGACGGCCAGCGCGAACGCGGCGCCGAACAACCACAGCGGCGTCGAACGGTCATGGTCGGACAGGCGGTACGGCGACACGTCGAGCGTGGGCTCGGGCGCGTAGACCACGATGACGTCGTCGCCGGCGTGGAAGATCTGGGCGCCGGGCCCGCTGGGCAGCTGGAGCTTGGTCTCCTTGCCGAGGCTGGGGCCGCTGGTGAGTTTGACCACGGCGTCGCCGCAGCTGGCGGGGTCGGGCGGGGGAAGCTTCTGACCGCCGTCGACCGGCGGTTCCTCCGGGCACGGGGTCAGGGTGATGGCCTGGATGGTGGCGGTGTAGCGGGCCAGGCCGCCGTCCGGCGAGGCGGGCGCCTCGGGAGGTGAGGGCCACAACCACACGAGCGCGGCGACGGTGGCGACCGCCAGCGGAACCAGCACGGCGAGCGCCGCCAGCACGGCTCTCTTCGACGGGGGTACGGCGGGGCCGTGGGAGTGGTTGGCGCCCATGGGCGGGTGTTTCTCCTCAGCGGGAAAGGGGGTTCCGCCAGGAAGGTTACCGGGGCTCCGCTGGTCAGGCGGTGCCGATGGTCACGACGATCTTGCCTCGCCCGTGCCCGCCCGCCACCTCCCCGACCGCCAGGGCCGCCTCCTCCAGCGGGTACGTGCGGCTGATCACCGGCCCGACCCGTCCGGCGGCGGCCAGCGAGGCCAGCTCACGCAGATCCTCGGCCCGGGTGACGGCGAACAGGGCATGGAGGGTCTGCCCGGTGACCAGGTTCAGCAGCGCCGCCCGCAACTGCCGCTGCAGCCCGCTCAGCCACCGCCCGCCACCCTCCCCGCCGACGATGACGAGGTGGCCACGCGGCGCCAGCACGCGACGCAGCCGCGACAGCGGCCGGTTGCCCGCCGTGTCCACGATGAGGTCGTAACGGAGCGAACCGGCGGTGACGTCCTGACGGGTGTAGTCGATGACGTGCGCGGCCCCCAGCGACCGCACCAGCCCGGCCTTGTCCGCCCCGCACACCCCGGTGACCTCCGCCCCGAGATCCTTGGCGAGCTGGACAGCGAAACTGCCGACCCCGCCCCCGGCTCCGATGACGAGCACCTTCTGCCCGGGTGTGACCCGTCCGCGCACCGCCTGCAGCGCCGTGACCCCGGAGGACGGGATGGCGGCCGCCTCCTCGAACCCCACCTCGCCGGGTTTCGCGGCGAGCTTGTCCTGCCGGGCGACGGCGTACTCGGCGAAGGCCGCGTCGCAGACGCCGAACACCGCGTCACCGGCCCGGAACCCGCTCACCCCCGCCCCCACCGCCTCGACGACGCCCGCGAGGTCACTGCCGCGCACCTTGTTCCTGGGCGCGCGCAGTCCGAGCATCGGCCTGATGAGGTACGGCTCGCCCTTCATGAGATGGACGACCCCGGCGTCGACCCCGGCCGCCCTGACCCGCACCAGCACCTCCCCGTCGCCGGGCACCGGGCGGGGCCGCTCCGTCAGGCCCAGGACGCCGGCGTCGCCGTAGCGGTCGTGGGTGATTGCCTTCATCGTCATGCCGTCAAGGTAAAGCAAACTCGACATCATGTCTAGTTTTCTTTACTTCACCTCGCGAGGGCCTCCAGCCGCCCGACGACCTCGTCGAGCGGCGCCCGGGTGTCGATCTCCAGCGTGGCGCCCGTGCGGAGGAGCGGTTCGATCATGGCCAGGTTGTCCAGGATCTCCTGGCGTTCCCCGGGGCGCTTGCCGTACGGGTTGTCGGTGCGCGCGGCGACGCGGGCCAGAATGACATCGGCGGGCGCGCTCAACAGGACGATGTGCTCGAAGTCCGGATAAAAGGTGACCTGGTTGGAGGTGCAACCCGACACGAACAGGGCGCCCTCGCGGTGCCCGGCCAGCAGCTCCGCCATGGCGTCCTCGCGCCACACCCAGTCGCGTTCGCCGTCCTCGCCGGTCACCCAGTGGTTCCACGGGCCGTAGTCGGTGTCGACCGTACGGTGGCCGCGCTCGCCCAGCAGTCGCAGGGCGGTGGACTTGCCGGTGCCGGACATGCCGGTGATCAGGACTTTCGTCATAGCGGCGAGGGTAACTTGAGTCTCCACCAAGGGGAGGCGCGAGGGTGAACGGCATGGACGGCTACACGATCGGCGACCTCGCGCGCCGTACCGGGCTGACGGTCAAGACCGTGCGGTTCTACTCCGACAAGGGGATCGTGCCGCCGTCAGGGCGAAGCCACGCCGGTTACCGGCTCTACGACCTCGACGCCCTGGCCCGCCTGGACCTCGTGCGCACGCTGCGCGAACTCGGCCTCGACCTGGCCACGATCCGCAAGGTCGTGAACCGGGAGCTGTCGCTGCCCGAGGTCGCCGCCGCGCACGCCGAGGCGCTGGAGGTCCAGATGCGCACGCTGCGGCTGCGGCGCGCGGTGCTGAGAGCGGTCGCCAGGCGTGGATCCACCCCCGAGGAGACGGACATCATGCACAAACTTGCCAGACTTTCCGAGGACGAGCGCCGCCGGCTGATCGACGACTTCCTCGACGCGACGGTCACCGGCGTCCACGCCGGAGTCCGCCGCTCCCTCACCCCGGAACTCCCGGACGACCCCGACGTCGAGCAGGTCGAGGCCTGGGTAGAACTGGCCGAACTCACCCAGGACCCCGGCTTCCGCGCCGCCGTCCGTTTTCTGGCCGAACACCACGAAGCGGGCGCGTCCGTGCCCCGCCCCGGTCCGGTCGTGATCATCCGCTCCCAGGTACGGCAGGCCATGGCGGCCGGAGTCGACCCGGCATCACCGCAGGCCAAGGCACTGGTGGAGACGGGCAACCCGCTCATGGAGGCCGCCGGCGACCCGCGCTGGACCCGCTACCTTCGCCTGCTCTCGATCGTCAACGGCTGGCTCCCGCCCGAGGACCCGGCCCCGCTGCACGAGTGGTACGAGAAGGCGTCAAGGGCCTAGAACGGCGTACGCCCCCGGAGCAGCACAGGAACCGGGGGCGTACGTCGATGGGCCGGCAGGTCAGCCCATGTGGGGATAGCGGTGGTCGACCGGCGGGACGAAGGTCTCCTTGATCGTGCGGGCGTTCACCCAGCGGATCAGGTTGAAGATCGAGCCGGCCTTGTCGTTGGTGCCCGAGGCGCGGGCGCCGCCGAAGGGCTGCTGCCCGACGACCGCGCCGGTGGGCTTGTCGTTGACGTAGAAGTTCCCGGCGGCGAAGCGGAGCTTCTCGCTGGCCGAGGCGACGGCGTAGCGGTCCTGGGCGATGATCGAGCCGGTCAGCGCGTACGGCGAGACGGACTCCATCTGGTCGAGGACGGTGTCGTAGGCGGCGTCGTCGTAGACGTGGACGCCGAGGATCGGGCCGAAGTACTCCTTGACGAAGATCTCGTCGGACGGGTCGTCCGACACCAGGATGGTCGGCTTCACGAAATATCCGGTGGAGTCGTCGTAGGAGCCGGTCAGCAGCTCGATCCCGGCCGAGGAGCGGGCCCGGTCGATCGCCGCCTTGTGCTTGGCGAAGGCGCGCTCGTCGATGACGGCGCCCATGAACGTCGACAGGTCGGCGGCCACGTCGCCCACGGTCAGCGACTCGGCGGTGCCCACCAGGTCGTCCTTGATGCGGTTCCAGATCGAACGCGGGATGTAGGTGCGCGAGGCGGCCGAGCACTTCTGGCCCTGGTACTCGAACGCGCCGCGGATCAGCGCGGTGGTGAGCACGGCGGGGTCGGCGGAGGGGTGGGCCAGGACGAAGTCCTTGCCGCCGGTCTCGCCGACCAGGCGCGGGTAGCCGTGGTAGCCGGTGATGTTGGCGCCGACGGTCGCCCACAGGTGCTGGAAGGTCGCGGTGGAGCCGGTGAAGTGGATGCCGGCGAGCGCGGGGTGGGTCAGGGCGGCCTCGGAGACGGCGGCGCCGTTGCCGGTGACGAGGTTGATGACGCCCGGCGGGAGACCGGCCTCCTCCAGCAGCTTCATCGTGAAGTGCGCGGCGAACTGCTGCGTCGGCGACGGCTTCCAGACGACGACATTGCCCATCAGAGCGGCCGAAGTCGGCAAATTTCCGGCGATGGCGGTGAAGTTGAACGGCGTGATCGCCAGAACGAAGCCCTCCAGCGGCCGGTACTCCATCCGGTTCCAGACACCGGGCGAGGAGACGGGCTGGTCGGCGTAGAGCTGCCGGGCGTAGGCCACGTTGAAGCGCAGGAAGTCGATCAGCTCACAGGCCGCGTCGATCTCCGCCTGCTGCGCCGACTTCGACTGCCCGAGCACGGTCGCGGCGTTGAGCGTCGCCCGCCACGGCCCGGCCAGCAGGTCGGCCGCCTTGAGGAAGACCGCCGCCCGCTCGTCGAACGACAGCGCCCGCCACGCGGGAGCGGCGCGCAGCGCCGCGTCCACCGCGTCCTTCACGTCCTGGGCCGTAGCGTCGTTGGTACGCCCCAGGACGGAGGCCTTGTTGTGCGGCTGCACCACGTCGATCGGCGCGCCGCCGCCCATGCGGGACTTCCCGTCGATGGTCATGGGCAGGTCGATGGAGCTGCCGGCCAGCTCCTTGATCCGGTTCTCCAGGGCGGTGCGCTCGGCGCTGCCCGGGGCGTAGCCGTACACCGGCTCGTTGGCCGGAGCGGGAACGTTGCTGATGGCGTCCATTTACTTGCCTCCAAGGGCACGAAGGAAGAAGGCGACGTTGGCGGGGCGTTCGGCGAGACGGCGCATGAAGTAGCCGTACCAGTCGTCGCCGTAGGGCACGTAGACGCGGACCGTGTGGCCCGCTCCGGCCAGGGCCTCCTGCCTGTCGGTCCTGATCCCGTAGAGCATCTGGTACTCGTAGTCCCCGATGGCGCGGCCGAAGCGGTCGGCCAGCAGCTCGGTGATGGAGATCAGGCGGTCGTCGTGCGTCGCCACCATGGGGTATCCCTTCCCCGCCATGAGGATCCGCAGGCATCGCACGTACGCCTTGTCCACCTCGGCCTTGCCCTGGTGGGCGACCGCGGCGGGCTCGTTGTAGGCGCCCTTGACCAGCCGTACCCGCGAGCCCTCGGTGGAGAGCTCGCGCAGGTCGTCCTCACTGCGGAACAGGTAGGCCTGGATCGCGACACCGGTCGACGGGTACTCCTCGCGCAGCTTGCGCAGGATGCCCAGCGTCGAGTCGACGGTGGTGTGGTCCTCCATGTCGAGCGTCACGGCCGAGCCGTTGGCGGCAGCGGCGGCGCAGATGTCGCGCACGTGCTCCAGGGCCAGGTCGTCGGAGAGCTCCTGACCGACGGCCGACAGCTTGACCGACACCTCCGCGCGCTCGCCGAGCTCCAGCGGGCGCAGTGTGTTCAGCAGTGTCACGTAGGCCTTGGCGGTGGCCGCGGCGGCGCCCGCGTCGTGGGTCTCCTCGCCGAGATGGTCGACGGTGACGGTCAGTCCGCCGTCGACCAGCCGCTCGATCGCCGCGCGCGCCTCGTGGGCGCTCTCGCCTGCGACGAAACGGTCGACCACCTTGCGGGTGAGCGGGAAGCCGGACACGGTGCGGCGTACGAGCCTGCTCCGTGACGTGGCGAGTAGCAGTTGACCGAGCATGCATCCAGCCTAAAACTCCTGTTCAGACCGCAGCCATCGACGTCCGTAACGCGGGATGTGGCAGGCTGTCATACAAATGCACAACACCGCCGATCTCCAGGAGACCGTCGACGAGATAGCCCGCGTTCTCGGGGCTTCCGCGACGCTGGAGGACCGTTCGTTCCGCCTGCTGGCCTACAACGCGCAGCACGGGGAGATCGACGCGGTCCGCCAGGAGTCGATCCTGCGCCGCCGCGCCACGGGCGAGGTGCGCGACTACTTCGAGCGCTTCGGCATCGCCAAGGCGCACGGCCCCGTCCGCATCCCCGCCGACCACGACCTGAAGGCGCGCATCTGCTGGCCGCTGCGCCATCGCGAGGTGACCTACGGCTACCTCTGGCTGCTCGACTCCGGCGCCCTTTCCGACGAGGTGCTCGCCCGCGCCGGCGGCCTGGTCGCGCGGGCCGCGAGCGCGCTGGCGCACGAGGCGCGCAGCCGCCAGGACGCCGGGCGCGGGCTGCGCGCCCTGCTCTCGGCCGACCCCGAGGAGCGCGCCACCGCCTCGACCGGCATGCCGGGCCCGGTGGCCGCGCTCGCCGTCAGGGAGTCGCCCGACCGCGTGGCCGCCCTCTGGACCCTGCCGCGCGGCGTGCTCGCCCTCGCGGGCTCGCCGGTGGCGCTGCTGTCCCCCGCGCACCTGGCCGCCGAGGTCGCGCACACCCTCCAGAGTGTGTACGGCACCGCCGCCGGCATCGGCGCCCCCCGGCAGGACCCGGCCGACGCCTGGCAGAGCTGGCGGGAGGCCCAGCAGGCGCTGCGCATCGCCGAGCACTTCACCCGCTTCGCCCCGGTCGCCCGCTGGGAGGACCTGGGCGTGCACCGGCTGCTGGCCCGCCTGAGCCGGGCGGACCTGCGGGAGCTGGCCGCGGAGGTGGCGGGGCTCGACGGGGAGCTGGCCCGCACGGTCGAGACGTACCTCGACCTGGGCGGGCACGCCCAGAAGGCGGCGGCGGAGCTGGGCGTGCACCGCCAGACGCTCTACTACCGGCTCGGCAAGGCCGAGCGCGCGCTCAACCGCGACCTGGACGACGGCGACGACCGCCTGGTCGTCCATCTCGGCCTCAAGGCAGCGCACCTGTCGGATCCCTCGCCATCGGGATAAGGCTTGGCTAACCTAAGGTGACGTGACGTCCCTCACCGTCAGGAAAGGCCGCACCGCCCACGCGCGCAACCTCACCCTCGCTCTGGCGGTGCTGGCGGCCGTCTGCGCGGCGAGCATCGCGCTGGGCTCGGCCGAGCTCTCCCCCTCCGCCCTCCTCGACGCGCTGCTGCGCCGCGAGGGCGCGGAGGGGGTGACCGCGATCTGGGAGTTGCGGGTGCCGCGCACGCTCGTGGGCCTGGGGGTGGGGGCGGCGCTCGGCCTGGCCGGCGCGATCATGCAGTCCCTGACCCGCAACCCGCTCGCCGACCCGGGCATCCTCGGCGTCAACGCGGGCGCGGCCACGGGCGTGGCACTCGCCTTCGCCGTCTTCGGGCTGACCGACCTGCGGGGTTCGGTGTGGTTCGCCTTCGCGGGCGCCGCGGCTGCCACCGTGCTGGTGTACACGCTGGGTTCGCGCGGGTACGGCGGCGCCACCCCGATCCGCCTGGCCCTGGTCGGCACCGCCGCCGACGCCGCGCTCCTGTCGATCGTCTGGGCGGTGCTGCTGCTCGACTCCGACACGCTGCACCGCTACCGGTTCTGGTCGGTGGGCTCGCTGGCCGCTGTCGACTCCGCCGCCCTGGGCCAGATCTGGATGTTCCTGGTGGCGGGGGCGGTGTTCGCGCTGGCGCTCGGGCCCGCGCTCAACGCGCTGGCGCTGGGCGAGGACGCGGCCCGCGCGCTCGGCGTCCACGTCGGGCGGGCGCGCCTGCTGGCGGTGGCCGCGGTGACACTGCTGTGCGGGGCCGCGACCGCCGCGGTGGGCCCGATCTTCTTCCTGGGGCTGGCGGTGCCGCACATCGTGCGCGCGCTGATCGGTCCCGACCAGCGGTGGCTGCTGCCGTACTCGATGGTGATCGCGCCGTCGCTGCTGCTGGCCTGCGACGTCCTCGGCCGGATCATCGTACGGCCGGCCGAGCTGGAGGTCGGGATCATCACGGCGTTCGCCGGCGCCCCGGTGCTGATCGCACTGCTGCGCGGCAGGAGGCGGGTGGGCGAGCTGTGACCAGAACCCTGGCGGAACGCCCGGTCAAGCGGTTCAGGATGCGCGCGGGCGGCTGGTCGTATCGGCTGTCGCTGCGCGCGGCCGTGGTGACCTGCGCGCTGGTCGTGGTCACGCTCGCGGTCGGCGTGGTCAGCCTGGGCAGCGGCGACTATCCGCTCTCACCCGCGCAGGTCATCGCGGCACTGACCGGCGACGGCGGCGCGGCCGGGCAGTTCGTGGTGATGCGGCTGCGGCTGCCCCGGCTGCTGGTGGCGCTCGGGGTCGGGGCGGCGCTGGCGGTGGGCGGGGCCGTCCTGCAGACGCTGACCCGCAACGCGCTGGGCAGCCCGGACATCATCGGCCTGGACCGGGGCGCCGCGACGGGCGCGCTGCTCGGCATCCTGGTGCTCGGCGGCGGGTCGGCGGCGATCGCCGGTTCCGCGGTCGTGGGCGGGGCGCTCGCGCTGGTGGCGGTCTACCTGCTGGCCTTCCGCGGCGGGCTGCGCGGCGCCCGGTTCGTGCTGGTCGGGGTGTGCGTGGCCGCGATGCTCGGCGCGGTCAACGCCTACCTCATCACCCGGGCCGATCTCTGGTCGGCCAATCAGGCGGCCACCTGGCTGGTCGGCAGCGTCGCCGGGAGCCGCTGGGGCCATGTCGCGGCGATCTGGATCGCGTGCGGGGTGCTGCTGCCCGTGCTGGCCGCCATGTCCTCGCGGCTGCGGCTGCTGGAGATGGGCGACGAGGTCGCCGTCGGGCTGGGCGTGCGCGCCGAGCGGGCCCGGCTGGCGGCGCTGACCTGCGCGAGCGCGCTGACCTGCGTGGCCATCGCGACGGCCGGGCCGATCCTGTTCGTGGCGTTGACCGCGCCGCAGCTGGCCCGGCGGCTGACCGGGGTGGTGGGTCCGCCGATCTGGGCGAGCGCGGCGATGGGCGCGCTGCTGATGGTGGTCAGCGATCTGGCGGCTCAGCGGCTGTTCGGCCAGGCCCAGTTGCCGACCGGGGTGGTCACGGGCGCCATCGGCGGCGGCTACCTGCTGTGGATGCTGGGCCGCCGCCGTACCGCCTGAGGTCACAGGGGCTTGAACGCCGACAACTGCTCGTTCAGCTTGTCCAGCCAGGCGGCCTGGCGCTGGTAGCTGTAGGGGGTCTCCACCACCCAGGGGATCACCTGGCCGGCCTTGACCGCCGGGATCTGGGCGAAGGTGGCCTTCTTCTTCATGTCCTCCAGCGTGAGCCACTGGCTGCGCGCGTCGTAGAGGACGACGTCGGCCTCGTACTTGGCCGCCTGCTCCCAGCTCAGCGTCTCGTACAGCGGGTCGTCGCCGGCGCCCTTCTCCATGGCGAGGCCGAGGGAGGCCAGGTAGGTGAGGTCGGTGTAGCCGCCGGCCCCGGCCCTGGCCACCCAGAACTGGTCGGGGCCGCCGGCGACCGCGAGGACCTTCAGCCCCTTCTCCGCGGTCTTGGTCACCTTCTGCGAGGCCTCGTCGAAGGCCTTCTTGCCCTGGGCGACGGCGGGCGCGGCGGGGTCGGCGCCCAGCGAGAGGGCGAGTTCCTCGAAGCGGCCCAGGACCTTCTTCAGGTCGGTGCCCTTGACGGTCTCGATCGCGACCAGCGGGGCCAGCGCCTCGATGTCGCCCATCTGCTTCTCCGGCACGTACCAGACCAGGTCGTTGAACTTGGTGGTCACCAGCAGCTCGGGCTGGAGCGAGGCGTACTTCTCCACGTTGAACTCGCCGTAGCCGGTGCCGATCGAGGTGGCCTTGGCCAGGTCGACGTCCCCGGCGAGCGGGTCCTTGGAGCCGTTCTTGAGCGTGGTGGAGCCGAACAGGCCGACCGACGGGACGCCGAAGTCCCACAGCGCCGCGGCCGCGCCCACGTAGGCGACGATCCGCTTGGGGGCGGCGGGCGCCTCCGCCTTCTTGCCCCGGTCGTCGGTGAACGACCACGGCCCCGCCGTACTCGCCGCCTTGGACGCCGCGCCGGCGGGAGCGGCAGGCGGGCCGCCGCGGCCGTCGGTGCCGCACGCGGCGGCGAGGGCTCCGAGCGTGAGGAGGGAACCGCCGCGGAGGGCCTGACGACGAGTGATGCCGGATGCCATGAAACTACCCTTCTCAGAAGTTAGGTAAGGCTTCCCTTTTTTAGGGTAATCTAACGTCATCTTGACCGTCTGGGGAGACTCGTGCGCCTGGGACACGTGGTCATCGACATCACTCCGCTACGGACCGGCCGCGACTTCCGCTATGTCTTCGCCGCCCGGATGGTCTCCCTCCTCGGCATCGGTGTGACCGGTGTGGCGCTGGCCATGCAGGTGTACGCGATGACCGGTTCGTCACTCCACGTCAGCCTGATCAGCCTGTCGCTGGGCGGGCCGTTGCTCGCCGGCACGCTCGCCGGGGGCGTGCTCGCCGACCGGATGGACCGGCGGCTGCTCATCGTGGGCTCGCGAGCGGGGGCGGCGGCGGGGTTCGCGGTGCTCGCGGTCAACGCCTTCCTGCCCGAGCCGCGGCTCGGGGTGATCTACCTGAGCGCCGGGCTGATCGGGCTGGCCGACGGGCTCAGCGAGACCGCCCTCATGGCGGCCGTGCCCGCGCTCGTCGGCCGGGACAAGCTCGCCGCCGCCGAGGCGCTCACCTCCATCACCACGCAGGTCGGGACCATCGCCGGGCCGTCACTGGGCGGGCTGCTGGTCGCCGGGCCGGGGTTCGGCGCCTGCTACACCCTCACCTGCGCCACCACCGTCGTGACGACCGTGCTGCTGTGGATGCTGCGCCCGCTGCGGCCCGACGGGGGCGGCGGCGAGGCCCATCCGCTGCGCTCGATCGCCGAAGGCATCCGTTTCGCCCGGCGTGATCCGGTGATCGGCGGGGTGATCCTGCTCGATCTCAGCGGGACGCTGATGGCCACGCCGTACGCGCTGTTTCCCGCGTTCGTGGCGGCGCACTACGGCGGCGACGCGGCCACGGCCGGGCTGCTTTACAGCGCCCCCGCGGCGGGAGCGCTGCTCGCGGCGCTGGCCAGCGGCTGGATCGGCCGGGTACGCCGTCCCGGGCGGGTGCTGATCGGCGCGGTGGCGCTGTGGGGGCTGGCGGTGGCCGGGTTCGGCGCCAGCGCGTGGCTGCCGGTGAGCCTGCCGATGGCGCTGGCGTTCCTCGCGCTGTCCGGGGTCGGGCAGGTGGTCTCCGAGGTGCTGGCCGGGGCGCTCATCCAGTCACGCACGCCCGACCGGCTGCTCGGGCGGGTGTCGAGCCTGTGGCTGACCGAGGCGACCGTCGGCCCGGCCCTGGGCAACGTGGTCGCCGGCGGCCTGGCCCGCCTCGCACCGCCGGGCGGCGCGGCGGTGATCGGCGGGCTGGCCTGCGTGGCCGGGGTGGTCACGCTGGCCGTGGCCATCCCCTCCCTGCGCCGCGCCCGCCCGCTGCCCGCCGGCGGCTGACGGCATCAGGACCAGTGGTCGCCGTCCGGCAGCTTCACCCACAGGTCGGGCGTGCCGGTGATCGAGCGCGAATCGGCCGGCAGCAGGCCCGCGCGGGAGCAGAGTTCGGCTTCCGCGTGATCCTGGAGCAGATACGCCCGCAGAATCTCCTCCGTCGACTTCGACTCGTCGGTGTATCCCCCGCCCGGGTGCGTGTCCCACTCGACGATGACACCGTCAGCGGCGGCGCTGCCCTGGGTGCCGCTCTTGGGGTTGGCGTAGAGGCCGTAGCAGCGGGTGCCGGCCGACAGCGCCTTCTGGACGCCTGGCATGCCGGCCCCGTACCCCCACGGCTGGGCCACGACGCAGCCGCCGGGCACGTCGGTCACGCCAAGGACCTTCAGGATCTCATCCATGTCGTCGAAGGGATCTTCGTAGATGTCTTCGATCTCCTCGTCGGCGGCGGGCGTGGCCCCCAGCCTGCGGACGGCTTCCGCCGCGTCGATCCCGGCGACGCACGTGACGCTGTAACCGTCGTCGGTGATGTCGTCCAGGGCGGCGATCAGGCCGCGCGCCCTGGAGACGAAGGCGCTCTCCTCGTCGGTGAGACCCGGCTCGCCGTCCGGCCTGGGGAACAGGTCGGGGGTGGGCCCGGCCAGCGCGAGGCGGCCGGGCGGCCAGCCGTTCATCATCGGCCGCCACGGGTTCGCCCCGGCCTCGGCGAGGACACGGGCGTTGTCCGCGCGGCCGGCGAAGACCGCGGACCACAGCGCGGTCCTGCCGTCGACCTCGGCGTCCACGTCGGCGGAGCGGGCGGCCAGTTCGGCGACCACGCCGGTCGATCCCTCCTCGGCCGCGACCTGCAGAGCCGTCCGGCCATAGTCAGCGTCGGCGTCCGGGGACGCGCCCGCCGCTAACCTGGCGCGAACCGTGCCCAGGTCGCTCCAGGCGTCCCATCCCATGCCCGACCAGTCAGCGCTCATCAGCCATCCTTTCTCCGTTCAACGACCGGGACAGGATGGCAGACGGGTACGTCAATCCATGGCGCGGATGAGGCTGGCCGGGCGCATGTCCTTCCAGGACTCCTCCACGTACTCCAGGCAGGCGTCGCGGCCCGCCGGGCCGTACGCCTGGGTCCACCCGGCGGGGGCGGGCAGGCGCTGCGGCCACAGGGCGTGCTGGTTCTCGTCGTTGACGAGGACCACGTACACGCCGTCGGCGTCCTCGAACGGGTTGGTCATCGCAGTCTCTCCTTCATGATCGCGGCGATCCGGGCCAGGGGCTCCGGGTCGGCCAGTTCGTAGTGCTCGCAGTCGATCTCGTGCTCGTCGATGGCGCCGGTGACGAAGGGGCGCCAGCGGGCGGCGTCCAGCGTGGTACCGGCCTTGTCGGCGGTCGCGGTGACGAACAGCAGGTCACCCTCGAACACCGGGTGCGCGCCCGGTCTGATGAGGTCCTCGGCGTTCACCGCGACGTCGATCATGGCGCCGACCGTGGCCTCGTCCAGCTCCGCCAGCAGCCCGCCGCGCCTCCTGAGCGTGGCGACGACCTCGCGCCGGTCGACGCGCCGGACGGGCTCGGGCAGTCCGGCGACGCGCAGCAGGAAGCGCAGCGCGTCCTGCTCATTGTCGCCGGTCTCCGGCTCTTCGCCAGGGCCCAGCGGGTAGGAGTCGAGCATGGCGAGGAGGTCGACGTGTTCGCCGCGCCGTACCAGCTCGGCGGCCATCGCGTGGGCGACCACCCCGCCGAACGACCAGCCCATCAGGCGGTAGGGACCGCTGGGCTGGACCTCGCGGATCCGCTCGACGTAGTCGGCCGCCATGGCCTCAAGCGTCCCGGGCAGCGGGTACGGCCCCGCCGGCCCGCGTGCCTGCACCCCGTAGACGGGGCCGTCCATGAGCCCGGCCAGCCCCATGAAGCACCAGGCCAGCCCGAACAGCGGATGCACGCAGAACAGCGGCGGCCCGCCCCCGCCGGTCCGGATCGGCAGCAGCGCGTCGAGCGCCCCGCCTTCCCGGGCTCCGGGGGCGGCGAGCCTGGTGGCCAGACCGGCGGGGGTGGGGGCCTCGAACAGGTCCCGGATCGAGACCGGGGTGCCGAGTTCCGCGCGGATCCGGTTGACGAGCTTGGCGGCCAGCAGCGAGTGGCCGCCGAGCTCGAAGAAGTTCCCCTCGTGGTCCGGGACGGCTCCGCCCAGCGCCTCGGCGAACAGCCCGGCCAGCCGTTCCGCCACGGCCGCATCGTGCCCGCCGGGCGCGAGTGCGTCGGGACGCGCGAAGGCGGACCCAAGTGCGTCCGGACAGGCCAAGGCGGGCTCAAGTGCGTCGGGGCGGGGGAAGGCGGGTGGGCCGGGCAGGAGGGCCGATAGGCGGGCGGACGGGTCGGCGGTGGCGCTGGTCAGGAGGGTGGCCAGGGCGTCGGCGAGCGCCTCGGCGCGCTGCCGGGTGAACAGGTCGGTCCGGTACTCGATCACCCCGGAGCCGTCCTCCCCCACGGCGACGGCCAGGTCGAACTTGGCCGTGCCCGTCCCCGCGCCGGTGGGCTCGACGTCGAGGCCGGGCAGCGGTTCGAGCGGCGGCTGTGCCGCATGGTGGGCGATCATGACCTGGAAGAGCGGGTGCCAGGCGAGCGTCCGGGCCGGAGCGGTCTCGCGGACGACCCGGTCGAAGGGCAGGTCGGCGTGCTCCAGCGCGGCGAGGTCGGTCTCGCGGACCCGTTCCAGGAGTTCCAGGAAGGTCGGATCGCCGCCGGTGTCGGCCCGCAACACCACCGTGTTCACGAAAAATCCGACCAAATCCGCCAATGCCTCGTCCGGGCGGCCCGCCACCGGCGTACCCAGCGGAATGTCCGTCCCCGACCCCAGCCGGGTCAGCAACGCCGCCACCGCCGCGTGCACCACCATGAACGGCGTCACCCCGCTCCCCCGCGCCAGCCCGAGCAGGCCGTCCGCGTCGACGCCGAAGGCGACCGAGTCCCCTTCCGGCGAGGCGACGGGCGGGCGCGGCAGGTCGTGGGGCAGCGGCAGGCGGTCCGGGGCCCCGTCGAGCGCGGCCCGCCAGAAGGCGAGCTGCCGCGTGGCGAGCTCGGTGGGGGCGTCCTCGTCGCCGAGCAGGTCGCGCTGCCACAGCGTGTAGTCGGCGTACTGCGCCACGAGCGGCTCGGTGTCCGGCGCCCGTCCCCGCAGCCGCGCGGCATAGGCGGCGGACAGATCCGCCCACAGCGGGCCCACGGACCACTCGTCGCTGGCGATGTGGTGCAGCACCAGCAGCAGTTCGTGCTCGTCGCCGCCCACCGCCCGCGCCCACACCCGGATCGGCAGCTCGGCCGTCAGGTCGAAGGGCAGCTCGGGCTCGCCTTCCCCGTCGCGCACGACCAGCCGCCGCCGTGCCTCGACGGAGTCAAGGATCAGCTGGTACGGCTCGCCGTCCCGCTCCCCGATCAGCGTCCGGAGCGCCTCGTGCCTGGCCACCACGTCGCCGAGCGCCGCTTGAAGGACGTCGTGGTCCAGCGGCCCGCGTACCCGGACCGCGAACGGCACGTTGTAGGTGGCCGTGGCGCCTTCCAGTTCCTGAAGAAACCACAGCCGCCGCTGCGCCGCCGACAGCGGGACGACGTCCGGCCGCTCCGCCCGCACCACCGGCGGCCTGCCGTGGTCCTGAACGGCGCCGGACGCGTGCCGGGCCAGGGCCGCGACCGTGGGAGCCTCGAAGACCGTCCTGACCGTGGTGGCGGTGCCGAACTCGGTGGCGACGCGCCCGGCCAGGCGTACGGCCAGCAGGGAGTGGCCGCCCAGGTGGAAGAAGTCGTCCAGCGCGCCCACCGAGGGCACGGCGAGCACGGCGGCGAAGATCTC
>NZ_JBHYIO010000029.1:0-164259 GCF_042740095.1 Nonomuraea sp. NPDC059023 | reverse complement strand
GTGCCTGGCCAGGTCGTAGCGACCGCGCTGGTGGAAGGCGGCGAGAAAGGTCTCCGCCACCACGTCCTCGGCGACGTCGAGTCCGAGACGGCGGACGACGAATCTCTTGATCTCAGCCGCATGCCTGCGGAAGATCTCCCCGAACACCTCGGGCTCCTACCTGATGCTGGACGGCACTCTGATCCACATCGACCGGATCGCGGCCGACCGAGTGCAGCCCGCCCCGCTTGGCCTTGCGCAGTGCCTGGCCGAGCTTGGGCGAGCGCGAGGACAGTAGCATCACGGTCTCCTCCACATACCGCCACGCGGTCGCCGTCGAGACCCCGAATCCGGCCCCGAGCGCAGGGAACGTCTCTCCCTTGCGCAGGTAGGCCAGCACCAGCAGGGCCTGCTGTCCCGGGTGCAGCAGCCGCCAGGTCGATCCGATGGCCTTGCGGTGCCGGCGGATGAGGTCGGCGAGGTAGTTCAGGGTTGAGCGCGACAAATCGACGGCAGCACGATAGAAAGCATCCGAGGCCCCTGGTTGTGACGGATGGATTGTGGTGATCAACCCGTCTACCAGAGGTTTCGCCATGCCTCCAGGCGAACGCCACTCTCGCGATCATGCTGTGATCAGCAACTCGCCGTCCGGGGATGAAAACGGCTCACTGCTCCGCACACTGGCCACCTTTACTTGCCCCTCGATCCCGCCGTCTCGACGAGAAGAAAGGCCCCGGCCACCGGCCCACCAAGGGCTGCACCCCGGCGACCGTCGGGCCTTCGGCGTGCCCGGAACCGGACCATCACACCCAACACCATGATCAACATGGCCCCGAGGTTGCTCGATCATGATCGTGAAAGATCTGGGCCAGGTCCGCCACACCCGTGTTGACGATTACGTCGAGCACGCCCGTCTACCTTCGAGCGTTCTGAGAACTTGACACAACGTCCTGAAACTTCACGAACCAAAGATCGCTAGGTTGAGGCATTGCGGAAGATGTAGGTAATGAAGGCAAGGTGTATCAGCGATGATGCCACGAACAAGCCAAGCGTGATCTGGGCGGAGGTTTGCCAGGCCCGATGCGATTCGACGGACCGAGGTTCGAATCGACGGGTGACATCGTATTCCAACTCGAGGTGGTACCCGGGCGTTACAGCTTGTTCAGCGACGGTTCTCCACTCGGTCACACTCTTGACATCGCATTCCATCGGGTGAGTGTAGTAGCGGCTCTCGCGACTGCCTCCTGGTGACTCATGATGCTCGACATGTTCATCGATGGCGGCGATGGTGCAGGACGTGACGCCGCCTCGATGCTCGTATGACCAGTCGGTCACTGTCTGCCAGGCAAATATCGCGGTCAGCACAGCCGTCACCACCGCAACCGTAAAAAACCGCTCGAATGCGTCAGCGGCTTGAATGTCGCGCGGCTCGACTGCCATCGCAAAGACGGCTAACACCACAATGAGGGCGAGTATCCAAAAGGCGCCGCACACGACAGGCATAAGCCCTGACGGGAATCGTCGCTCGTACACAGGTCGCAGGCGATTCTCCTCGTGGTTAACTTCTTTGCAGGTAAAGCTGGCCCAGCGGACGGGAGCCCGTCGTGGATCGACCCAGCGGGTTCGGCCGAAGGACGCTTGCTCATCACATCGCAGCCGACGTCGACCGGGCGGCGCCGTTACTCGCGCGGATCTTGCTGATCCGCGCCATATGGAACATCCGCCACCATCGCGGCGAACATGGCCTGTGGGTGGCCGGCGACATGGTCGACGACTGTCGCAGCGAGCTTGAGCGGGCGAGTACGACCACACGGGATCTGGCTCGCGCGCTAGTCCCCGACCACGATGTCGACCGCGACCTCACAGCCGCAACAGACGCGGTGGACCGGCTGAGGGCGGCCACTCGCCGCGCAGGCAACGCGCACTCGGCCTTCAGCCTCGCCGCCGATCCCGACATCTGCCACGACGAACAGCGGATCGGTGACCTGGCGGCGCAGTGGCACGACGAACGGGACCACGCCGTCGATGCTGTCCAAGGCCTGCCCGACGACCTGGGGATCGGGGAGGTCGGATCGCGGCTGCTAGAGCGCGCTCTTGATCGTGTCTTCCGACGAAGCCTGTACTACGAAATCGGCCATCATATGTTCAGCCAGGCGCCGGAACGTGCATGGCGCCGCCGGGTTGCCGGCGTCCTGTGCAAGGCGGCACGCGTTAGGCCGGCCCGCTGCCAGGCTGCGGCCACCGGTGACCTGGCCAGCAAGATTCGCGACGGGCGGAAGGTGCTCGACAGCATGACGGCAAGGTCGTGGGCGCGCCACGCTGCAAGGCGTCTCGAAGGGATCGCGATCCCGGTGTTCACCGGGCAGCAACCGCTCACGGCTGTCAAAGCCACTGCGATTCGCCTGACGGCACTTTGCCTGGCCGACGAATTCGTGCCTGGTCGAAACTCCGCGCCCGACGATCCGTTCGGTGACATCATGATCAGGATCACCATGATGGAGCGAGAAGCCGCAACAGCCTCCTCCCAGCGCTGATGGAGGGAGGAAAGGACTCATCGACGCGAGAGTCCCGCCGTACCGGCCCGTTGCACACTTCCTACGGGGAGATCGCATGGGTGTCGCGGCCTACGCTCTCGCGGTCCATACCAAGCTCGGCGCGATCACTGAGATCCCCACCCCTTGTCAGCCGCGTGTGTACGATCGCTCGCCGTGGGGCGGATTGTCCCGCAACAAGGGACCTTTCCTTGAGGAGCTCTCTAGATTTCCGGTGATGTGCGCCAGAGACCGTAGGACACAAAGTTGGTTGTGCGACCCGTGGCCGGCGACTGAACGAAGGAGAAGTGTAAGAGTACGAACCGGCCCTCGCTTGTCAGGACGCAGTAAATGGAGCCGCCACCCCAGCGGGGCGCCGTGGTCTTCCATTGCTCCGGGCTCACCACAGCGCAATCGGCCAGCGTGGGAGAAGGGTAGCTCTCCCATTTCATGATCTTGGCACCGTTTGTCGTGGAGAACAGGGGAGAAAACAGCCGATGGCTCCGGAAGAGGTCGGTTCCGGGCCCGGCCCCGACAACAGGCCAGTGTCGAAATCCATGTTGTCGAATCGATTGCCCCATTCCAGGGTGAAGCGGGCCGCGGTGCTTACGGGTTGGGAGAGGCTGTCAAGCACGGCGACGGTAGTGACGCGCCCTGATGGGATGTCGATTGCGATCGGCACGTTTCGGTCCTGGTGGGTGCGCAGCTTTCCTCCAGAGACAACCACATTGATGGTGCCGGGGGCGGCGATCGCGTATTTGAGGGTACCTTTCGCGGTGTTCAAGGTGAGACTCCACCCGGTGCCCGAATCCTCGAGCTGTCGCACCGGCACGCTTTGGCTAGCCTTGACCGAAACCGAGCCATCGGCCGCCACCAGGAACCTCGCAATGCCGACGGTTCCCGAATCGCTCAACGCCTCCGTGGGAATGCCCAGCACCCCAAGAACATGCCCAGGGCTCGGATCTCCACACGCCGCTGGGAACACCACGACGATCGCCGCCGCGACCACCACGCGCCACCTCATCACATCATCATGCAATACAGAAGGCGCCCAGGGAGGGGCTCAGATTCCCAACGCAGTGATCATCGCGATCGTCCGACCTATCCACTTGCACAGGCCCAGACGATCACCAGATTTCCCCCCGGGCTGATGCGCATCGGGGCTCACGGGCAATTATCTCCGTCGCGAGTCCGCCCGCGCTTTCGCGGCGCGACGGCGGCGGTCATGACCCGACACCCGCCGAACTTCTGCCCCATGGTGGGGAGCAGGTCGGCGACGAATGTGGCGATGGAGTAGTACAGGCGATGGTATTCAACGGGTCGACCCGTTCGGCGATGGCCAGCTCCCACCTCGGTATGCGATTAGACGCTGACCACCTGTGCGCGGTCACTCAAGATGTTGATGTAGGTGACACGCTCATTGAGCACGAGCGGATGTGAAACGACCCCGCCGAGGGGTCTGGCGGGGGCGTGTCTACTGACCTTCATCCTGCTGCTGACCGCGCTGCTGCCCGACGCCGCCACCGCCGCCGTGACTAGAGCCGCACCTGCGGAGGGGCAGCTGCTGAGCGAGGCGATCGCCGAACTGCCCATGGCCGCCGAGCAGCGCGCCGGCTACGACCGCTCGCACTGGCGGCACTGGGTCGACGACGGCGCCGTTGAGCATCCGCTCAATCCTAGTTGAGCGGATGCTCAGACAAGAGTGATCAACACCGGAGAAACTACAGCTCAACACAGGTGGATGGATTTTTCGGCACCCACAAGGTCGGTGACCGGTACGGCGAAGGCATGGCGTTGAACAATCTCGGCATCGCGCTGACGGAGGTGCGGCGCTTCGAGGAGGCGATCACCGAGCACAAGCAGGCCACCGCCATCTTCCGGGAGGTGGATGATGATCACCTCCTGAGCATCGCCCAGAGGAACCTGGCGGAGGACCTGCGGCTACAGGAGGAAAGCTGAGCGCTCACCGGGCTCGGTCTCAGCCGCCGGTGCTGCCCGAGCTACCTGGGGTCACAGCCGATACCGTCCGCGCCGGGCATCGGATACTGGCCGGCGTGATCCGATGGACCGTGGTACGGCAGGCGTCGGCCCTGGGCCCGACGCCTGGGCACGGGAGCCTTGCGGAAGAGCAGTGACCACGCCGAACGGACCGCGATCGCCGCAACCGTGAGCAGCATCAGGGCTGCTATCGCCATCGAGACAGTCATCGGCCCCCTCCTCACCCTCTATTGATCAGATTAGCCAACCGTGAGGGCCGTGCCAGCCTGGTTGAGGTCCACCGGCAAGAAGGCTCCCGCCATGACCGCGCGTCGGTCACGGACACACATCGGCGTCGAATGCGTTGTGAATGCGTGTTGAATGCGGCTCCCGATACACAGGGGGGTGCGCTGGTCTTAGTCCGGCCCGCGCGCAGCCGCGACGCAAGGAGGGGACGCGATGAACGTAGCCGCAATGGTGCTCGCGGGAGGGATCACCGCCGCCACGATGGCGCCGACCAGCCCGCCGGCCGCAGCCGCCGAATACACCTGCGGCGGCGAGGTGTGTATCCGAGTTGTTTCCGATGAAAAGGCGGCCCTGAAGGATGCTCACGGATGCAATTTCAAGACCTGCGTCACGCTGACCGGTAATGCCTCCAAGTACTACATCACCGGCAGCGGCCACGGATTCTTCGGCCACGTCCACATCTGGGGGCCTGGCGTCAATCGGTACTCCGACATCAGAGCCAACCCGTCCATCACCACGCTCGGACGAGGCGCTGGCAAAGCATGCGCGGAGGGCTGGGACCTGCAGCAGCCGCCGACGGGACCGTCAGTCGGGCTTGCCTGCAAAGACGTTCGCTGAATCCACACAGTGAGGAGGAATCCATGCGCAAAACACACGTGGCCGGCTTCCGGAACCTAGCGGTGGCCATGATCATGCTCGCCGGGCTGGGCGCCGCCGCGATGCCGGCGCAGGCACGGGAAAGCGCATCAGCTCGGAACTCATCGTCCCGCCCGGCGAGTACCCAAACCGTCAACCGCCTTGGTTGTACGGCAACCCCGCCGGGTAGCGGATTCGTTCGCGTCCGCGCGTTCGTCGGCACCGACTCCTGCGGTCGATGCCAAGCCGCTGGATGGGACGGTATCCACGACGGAGCATGGCGCAAATTCACCTGTTGGACCACCGTCGCCGGCCCTGGCGAATGGCGCACCCACGAGTTGTGGGTGCGAGGATACTGACGCCGGAGGGCTAGCAGACCGGAAGGTCTCTACAAGTGTTGCTCCAGCGCAGACCTGCACCGGCAGCCCGGCGCACAGCAAAACCGTGCGCTGTGACTAACCGGGGCTCAGCGTAGAAGCAGCGGGCTTTGTGCAAGCGCCGTCCTACCGGGAGATCGCCATCAAGGCGGAGAAGGCGGTCGGCGCCAGCACCTTGTGCGAAGCGCTGGACTCCAACAAGCAGCCGCGGCTGCCCACGCTCAAGCTCGTGCAGGCCTTCATCCATGGATGCGGCGGCACCGAGGACGACCTGACCTCTTGGACCACGGCCTGGCGCTGTATCCGGATGAGTCGGACTGCCTCCAATGCCAGGCAGTTGCCCACCGGAGCCACCCCGCAGGAGCGTCCGGCCTGGTCGTCCGCGACCGACCAGGCCGTGGCCGAACTGCGTGACGTAGCCACGTAGCCTCCATTTTGCACACCACGCCCGACCGAGAAGGTGACAGCCGAAGATCCCCCGAGCCCGCTCCCGGTGACCCCACCGAGAAGAAGGTGGCTCACGGTGAGCTGGCCCAGCACGCCTGCGAGCCGGCGGGTGTTTCTCCGGGCGCGCACCCACGCACCGTAACCAGCAGGAGAATCGGGTGTTTGCCTCACCCAGCAGACCCCGACAGGGCCAGCCTGATCGCGGCCGAAATCGGGACCGCCTTCCTTACCGGGCCCGTCGCGCGCGGCCTCACCGGGCAATCCGCCCCCCTACCCCGGCGGACCGGTCGCAGATGACCATCGCTGAACGAGTGAAGGCGCTCAACGCCGCCCGCCACTCCCTCATCCAGTCGGCCACCGGCCTCGTGGTGATCGGCGGCGGCGCCTTCACCGCCCTGGGCCTCTGCTACAGCACCGTGGAGACCGCCCGCGAGACCACGAGAATCGCTCGGGAAGGCCACGTCACCGCCTCACCCAAGCTGTCGAGCAGCTCGGCTCGGACCAGCAGGACGTACGGCTCGGCGGCATCTACGCCCTCCAGCGCCTGGCATCCGACTCCCCACGCGACGCAGGCAAGATCCGCAACGTCCTGGCCGCGTTCGTACGCCATCACGACTTGTGCACACCCCAGCCCAGGCCAGCGAGACTTGCTCAACCCTGTGCCATCACCCCACCCAGCAACACGGCCAAGCTAGAGCCGACTGCCGATGTGCTGGCGGTGAAGGAACAGGTCCAGCGGTCTCGATCCGGAGCAGGCTGGCCGCCGAAGCTGATCAACTGCCAGCGCTCGCGCCACGTCCAGTGACAGGACCACGACACCTGCCCCTATTTCTGCTCCGAGGACGTCCGAACGCGGTAGAGCCACACTTCCAGCGACGCCTCGAACGGCAGGTCTTCCCGCCCGACAATGCGTGACCATGACTATGAGCGCATCCTGGCCATCGAACAACTCCGTCAGCACGGTGTTGTGCCGATCAAGGAGGATGTCGTACTCGGCGGGAGTATCCGCATACCGCTTCGACCCCGGAAGGCTGTGGAACCGGACCCAGCGCGAGGTGTAATACCGCTTCAGCTCATGACCGATCGGCGGGCAGTCCGGCCAACGCGCCTGCCAGCGAGCCGTCAACTCGACATGTCGCCACGTCGCCAGGCCAGCGTAGAGACACCGCCGGACAACGCCTTCTCGCGCTCGGCATCGATCTTGACGAGTACGCCGCGGCGCTCATCGACGCCATGCAAGTCGGCGGAGCCAGTGAGGCGAAGATCCGGGAGGCGGCGCTCGGCGTTCACGTCGAAGCGGCCATACCCCGGCGACGGCCCCTCGTACCTGTGCACGCCTTCGGGTGCGTCAACCCTCTGGCGTCAATAAAGATTGACGCCAAGATGACGTCAATATAAGTTGACGGCATGAATGTTGATCGCAGTGACATTGGCAGCCGCACCTCAAGGACTGTGTTGGTCGACATCGACGAGCGCAAGCTATGCGCGCAGGTCCGAGGCCGCGGCACCACCCTGGTTCTCGACTGCGGCGGCGCGGGGCAGGGCGTTGGCGGCGCTTGGGGAATGGAACTGGAAGCCAAGCAGGCCGAACTGACCACCCTGGTCACCTATGACCGAGCCGGCGCCGGCCGGTCCGACGGCCCGCAAGCACGCACCGTCGCCGATATGACCGACGATCTGCATCGGCTCCTGCGCAGCCTTGATCTTCCGCTGCCGGCCGTGTTCGCCGGATGGTCCTACGGGGGGCTGGTCATCCAGCTCTACGCGCTGCGCTACCCCGACGACATAGCAGGGCTGGTGTTCGTAGACCCCACTGTCAGCCAGACGCCACCCGGTTCAGCGCTGGTGCGCACGACGTCGTTCGCCCTCGCCGCGAAACTGCTTCGCCTGCGCGCGCTCATGCCCTCCAAGACCTCCCGGTCCATCCGTGAACTCGCCGGCACCCTGGCGGCCATGCCACACCACATGCGCGAGGTCGCCGATGCACTGGACCAGCGCACTCTGCCGCCCGTACCTATCCGAGTGATCACCGCCGGCAAACGCCCCCGAATGCCCCAGACCCAGCTTGCGCACCTGAACGCCAACCATCACAGGCTGGCCGCCCAATCTCCCCAAGGACGCCTCATCATCGCCGAACGCGCCACCCACCAGAGCCCCACGATCAACCCGAGATCATCATCCAGGCAGTCGAGGACGTTCTGCGACAGCTCGACGCCCCGCAGGCAGGGCACTGAACTCAGCCGGCAACATGACACCAGCCCGGGAAACGATCAACGTCGCGTGGGGAAGCGATCTTCGTGAGGCATGTTCCACACCAGCTCACATGCACTCGTGAACACCCCCGACAGCGGAGCTTGATTCGCCAACTCCAGCATCGACACCTGGCCGCAGCCCCTCGGCCACGACGGCCGGTGGGCTGGCTGATGTTTCTCCACCCCCCGTGAAGGTCAGTTCAGCCGTGCGTCACTCGATGACGTTGCCGACCCAGCGCAGCAGGGACGAGACCCCGCCCCATCCGGCGTAGACGCGCTGGCGTACCAGCCGCGGCCCGCGGCGGTTGGCGACGACGACCTCGCCGGCGAAAAGCACGCTGGCCTGCTCTTCCGGCCAGGCCGGCCGCGCGGCCGGCGCGCCGAGTTCGGCGCCGTCGAGGACTCGGCGGCCACCAAGGTGTAGTCCTCTACGACAGGTCAGCGCTCCGGCCGTACCCGTCCGGCAGAAAGACTTCGACCACGTGTCCGCCGTCTTCGCCATGAGATGAGCGCAGCCGGATTCGGGCGAACTACTCCCCGCGGAGTACGGGTCTCGTGCGCTCCGACGTGGCCGACGGCCTCCCCTGGGGAGAACCCCTTACGCCGGAAGGCTGGTACGGGCCGGCCCATCGTACGCGCGACGGCGTAGCCCAAGTGCGTCCGCCGGCCTGACGTTCTCCGGCGACGTTTTCGCGAGTCTGAACCCAGACGAAAACGGCATCCACCCGGGAGTACGAAATGACCGGAACCATCGAGAACATGATCGTCAAACTGACCGGCTGGCTGTCCCGCCACAGCATCGACGTGCTGCGCGTCAGCCTCGGCCTGGTCTTCGTGGCCTTCGGGACGCTCAAGTACTTCCCAGGAGTCAGCCCGGCGGAGGCCTTGTCAGTGGCCACACTGGAGAAGCTGTCCCTGGGAACGGTGTCGGGCTACGCGGCACAGTTCGTGATCGCCAGCATGGAGGTCTTCATCGGACTCACGCTGGTCACCGGCAAGCTGCTGAAGACCGGGCTGGTCGTGATGACCGGTGCCATGGCCGGGTTCTTCGCACCGTACGTCCTGTTCTTCACCGACCTGTTCCCCGGCGCGCCGACGCTGGAGGCGCAGTACATCTTCAAGGACATCGTCCTGGCCGCCGCCGCCATGGTGATCGGCGCCAGGGCGCTGGGCGCCCGCCTGATTCCGGCCCACGAGCGCCAGGCACCCGTCCACGAAATCCGCCAGCGCGTGGCGGCCTAAGCCGCCAAACCTCGGCGGCTACCTGTCCTGGCGGCGGCACTTGGAGGATCAGCTGGCTGTCGACTCCATCGCCCTGGCATGCATGCGGGAGGTCGGTGACCGGCGCCGCGAAGGCAAGGCCTTGAACAACCTCGGCCTTGCACTGCAGGAGATGCGGCGTCTTGAGGAGGCGATCGCCGCGCACGAGCAGGCCGCCACCATTTTCGAGGCCTTCGGTGATGACTACAACTGGGATATCGCCGTGGCCAACCTGGCCGATGATCGCCGCCTGCGTGATGGGGAGCGGGGCTGCCGGGAGCGTCAGGTGTCTGAAGGCTGCCGGGCTGTGCGGAGTTCTTGGAGGTCGGGGATGTGGTTGTAGAGGGTGCCCACGCTGACGCCGAGCAGTTGGCGATCGAGGTGACCGACCTGCGAGATCGCGAGCCGCCTTTAGGAGTTCGGCGTCGACCACGGTGAGGCGACCGCCAACGCGGCCGCCCGCCCGCGCGGCGGCGCGCACACCGACAGCGAGACCAAACCATCCCCGCAAACCCGGTAGGACCGGCGGGTTCATCCCACGCATGCCCGGCTCCCGGCAGCACGACGCGCGCCGCCCACTCAGCAGCGCGCGTCTTCTCGCACTTCCAGGAGCGGCAGGCCCGCCGCGTACCGCCGGAAGAAACCGGCGGTCGGAGTGTCCGTGGTGGCGACGGCGTCCGGGGTTCCCTCCGCGATCACCACGCCCCCGTCCGGACCGGCCCCCGGCCCCAGGTCGATCACCCAGTCCGCGGACGCGGCGACGGGGATGTCATGTTCGGCCACGACGACGGTGTTGCCCGAGTCGAGCAACACATCGAGCGCATCCACCACACGCTGGATGTCGGACGGGTGCAGACCCGAAACGGGTTCGTCGAGAACGACAAGGCCGGCCTTGCGGCCCGCGGCACCGCGTTGGATCGCGGACGCCAGCTTCAGCCGCTGCGCCTCGCCGCCGGACAACTCTGTGGCGCTCTGGCCGAGTTGGAGATAGCCAAGCCCGACCTGGTTCAAGGTTGCCAGGATTTCCGCGAGTTGCCGGGGCTCGGCGAACCGCTCCACAGCCTCGGCGACGGTCAGCTCCAGCACCTGATCGATAGCCAGCCCCTGATGCCTGATCTCCAATGCCTCAGGCTTGTAGCGCCGACCCTCGCACGCGTCGCAGACCACCCACACATCCGGTAGGAAGTGCATGTTGACGAGCTTGCGGCCATAACCGGTGCAGGTTTCGCATCGGCCACCACCCGCGGTGTTGAAGCTGAACCAGGAGGCATTGACCCCGCGCCCGCGCGCCACGTCAGTTTCGGCGAACAGCTTGCGGACAATGTCGAACGCCTTGCTGTAGGTGGCCGGGTTGGACCGCGGCGTGCGCCCGAGCGGTTGCTGATCGACGACGGCGACCCAATCGAACCCCTCCAGGCCGGTCACCTGGCGCACCGTGTCGGTCATCCGCCCGTTCAGGGCGGCCTCCACGCTCGCCGCGAGCGCGCCGAGCAGACTGCTCTTGCCGCTGCCGCTCACCCCGGTCAGGCACGTAAGCCGGCCAGCGGGAAATCGCACCAGGTTCGCGGTCACATTGTGCGCACGCAAGTCGTGCAGTTCCACCCAGCCGGTGTCCTCCCCGGCCGAACGGCGAATCCGGCGTAGCCGTGGCCCCTTGCCGGCCAGGTAGCGGCCGGTCAATGACGTCGGGTGGGCGGCCGCGTTGGCGGGAGGCCCCGACACCAGGACCTCACCGCCGAGGCGGCCCGCGCCGGGCCCCATGTCGATCACCCAGTCGGCCCGGGCGATCAGCTCAGGGTCGTGTTCGACCAGGAGCACCGTGTTACCGGCCTTACGCAGCTCCAGGGCGATGTCGAGCAGGTGCGCCTTGTCCGCCGGATGCAGCCCGGTGCCGGGCTCGTCCAGGACGAAGACGATGCCGCTCAGCTCGGTGCTGAGCTGCGCGGCGAGCCGGGTTCGCTGTATTTCACCTCCGGACAGCGTCGTCGCGCTCCGGGACAGCTGGAGATGCGCGAGGCCGAGCCGGTCAAGGATCGCGAGCCTTCGGCCCAGGTCCTGCAGCAGCGGCTCGCCGACCTCGCGCTGCCGGGCGCCCAGGTCGCCGGCCACCCGCTTGGCCCAGCTGCGTACCTTTCGTACGTCCACCTCGAGCAGGTCGGGGAAGGTCAGCCCGCCGAGCCGCACCGACCGGGCCACCTTGTCGTACCCGCTGCCGCCGCAGGTGCCGCACGGCCGCTTGCGCATGTACGGCAGGTAGCGCTGCTTGGCGCTGGAGGTCTGGGCGTTCACGAACACCCGCTCCACCTCGGCGAGCGCGCCCCGTAGCGGCTGGCTGGAGGTGTAGGTCACCTGGGCCGTCTCGTTTTTGTTCGTCATGTTGACGGTCGTCTCGATCTTCTCCTCACCTGTGCCGTACAGCACACAGTGGCGGAACTCCTCCGGCAGTGACTGCCATGGCCGGCCGAGGTCCACGCCGCGTTTCTCGGCGAGCGCCGGCACGAACACATGCTCCCCCGACCGCCATTTCGCGTACCAGGGCGAGGCCCCCTCGAAGAGCGGAAGCTCCGGGTGGGTGATGACCAGGTCCTCCTGCGCCTGCCATCGCCCGCCCACGCCGTGGCAGTCCGCACAACTCCCTTCCGGCGTGTCGCGGTCGAAATGAGCGGTCGTCAGATGCCCGTCCCCGCTCTCCGCCGCCGTGTCCGCGCCGATTCCCGGAAGGCGCGAGTACAGCAGCCCCAGGTGCCCGTCGATACCGGTCATTGTCGCGACCGTGGAGCGGGGGTTGCGGTTCAGGCGGCGCTGGTCGACCGCGAGCGTCGCGCCGAGTCCCAGGATGCGGTCGACCTTCGGGCGGTTGCGCTGGGTGATGTACTGCCGCACGAACGGCGAAAGCCCTTCCAGATACCGCAACTGCGCCTCATTGTGCAGGGTATCGATGGCCAGCGAGGTCTTGCCGCTGCCGCTCACTCCGGTGAAGGCGACAAGCCGCCCTTTGGGGATGCTCACCGACACGTCCCGCAGATTGTTGGTACGGGCCCCCACCACCTCGATGGTCTCGCCCTCGATACCCGCGACGTCCCGTACGAACGCAGTCAACCTTCGTCCATCCTCTCGCAAGACAACAGAACATGGGCAGGCAGACACCCATGCCGAACAAACCGATCACACCACCACGCGGCCGGTTTTGATGCGGCCCGTGCCGCAGATCAGGACCGCGGCACCGAAGTGAGCTTGTCGACGCCGGGAGCGTAGGCGGTCATCCAGTGCGGATGCAGCCGGTAGTAGACGACGTCGTTGTCCCAGTCGGAGAAGTCGCCGTAGAAATCCTTGAAATAGGCGAGCAGGTCCGGCCAGTCCTCGGCCGGCTCGCTGTCCTCAGGGCTGAGGATCTCCACCGTGCCGTGGGTGAACACGCCCAGGTCCTCACCGTGCATGTGCGCGACGCTGACGGCGGGGCGGGCGGCCAGGTGGCGGGCCTTGGCGGCGCCGCGCGCCGTGCCGAAGTGCCACTTGCCGTGCAGGAAGTGCCCATCCACACCGCTGATCCGCGGCTCGCCCTTCGCCGTCACGGTGGACAGGGCGAGGGTGCACATTCCGGTCAGGATCCGGGTGAGCTGCTCCGCGGTCAGGGTGTTCTCGGTGACGATCGAGCGGAGGTGCGAGGTGGAGCGGGAAAGGGAGGCTTCGAGGAGAGCCTGAAGCTCCTTGAGCTCCTCGGGGGTTTCGCGCATCGAGGTCCTTGTCTATCTGTGAGCTGACCGGTGAACCGATGATCGCTCTAAAACCCGACGCCTTGTGTCATGTTTTTTTGGACGTCCTGCGAAACCGCCGGGGCGCGCATCTCAAGACCGGTTCACTTGGCGAAGGCGGCCGGGCGATGCGACTGGTCCGCTGGTTCTGCTCGGAGCCTTTGGCGTCGGTGGAGCTAACCGACTAGTTAGGGCGCTCCATTTCGTTCCGTCGCGGAACCGGTACCGCCCGGTGCCGTAGCCGGGGTGCTCCTGCGGAGCGAGAGTGGCGCCGGGGGCCTGCGACGGCTGGCGTGACCGCCCTGGTGACCTGAGCGGGCGGCGCGCCGGTTAGGTGACGAAGGCGGTGTATCGGCCGTTGTGGCCGAGGAGGCTGGCGTGCGTGCCGGTCTCCACGACCCGGCCGTGGTCCAGTACGACGATCTGGTCGGCGTTCCGGACCGTGGACAGCCGGTGTGCGATGGTGATCGTGGTCCGGCCTTGGGTGAGCAGGTCGAACGCCTCCTGTACCGCGCGCTCGGTCGCGGTGTCCAGCGCGCTGGTGGCCTCGTCCAGGACGAGCACGCGCGGGTCGCGCAGCAGCGTGCGGGCGATCGCGATCCGCTGCCGCTCGCCGCCGGAGAAGCGGTGCCCGCGGGACCCGACCACGGTGTCGTAGCCGTCCGGCAAGCCGGTGATCAGATCGTGGATCTGGGCGGCGGTGGCGGCCGCCTCGATCTCGGCGTCGGTCGCCGACGGCCGTGCGGACCGGAGGTTGTCGCGTACGGTGCCGTGCAGCAGGTAGGTCTCCTGGCTGACCATGCCGACGGTCGCGGCGAGGTCGGCGAGCGTGAGGTCGCGCAGGTCGATGCCGTCGAGGGTGACCCGGCCGCCGGTGGGGTCGCGCAGCCGCGGTACGAGTGATGCCAGCGTGCTCTTGCCGGCACCGGTCTCGCCGACCACGGCCAGCGTCGTCCCAGTGGGTACGTCAATGGTCACGCCGGCGACCGCGGCCGGGCCGCCACCGGGGTAAGCGACGGTGACGTCCTCGAAGCGTAGATGGCCGGTGACGGTGGCCGGGTCGATCCGTACGGGGTCGGCTGGGTCGTCGATCTCGACCGGTAGGTCCAAGTACTCGAAGACGCGGCCGAAAAGGGCCAGCGAGCCGCTCACCATGGCGCCGGTGTTCAGCAGGCCCATCATCGGCTGGAGCAGCGCCGACTGCAGGCCGGTGAACGCGACCACCGTGCCGATGGTGGTCGTTTCGGCATAGCCGGCGCCGACGTAGATCATGGCCGGGATCGCGGAGAACAGGACGTTCAGCGCCACCATCCGCCACCGGCCGGTGAGCTGGGCGCGGAGCTCGAGGTCGACCAGGCGGGTGGAGATCTCGGTGAACCGGGCGACCTGGCCGGGCCCGGTGCCGAGCGTCTTGATCAGTTGGATGCCGTTGACCGAAAGGCTCTCCTCAACCGTGACGGTGAGATCTTCGTACTCGAGCTGCCGCCGGCTGAGTATTCTCCGGCGCAGCGCGGCGACGTGCCGGGTGACCAGCACCGCCGGTGTCGTCACCACGAGTGAGATGAGCATGAGCCGCCAGGACAACGCGGCCATCGCCACGGCAACGGCGACGGCCGTCGTGAGCTGCGACGCGGCCGAGGAGACGGCCGAGATGATCACGTTCTGCAGGCCTCCGACATCGTTGGCGATCCGCGAGTGCACCTCCCCGGCCCGGGTCCGGGTGAAGAACGCGAGCGACTGCCGCTGCAGGTGGGCGAACACCTCAGTCCGCAGCCGGTGCATGATCCGCAAGCCGACCCGGGAACTGATCCAGCCCTGCACCATGCTCAGCACGGCGACCAGCGCCGCCACCGCGACGAGACCGGCACCGAGCTGGTAGAGCAGAGCAAGGTCGCGCCGTGGCAACGCGGTGTCGATGACCGCCCGCACCAGGAACGGTGACACCGTCCCCACCACGGACGTGGCAACGGTGACCGTCAGCATCAGGACCAGCGCCGGCCAGTGCGGCGCGAACAGCCCGCCCAGCCGGTGCAGCGGCACCCTGTGCTCGGTCACCGACCCCACCGCACGGGCAGCAGCAGGGACGGGATCTGCGGCGCCGCCAGCCGGAGGTAGAAGTAGCCGATCCCGGCCAGGCCGAGCATCAGGTTCGGGCTCTCCTCACTGTGGGTTCCGCACGGCCAGGTGCCGGTACTCGCGTTCCGCTCCAGCCCGTGGTCGGCGACGAGCGATGGGATATCGCGGCCACCGGCCTCGGCGCCGAGGATCACGCCCGCCTGCTGGAAGGACTCCGCGTTGCCGGGGAGCCCGTGACAGAGCGAGTAGTCGGCGCCGCCGCCTTCCAACAGCCGGCGCGTCACCCGCTCGGTGGTGGCGAGCGCCGTGGTCGCGTCCTGCCGCCACCGCGGCTCGCCGAGCTGCTCGTAGGCGTGCAGGCGGGACAGCGCGATGCCCGGGGCTCCGGTACACCACAGCGGGGTGTACACGCGGGCCCGGCCGGCGTCGGTGTGGCTCCGGAAGTCCGGCCAGTCGCCTTCTTCGACGCTCAGCCAGCGGTTCTCATAGCGCATCGCGTTACGGGCGGCCGTCGCGAACAGTTCCTCACCGGTCAGCCGGTATGCCTCGATCAGCGCGATGGCCACTCCCGCCGTGCCGTGCGAGAGTCCGGTGAGATCACGCTGAGCGGATATCCGGAATGAATGCCAGGACCAGCCGGTGCGGGTCTTGCGGGCGGTTCGTAGCAGCCAGCCGGCGGCCGTTGCCGCCGCCTCTGCCAGCGCGTCCTCGCCGGTGTAGCGATGTCCCAGGACAAGCGCCAAGACGGTGCCGGCCATACCCGACATGAGATCGAACTCCGGCCGGCCCGGCGACTCGACGTCCTGCCCGTCGACCGCCTCGACGAGCCGGCAGACCTCACGCAGCAGGCCGGTCCCGGCGTCGACGAACTCCGCGGCGTCCAGCAGCAGCCCGGTGCGAAGCGCGGCCACCCCCATTCCGGACCAGCCGGTGTAGAAGGCCACGCGCATGTGGGGATCGAGCTCCTCGCGCCGGGAGAACGCATGCCGCATCGCCGCCAGCGCCGTCGGCCGGAACTCGTCCTGGCCAGTGGTTGTGCACAGCTGGGCGAGGAACAGTGCGACGCCGCTGCTGCCGGCGTACAGGTTCGGGCCGAGCGCTCGGTAGGTCAACGCGAGCCTCGCGCCGTTCCGGTTCCGCAGATCCAGCGGTTCGGCGCCGACCCAGTTGCAGCGGTCCCCCGACCAGATGGCTTCGGCCACCAGCCGGGCGCCGATTCCCACCGCAGCCGACAGCTGCCGGTCCGCGGTGCCGGCGGCGGGGCTGTAGCCGGGCGCGGTCATGAGACGCCAACCAGGTCGGGACTCAGGTGCGCGGCGTCCAGATCGATGCGGGCTTCGGCAAAGCGTTCTTCCACGGCGGCCAGTACGGTCGCGTCGTCGGCCCATCCCGATTCGTGCGACCGCACCAGTGCCTCGGCGAGCAGCCGGCAGCGGTGCTCCCCAAAGCTTCTCCCTGTTCCCGGGTCTTCGGCGAAACCCAGACCAGGGGCCAGCTGGGCGGTGAACACCGGCGTACGCGGGGAGAGGAAGCCGGCGATCTCGGCGTGCAGGGCGAGCATCAGATCGGCCAGCGCGGGATAGTCGTCGCGGGGCAGATAGATGACTCCCGCGTCGCACCGGATGAAGGTGCTCGGGTCGTTCGGCACCTTGAGGTTGAACGCCGCCGCCGCGGAGTTGAGCAGCCGAGTCGCGGCCGCGACGAACGGGGCGGCCCCGTCCGGGCGCAAATTCCAGTACAGGCGTACGGGCCGTCGGCTGTCCATCGGGCGGTCGCCGCAGGCCAGGTAGAAACCGGGAGAGACCCAGAAAAGCTCCTTGGGCAGCCGTAGCGCAGCCCACTCGCCGGCGGCCGGTGCCGTCAGGCTCAGCTCGTCCGCCATGACGGTCAGTTCCAGCCCGTTCTTGACGACCATCACTCCGTACTCGTCGGTTCCCCGCACCTGCCAGCCGCCGTCCAGATGTCCCTGCCCGCAGTTCGCCGCCGACAGCGCGGCCTCGAAATCGTGCCGGCTCGATGACAGCCTGTTGACATGCCATCGCGTACGCTCGGCTCGGCCTTGTCGGTAGAAGTCGGCGTACAACCGGCTGGACAACTGGTCCACGAGATAGTCCCGGGTCGCGCGCGAGCTGAGCGTACGGGCGGCGCGGGCAGCCGGCCGCGCAGACATCACGCCGAACCACGAGTAGCACGCCGGCGGGTAGATGCGGGTGGCGGCAATGGCCTCGGCCACGAGCGCGCGGGTGTCACTCATCACTTCCCTCTCGCGGAGACAGGCCAAGCAGATGCTCGGCCGCTTCTTCGGGCCGGGCCAGCACGTTCTCGGCCAGTTGGGTGAGGCAGACCACCACCGTGGACACGCGGGACAGGGGCTTGGTCCGCTCGCACGCGGTCTGCAACAGCCGTGCGCCCGCGTAACGGACGCTGCGGATCAGTGCCGCATCCGCCGTCGCGGCGTCCCACCCGCGGGCGCGCACGTAGGTCGCCCAGAACGCCCGCATCGCATTGTGCATGCGCCCCAGCGGGAAACGAGCCTGGTCGAGGTAGTGGTCGGGTTGCTCGCTGCCGGTCAGCGGGAACGAGATCAGCCAGTGGTGCAGGTAGGAGGAGAAGATCGAACCGGTGTCCCAGCAGGCATCGCCGAGGTTGCCGAGCTCCCAGTCGACGAGCGCCAGCCGGGTATGCCGGCCGGAGGTACCGGCCGCGAGGACCACACAGTTCTCCAGCTTGAGGTCGTGGTGGATGAAGGCATCGGTCCGCCAGCCGGCGCGTAGCTGCGCGAGCGCCGCCCGCAGCTCCGGAGACGACTGCACGATCCGCACCAGCCCGATGCCCGCGTTGCTCATCTGGCGATAGAACGCCGTTCCCGGCCGGTCCAGCCGCAGCGCCCAGGGCAGGTAGCCGGGAAACTCCGACGGTCGTTCCCGCGCCGGGCCGGTGGCATGTTCGTGCAGATCGGCGAGTGCGGCCCCGAGCCGGGTTCCGAGGGTGACCGGAAAACGCCGCGTACGGGCATGGTGGGTGAGGAGGTCGGATGCGTCCGGGAACAGTTCCAGGACGAGCACGCCGTGGTCTGCGTCGAACCCCAGGCAGCGTGGCACCGGCACCGAAGCTCCGCTGGAAGGATGTCGCCGGGGAAGCGAGTCGAGCAGCGCATACACCGCTGCCTCGTGTGCGGTCGTTCCCGGCCCGGTCCAGCCGGTGACCGGCTGGACCGGATCGGACCTACCCTGCTTGATGAACAGCCCGACCGCCGGGTCGGCACGCACAATGACGTTGCTATGACGGCTGGACGCATCGACCATGCCGAGACCGCCGTCAACTACCGCGTCCGGGTGAACATGCTGCCGATCCAGCAGATAGCCGGTCAGCTCCGATAGGCCGAGGACCATGGGTTAGCAGCCGAAGGTATTGCTGCATACCTGGAGGTCGGTCGCGCAGCCGAAGTCGGTCGGAAGCGCGGTGGTGTGGCAACCGTCGGTCTCGATCCGGCAGGCCGGAACGTGCATGTTGTTTGTGCACGTGACGGCTTCCGAAAAGGCCGCTTGTAGAAGATATGGCCGGCCGTGCTCGACGAATGGGGTGACGTCAGCCGATTGAAGGTGTCTGGCGACAATGCCGCCCTGCAGGAAAGAAGCTTGTGGGTTCGAGGCGAACCCGCTACTGCCGAACTGACTACGCATACCGCTCCTTCGATGACGGCGGCGATCGATTCACCGCCTCCTGTGCGTGGCCGGGCTCACTGGAGAAGGCCCTGAGCCTTTCACTGGTTAGGCGTTCCATTGCGTTCCATCGCGTTCCATCGCTGAACCGGTACCGCCTGAAACGCCTCTGATGTGGCGCTGAAACCTCGATTAACCGGTTGCGGGCGCCGCGCCGGCGCCACCGAACAAGCCGAAGTCGTCGACCGCATCTTCATCTAGCCCCGCACCGTTCTACGGCGCGCTGGCGATCACCGCCACACATTCCACGCTCTGCCCGGTTCCGTATTCCGGCCAGTGATCCTCTACGGCGATATTCCTCACGCATTGACCGTAACGGCCGCTCCCCACCCCTCGTCAGATGCTTCGCCGACCTGCGGCTCTGCACCCGACCCTGGGGACCAGACCGAGCCGCCGCCCTGCACACGCCGCGGCGGCGGAGCGGATTGCCTTCGCCGGGCGGGTGACGGCCGGGCCGGTGGCGATGCCGCCCAGGAGGCCGCTCGGCAGACGGCAGCCATGGGGGCCCATAGAGGGCGTGTCCCTCTCAAGTGCGGATTGTAGAAGAAATGTATAAGAAATATAGAGGAGTACGACCGGGGCGCCAGATCCTCAAATTTTCAAAGGTCTTATCCAAACCCTTCCTGGCAAACGCGTACTCGCCGGCTGTCCAGCGGGCCGACACATAACGTCTCGATAACATCCATATCGCTTCGGCTTGACCGCAATCAAAGTCCGACGTGTACTCAAGCGCGGATTGCTCAAAGGCTAACCGCTCAATCTCATTCACCTCCAGCCCTCCGGACAGGCGGGAACATGATCAGATTATCGCCATCCCACTTAGGCGCGCCAAGACGAGGATGGGTGCTGGCCGCCCTGGCCGTTCTCACCATCCCTGTGGTTGCCACTGCTGCTCAGGCGCACGATGACGCTGACACGCCCATCCTTGGCATCGTGCGTGCGAACGACCACTTCAGTCCTTCCGGCCCCAACGATCAGCGATACAACGGCCACAAGGTGTTCCTTTCCTCGCCTCGGCACAATGACTCCGGCGACCGTGGAGAATGCCGAAATCCAGGCTACGAGGAAAACGTCAACGGGCGTCAGTTCAACTGGCGAGCGGCTAACGGAAACTTCATCGGAAGGGCCTATCGACCGACGTATTCCACGCGCAACCTGCACGGTCGCGGCTACCAAGTGGCCGTCAGCAAGAACACACGCGACAACGGGCATCTCAATAATCGGACCCGGTCGCGCAACTGGGGATCCGACGTTCACATCATCACCCACACCAACGCCACCACCGGCTGCAACGCCTCGGCGTCATATCTGCTGACGATGTACCAGCACACCAACGATCGCGGACTCGCGACCGCCCTTGGCCGGGCCCTGGACCCCGCCGTGCCCTCCAACTTCCGCCAGTCCAGGCGACCCGACCTGGCCGAGCTCAGGACCAACGCGCCCCGCGGCGACGCCTACGTCGAGCTGCAGTTCCACGACAATCAGACGACGCAGAAGTGGATCCACAGCGAGAGCGTGTTCGCCGCCTGGCGCTACGGCATCGGGGTCGACCGCCACCTGAATTATCCTTGAGCCAGGGAGCCTTGAAATGATCAAGTTATCGGCAAAGCCGGCCTCGATCGTCGCAGGTGTCCTGCTCACGGTCACCGCGGTGCTCTCCTTCAGCATCGTGTCTCGAGGAGCAGCGAGCACCGTGCCTCAGGCAGGATCACCTCTCGACGACATTCCCGGCCTGGGAGTCTCCGACGCGGCAGCGCAGCGAGATGAGATCATCTCCTTCTGGGAGGCATGGAAGCGCGATACGAGCACCCAGAGATGCATGGCCGCAGCCGGGCTGGAGTGGCGCCCGGAAACCCTCTACATCGAAAAGTCCGTTCTCGGCGTGGCGAACGCGCTCGGAGTGCAGCCAACGCCCGGCTCGCTGCTCGGACAGGACCCCGAGCAGTACAACGAGGCGCTTGCCACCGGGCTGAAGGCCGAGAAGAAGGACACGTACTACCAGACTCTGTTCGGAGAGTCGGCGGAGGCGATCGCCTACTTCGAAGCCAACGACGGCGCAATCCCGCTGGGAAGCGATCCGGAAGCTTTCGCCCAGCACGGCTGCAAAGGCGACGCCGACAGGAGCGTCGGCAGCATCTGGAGCCTCAAGGCAGCACTGGCCGATCCGATCGACCGGCTCCGAGCCTCCGCGCGCGAAACGGATGCGTTCAAGCAGGGCGTGAGCGTCTACCAGCAGTGCCTGGCGAGCAAGGGCATCAACGCCACCGGCCCGGCCGACCTGGACATCCAGGCGGAGAACGCGACCACCGATACCGATGTACTCCACCAAGCCGCCACCACCTGCGACCCGCTCTGGCAGCAGGCCAACGATGCGGGCGTCGCCACGCTGACCGACCAGTTCCGCAAGGAGCACGCAACACCCATCGCATCCCAGCAAGCGAAATATGCCGGCACGCTGGACGCGATCCGCGCGGATAAGGCCTTCCACGTGTATCTCGCCGAGGCCGCCGGTCAGGCGCGCGCGAAACTGAGCGGTGGATGAGTCCTTTCCTGCTCACCCTTCGGCTCGTGCCGGCCGCGCTGATCCTTGCCGCCTGTGCGCCAAACGATGATCGCGGACAGGAGACGCGGACTCCGCCGACACGAGCCGTACCCAGCACGGCCAGCACCTCGCCACCGCCACCGCCCAGCGATGGCTACAACGAGTTCGAGGTTGCCCTCATGACGCTGCTACGCGATCTGGGCGTCCGCTCTCCCGGAGTCTTCGAGCACGGCTTCCAGGAGGCCTGGATCTCCGGCGAATGGAAGAACCGGCGCATCCTCGTCCACCAATACACCAAGCCCGCCAAACGGGGCACGCCCGGTCCCGTCATCGACGAGGGCAAAATCGGCGGCGTGCCCATACAGATCGTCCACACCAAGCCATTCGGCCCTCTGATCCGCTTCAGATGCAAGGGCCTCGGCTACGACGTCACCAGCCTGTCTGCCGACCTGAAACCAGGCTCCGGGCACCGAAGAGTCGCCGAATCGTTTGCCCGCACCCTCGTTCCCAAGGTCTGTTGAGCAGATCTCACCGGGCATGCGGCAGGTGGGAGTGCGGTCACAGCCATCGACGTCAAGACCCGCATGCCCGCCAGTCGCTCCAACCGCTACGCCATCAGTGCAACTGCCTGGTAAGCAGGCCTGGACGTCCTGGCGCCCTACAGTCCGATCGGCCCATGAGCAGCAACCAATCCAGGGCTTTGTCAGCGGGTGCTTTCCAGGGCCGTCTTGACGAACCATGTGATCGAGGGTGATCGGCTGTCGGCCGGCCAGAGAGCCAGGGTCCGGTACGGCGCCGCGTCGCGCACCGGCCGGTAGGTCACGTCGGGGCGGACATTCCGGGCGGCCAGCGAGGCGGGCACCAACGCGACGGCTTGGCCCAGGGCGATCACCTCCAGCAGCTGGGCAGTGTCTCGCACGGCGGGGCCGCCAGCCTGCCGATCCGGGTTTCCCAGCCAGTAATCGCGGTCGACGACCGTCGAGTCACTCCATTGGGGTGCCGGCTCGGTGACCAGGTCGGCGGTACTGAGGACCTCGCGCCCGGCGAGCTCGTGTCCGGAGGCGAGCGCCGCGACGCGTGGTTCGGTCCTCAGCAGCTCGGTGTCGAGGCCGTGGCCGTTGAAGCACCCGGCGATCGCCACGTCCGCGCGCCCATCGCGAACCATGTCGGCCTGCTCGCCGAATCCGCTCACCACGACCCGCAGCTCCGGCGCGTCCGGCTCGGCACACGACCGTTCGCAGATCCAGTGCAGCAACTCCGTGGCCACCCCCGGTTTGGCGGTGACCAGGAGGCTGCGGCCGGGAAGGCCCGCACGCCGCGTCCGGCGTACCGCGGAATCGAGGGCTTCGAGAACGACGGCCGCTTCCTTGACCAGAGTCCGACCAGCCTGGGTCAGCGCCAGCCGGTGCCGAGCGCGATCGAAGAGGGCGACACCGAGCCTGCGCTCCAGTTGACGTATCGCCCGAGACAACGGCGGCTGAGCGATACCGAGCCGCTCAGCCGCACGGGTGATGTTCAGCTCCTCGGCAACGGCACAGAAGTAGCGCAGTTCGCGGATTTCCGGCTCCGGCATACCAGCAGGGTATGGGGCAGGACCGGCGCCCTGGATATCCGGTTCGTGCAGCTCGACGTGACCGATCCAGGATCCGTCGAGGCAGCCGTCAACAAGATCGAGACCGAGGCGGGACGGCTGGACGTGCTCATCAACAACGCCGGAATCATGGTTGAGTGGAGTGTCCGGACCGCCGACGTCACCGCCGCGCAACTCCGCGAGACCTACGAGGTCAACGTCTTCGGTGTCGTCACGGTCACAGCGGCCTGTGTTCCTCTGCTTCGCCGCTCCTCCAATCCGCGGATTGTCAACATGTCCAGCGGTCTTGGCTCGCTCACGCTCATGAGCGACCCGACGAGCCCTGTCCCGGCTCGCGCGTTCCTCGCCTATAGCTCGTCCAAAGCAGCGCTCAACGCCCTGACGCTGATCTATGCCAATACGCTCCGCGCCGAAGGCATCAAGGTCAACGCCGTCAGCCCGGGTCTGGTGCCCACCGACCAGAATGCCGCCGCGACCTTCCCCCGTGGCGACCGCACCACAGCCGACGGTGCCATCGTCCCGGCCCTGCTCGCGACGATCCCCGCCGACGGACCCACCGGCGCCTTCCGCGGCCCTGACTCACTGGACGACGTCATCGCCTGGTGAGTCCCCGGGCACAAGGACCCTGCAGATGTCTACACGGCGACCAGTCGCTCCAGCCCTCCTGCGTTCGTCTGGCGTGTACGGGATGGCGCACCTTACATACACTTGCACATATATACACCGCTATGTATATTCGGCGTGTGGTCAACAGCGTGCAACTGCGAATGGCGGCGATCTCGGAGCCGAATCGGTTCCGGATCGTCGAGTTGCTCAGGGACGGCCCGCGCGCGGTGGGTGACATCGTCGAGGCGCTGAACCTGGGCCAACCGCAGGTGTCCCGGCATCTGCGACTGCTGTCCGAGGCGGGAGTGGTCGAGGCGACCAAGCACGCACAGCAGCGGATCTACCGGCTCCACCCGGACGCGATGCGTGAGCTGAGTGACTGGGTGCTGGGGTTCGCCGTTCTGTGGTCGGGGCGGATGGATCGCCTCGGCGCCTTTCTCGATGACACGGCCGATCAGTGAGGAGCTTGAGCATGTCCCCAGACAACGCGGACGGGATCGTGGTCGACAGGTCGGCCAACACCCTGCGCATCAGCCGCACCTACGCGGCCGGGGTCGAGCGGGTGTGGTGGGCCTGGACGGACGCCGAGGCGATCACTCGCTGGTGGGGACCGCAGGGATGGGCCGCGACCGTGCACGAGATGGACGTGCGGCCGGGAGGCCGCTGGCGCTTCGAGATCGCGCCGGCGGACGGCTCGGCCGCGCCGGTGCGCATCATCGCCACCTACACCACCGTCATCGATCGTCGCGAACTCGCCTATGACGACGTGTTCGCCGACACGGCGTGGCGGCCCGACGGCACCGGCACCTTCCCGACTTCGGTCACCTTCACCTCCACCGGCACCGGCTGCTTCGTCTCCGTCGCCGCGCAGTTCCCCGACGGCCCAGCACTGCAACGGGCCGTAGAACTTCAGATGGCCGACGGCTACGCCGAAGCGCTCGACCGGCTTGGCGGCCTGCTGGACGGCCCCTCAACCAACGAAGGAGAAACGATCATGTCCGACCTTTCCACCCTCACCTCCGCCGACGGCACCACGATCGCCTACAAGAAGACCGGTTCCGGCCCCGCGATCATCGTGGTCAGCAATGTCGCCGAAGACCACACCGGCGTCGCGGGCGTGGCCGAGGCGTTGTCCAAGGACTTCACGGTGATCAGCTTCGACCGACGCGGCCGCGGCGCCAGCGGCGACCCGCAGCCTTACGACCCTGCGCGCGAGATCGAGGACATTGCCGCGCTCATCGAGGTCGCGGGCGGCTCTGCGGCCCTGACCAGCGGTTCCGGTGGGTGCGGGCTGACCTTGGACGCGGCGAGCGCGCTGGGTGACAAGGTCACCGGACTCTACCTGTACGAGCCGCCGTTCATCGTCGACGGCTCCAAGCCGCCGGCGCCCGCCGGCTACGTCGAAAGCCAGAAGGCCCTGGTCGCGGCGGGCAAGCGCAGCGAAGCCGTCGAATACTTCATGACCGAGATGATCGGCGTCCCGGGCGAGTACATCCCGGCGATGAAGCAGGACCCCTCCTGGGAGGCCATGGCCAAGTACGCCCACACCTACGCCTACGACGGCCAGATCATGCGCGGCCTCCAGGACGGCAAGCCACTGCCCACCGACCGCTGGTCGATCAAGGCGCCGATCGCGGTGGCCGTCGGTGGCAACGGCGAGGCCTTCATCCGCGCCGGCGCCCAGGCACTGGCCGCGATCCTGCCGAACGTGACCGTGCTGACCCTCGCCGACCAGGATCACTCCGCCTTCTGGATGGCCCCTGAGCCGGTCGCTGACCAGGCCCGCAAGTTCCTGCTCAGCTGAGGGCGTCCCGCTCCCGTGAACAGATCCGGGTGCGCTGCGCGAGTGAACATATCCCACAGGTCTCATTGCCCAGGCGCTGAAGACTATGAGGCGGCCCTCCTTCGAGAGAAGGCGGGCCGGCATGGCCGTTGTCGCCGCGGTCGTTCAGCAGGTGGTGCGCATGTTGATGCCGGCGGATTCGCCGGGACCGGCGCCCGCGGCAACGGCGCTTCCGGTTGTCGGCATGCTTCACCGCGCCGTGGCGACCAGAGAGGGCGCCGGTCTATCGCACGCCGAATATCCGAGGCGCGGTCCTGAAGGAAAAGCCGCCAGGACAGTAGCCTGCTGGGGGGCCGCATAGTGATCCTTCACGCAGCGATGGTGGGCCGAGAGCGTCTACTGGACGCATTCGCCCAGGTCATCCCCATGTGCCAGCGGTCAGCGACCTGCCGGGCGACCCACTCGATCTTGACCGGGTGTTCTACCAACTTGATTTGGCCCACCTGTTGGGCGGTGGTGGGTGGGTCAGGTGCCGCCGAGGCCCAGATCACGAGCGTGGTCAGGCGAGAGGATCACTGGGCCCGTCCAGCCGCGGACTACTGCTGCGATGTGGGCGCGGTCGGGGGCTGCTGGGTAGGTGCTGATGCCGCGTGACCAGTTCGCGAGCATGCCATGGGTGGTGGCGAGTCTGGTGGTGACAAGGGTGTGGGCTCGTTGTTCGTTGTCCCAGGTGTGCCAGAGCGCCCATCCTTCTGGTCGTGCTGCGACTCCCAGGCGCTGGCAGAGTTGGTTGTAGCCGTTGGTTGTCAATTCGGGTGTGATCAGTGCGGCGCCTCCGAGGCTCATGGTGGGCTGGTCTTCGAGACAGCCGTCGCCTTCGAAGTGGTAGTGCCGCACTGATCTGGCGATCTTGTTGATGGTGCGCTGCAGTGATGTCGCGCCGTCAGGATCGGGCTCGTAGCTGAGCCAGCCTTCCTCGTTCGCTTGGGCGACGAGCTCCCTCGCGAGCAGTTCAAGACAACGCAGATAGTCCCATTCGTCAAGATCCGAGGCCATCTGGGGAGTGTGGCACTGGCGCGGCTTCGACCGCTTCTGAATTCGGCGCTGCCTGCCGCACGTGAATCAGCCCAGTCCGGTTCCGACCGGGCTGGGCAGATTCATTTCCTGACTACGCCTGTGCTTCCAAGGGGTGATGACCACGGCCAGGGCGGCGCTGGCAGCCCAGACCAACAAGGCGATGGTCAGCAGGTAGAGCACCAGCCGCACGATCATGCGCCAGTTCGGGCGGGCGGGGGTGCCGGTAAGAATCGTGTCATGAGCCTCAGCTGCGGCCGCCGGCTCGCCGTCGACCAGCACAGCGACCTCGAACGCCCCGTCACTGCGGCGATCGCCGCCGCCCGAGCGCAGTGAGATGCCTCTTGACGCCTACCTGTGGGCGCGGTATTTCCTGCTTAGGAAAGTTTCCTAAACAAAACCCGCACAAGTCGGCCTTCGAACCAAACCGGAGGAAGCGCACGTGAGACTCAGGGAGCGAGCCGCGGCCATCTCCGCCGCGATTCTCAGCGCCGGCCTGGTGCTGAGCACCACCACACCGGCTCACGCCGTCCCCGACAACTGCACCGTGAACACGTATGGCGTCTGGATGGTCACGAGTACGTGCACCACCGGCACCGGAGAACACCGCGTCTCAGCCATCTACACCAACTCCGGCGGCCACCCGCAGTCGGCGACGGGGAACTGGGCGCCGGTGGGCGGCCAGTCCGTCGCCTACACCAGTGGTTACGTCACCTACTCGTGGGTGGAGAAGCGCGGCTGACCGCCAACGACGGCCTCGCCAAACCCTTGGTCGTCGTCACATCAAACGTCGTGATCAGAGCCGTGCCGCCGGAAGGTTTGCAGTAAGACCAGCGCCGCAGCGTATGCCACGCCGTACCATGCGGGGAGCCAGCCGCCTCCGATCATGGCGACGGCGAGGCTAACCGCCGAAACCGCGGCAAGCAGCAGCGCGCCGGCGGTCCGCTCCCGCGCGACGTGCGCCGCCGTCCCGGCCGCCCCCAGGGCGCCCGAGGCGGCGAGGAGATCCGCCACGAGCCACGCGTCGAGCAGTCCCGCCCGCGCCAGCAGGTCGAGCAGCGGCAACGGGAGCCAAGGCGTCCAGATCCAGGCGAGCCCACCGGCCAGATTGACGGCCGAGGGGAGCGTCAGCAGCAGCGACGCCGCGGCCAGCGCCCACCCGCGCCGGCGACCAGCGCTCAGGGCTTTACCCCGGGCCGATCGGTGACCCCGATGTCCAGACGGACAGCGAGCGTCATGATCGTTCCCTTCTTGATCGTGTAGGAGTGCCCCTCATAGATGATCTTTCGACCCTCTTCCATGCGAACGCCCGGTTGTGGAGCGGTGTAGTCGGCGCCGGCGATCGCGCGCTCGCCCAGGTAGGTGTAGGTGGAGCGGTCGAGCAGCAGTTCATGGCTCACCCAGCCGTCTTCGACACGGGCCACCGCCACCGCCGGACGCCCATCGACGTCGACCGCGTCCGGGTTCACCGTCACCCCCGGGATCTTGGCCATGGCCCGGTAGACGGCCGCCTCCTGCGCCGGGGGCACCAGGTTCTGGGCGAGCAAGGAGCCAAGCAGGCGGTAGGCGGAGTTGTGCCGGTCCTCCTCGGAATTGTGTAGGTCGCCCATGTTGGTATACATCCAGGCCAGCAGCGCTTCGGGATCCGTGGGAAGTGCCGCCACCGTGGCATAGTCCTGAGGGGGCATGGCGCCGCCGGTGGGCGAGCGAACCAGTTCGCCGTCCTCGAAGAGGGCTACCTCCTTGCCGTCGGCCCGGGTCCATGACCGGTCCACGCGGGTCTCCAGAGGGGTTCGCGGGGTCTGCACCTCCCCCGGGGCGGCCTTCCCGACGCCCCGCAAGCGCGTCTCGACGTAGACCCACTGGTCAGGACGGGGGGCGGTGAACGCGCGGTTCCCGGCGGCCTCGGCCGCCCGGCCGAGCAACGCCTGCGCGTTGGCGGCCGGCATCGCCAGGCCGGGCACGACAGGGCGCGGCGCCTCGACTCCCGCGGGGTCGGCCACCAGCGCGACCGCGGAGATCACGGCAGCGAGCATGCCGATCGTAACGGCCCGCCGGCCCGCCCTGGGCAGGTGAAAGCGACGGGCCCGCCGAGGCGCCGTCGCCGCGGCCCGCTGAAGGAGCGCGTCCCTGGCGGCGGTATAGGCGTCAGGCGATGGCGGGGCGGGCTGAGGCCATGCCTGGCGCAGCGCCTCCAGATCGGCCTGCAAGTATTCGCTCATGATCAACGCTCCTTCCTGGTGAGCACCGGATCCAGCACGGCGCGGATCTTCGTACGGGCACGGTGCAGCCGTGAGCGGACCGTGCCCGCCGGTACGCCGAGCGCTCTGCCGACCTCGTCGGAGGTCAGCTCGGCCCAGGCGACCAGCAGCAGCACGTCCCGGTCCCCGGCCGGCAGCTCCGCCAGCGCCGCCGCCAGCCGGCCGCGCGCGGCGAAGGCGTCGAGCACCTCCGCAACTCGCTCGGCGTGGTCCTCGCCGAACTCCTTCGCCTCTGTCCTGGCCAGCGCCCGGTACTGCCGGATCTCGGTCCGGTGATGGCGAGAGATCAGGTTCGAGGCGATCCCGTACAGCCAAGGCCGAGCATCCGGCCGCGACAGGTCATAGGTGCCGCGCCGGTCGAACGCGATCAGGAACACCTCTGCGGCGATGTCGTCGGCCAGCGGGCGAGACAGTCGCCGCTCGGCGTAGCCGTGAATCGGCGAATAGTGGCGGTGGAACAGCGCGGCGAAGCATTCCGGCTGTTGCAGGGAGCATTCGATGAGCTCGGCGTCAGTCGCCTGGGTCATGTCACGGCTCTCGCCGTCGCTCTGGGTGTCATCGGCCGCCTTCCCTTGCGCGAATCCATCGTCCTTTTTTCACCGATCGGCCCAAAGTGTTCGCGCCAGCTCCCGGACCGTCAGGGTTTGTTCGTTGGGTAGCACGCTGATCAGCGCCCGGTGGTGGTCGCGCGGACGTCCAGTTCTGCCTGCGCCTCGCCCGAGGCGATGAGGACTACCTTCAGGAGCCGCTGTACGGCGGGAGCGAAATCGAAGGGCGACCCGCGGGATCTTCGCCGCCGGACGTGGCGTGGCTCGGCGGTCGCCCGGCATGGCGTGCATGGTCAGTGTCGCGGGGTGACAACGTAGGAGGATCCCGGCAAGGTGGGTCGCGCGGGACAACGCAATGGGCGGTCACATGTCCAGCTCCCGTGCCGCCCGGATCGCCATCCACACCTCGGTGAACGCGGCACTGGACGACAGGTCGCGCCCGGTCAGATCGGCGAAACGGCGCAGCCGGTAGGCCAGCGTGTTCGGATGGATGTGCAGCACCTGGGCCGCCTCCTCGGTACGCCTGTCCCGCTCCATCCACGTGCGTACCGAGGTGACCAGCTGCGAGCCGTGCGCCGCGTCGTAGGCCAGCGCCTGCCCCAGCACGTGCTCGACCAGGGCGTTCAGTGTCCAGGGATCGTCGGGCAGCCACCGGCCGGTGGTGTCCTCGCCATAGTGCACGAGCGGTTTGCCGGACTCGCCCGAGCGGGTGGCCGCCCAGCCCGCCTCCCGCTGCGCCACCCGGGTGGACTCCCCCGCCGGGAAGGGCCGGGAGGCTCCCGCGGACAGGCCCGGCAGCGCGGCCACCGCCGTACAGACCGCGGAAGGACCGAGCACGTGGTGGTCCTCTCCGCGGCGCAGCAGCAGGTGCGGGACCTCGTCCAGGGCGCGCAGCAGCGACTCGCCCGGCACGCCGCGCACCACGAGCAGGACCATCTCGCCCGTCAGCCCCAGCCTGCCCAGACGGCGGCGGGCGGTCGCCGGATCGAGAACGTCCTGCAGCAGCTCGGCCAGCGTCTCCGCGCCTTCGCGCCGTAGGGTCTCGCGGTCGTGGCGCTCCATCGCCACCCGCAGGGCCGCGACGGTGGCGATGTGCTGGGCGACGGCCAGCCCGGCGGGCCGCGCGCCCTCCCGCTCGAAGGCGACGATGAAGCCGGCGGGCCCACCGGGCGCGGGCACCGGCAGCACGAACCCGCCGGCGATCGTCGGCGGCGCGTCGGGCTCGGCGGGGATGACCGCCAGGTCGGGGACGGGCACGCCGTCCAGCAGCGGCCGTCCCTGCGGCGTGCAGGCGTACACGTCGTAGCCCGACAGGCGCTCCAGCCGCCGCACGAGGGTGGCGCTGTCGAGGTCTTCTGCCGCCAGCCAGCGCAGCGCGCCGAACACCTGCAACTGGGCGCCCAGCCGCTGGCGCGCGTCCTCCTGCACGGCCGCCGCCACTTCCTGCGCGATGGCGATGAACGGCACCGCCAGCGGTACCTCCAGCACCGGCATCCCGCGCTCCTCGGCCGCGGCCACGAACTCCGGATGCAGCGGCGGCACGTGCAGCTGGGCCGACAACGCCAGCGCCGACACCCCCGCGTCGTCCAGCCGCTCCAGGTAGGCCCTCTGCTCGGCGGCCCCGCGCGGCACGCCGATCCCGGTGGTCATGATGACCTCGGCCCCGAGCAGCCACGGCGTCGGGTCGTCGAGTTCGCTGACGTGTGCCCATGACACCGACCGCGACAGACCCGCCCGCCCGGCCAGCACCCGCAGCTGAAGTGCGGGCGAACGGACCAGATCCTCCACCGAGACTTTTGTGGTCACACACAAAGCATAGGCAACCATTCCATGGCAGCCACAATTGCCCGGTCCGGCGCAGGGCTTGCACACTCTCCGGAAAGGACCTGTCACGCGAAAGGACCACGACATGCCCCGGGGACCGCTCGACTCCTCGAAGATCCCGCGTTTCGCCGGGCCCGCCACCTTCGCCCGGCTGCCCCGCCTGGACGAGGTCGGCCGCGCCGACGTCGCCGTGGTCGGCGTGCCGTTCGACAGCGGCGTCTCCTACCGGCCCGGCGCGCGGTTCGGACCGGCCGCCGTCCGCGAGGCCTCGCGCCTGCTGCGGCCCTACCACCCGGCCCTGGACCTCTCCCCCTTCGAGACGGTCCAGGTCGCCGACGCCGGCGACATCGCCTGCAATCCCTTCGACATCGGCGAGGCCGTGGAGACCATCGCCGCCTCGGCCGCCGCCCTCGACGCCCGCCTGGTGACCATCGGCGGCGACCACACGATCGCGCTGCCACTGCTGCGCGCCGCCGCCGAACGGCACGGCCCGGTCGCGCTGCTGCACTTCGACGCCCACCTCGACACCTGGGACACCTACTTCGGCGCCGCCTACACCCACGGCACCCCCTTCCGCCGCGCCGTCGAGGAGGGCCTGCTCGACACCTCCGCCCTCAGCCACGTCGGCATCCGCGGCCCCCTGTACGGCAAGCGCGATCTGGAAGAGGACCGGCGCCTCGGCTTCGGCATCCTGACCTCCTCCGACGTCATGCGCCGCGGCGTCGACGAGGTCGTCGACATCCTGCGCCAGCGCGTAGGCGACCGCCCGCTGTACGTCTCGGTCGACATCGACGTGCTCGACCCCGCCCACGCGCCCGGCACCGGCACCCCCGAGGCGGGCGGCCTGACCAGCAGGGAACTGCTGGAGATCCTGCGCGGCCTGGCCGACCGCGCGATCGTCGGCGCCGACGTCGTCGAGGTGGCCCCCGCCTACGACCACGCCGAGATCACCTCCGTGGCCGCGGCCCACGTCGCCTACGACCTGGTCAGCCTCCTCGCCCTGAACACCCCCCGGGAGTCGCCGTGAGCACCATCACCGAGATCGAGACCTACGGCGTCGACCGCATCCCCGACGCCGATCGCAGCGCCACACCCTTCGACCTGTTCCGCCTGGCCTTCGGCGGCGCGAACACCTTCTCCACCTGCGTGCTCGGCGCCTTCCCCATCCTGTTCGGCCTGTCGTTCTGGCACGGCCTGGCGGCGACGGTGCTCGGCCTGGTCGTCGGCTCGCTCATTCTGGCGCCGCTGTCGTTGTTCGGTCCGCTCAACGGCACCAACAACGCCGTCTCCTCCAGCGCCCACCTCGGCGTGCACGGCCGCGTCATCGGGTCGTTCCTGTCGCTGCTGACGGCCATCGCCTTCTTCTCGATCTCCGTGTGGTCCTCCGGCGACGCGCTCGTCGGCGGCGCCCACCGCCTGGCCGGGCTGCCGGAGAACGACGCCATGCGCGGGCTTGCCTACGCGATCTTCGCCGGTCTCGTCCTGGTCGTCTGCGTGTACGGCTTCCGCTTCATGCTGTTCGTCAACAAGATCGCCGTGGTGGCCGCGTCCCTGCTGTTCGCCGTGGGAGCCGTCGCCTTCGCCGGGGACTTCGACCCCGGATACATCGGCCCCATCTCCTCCGGCGACCCCCTGTTCTGGCCCTCGTTCATCGGCGCGGCGCTGATCGTGCTGTCCAACCCGGTCTCGTTCGGCGCCTTCCTGGGCGACTGGTCACGCTACATCCCGGCCTCCGCCCCCAAGAGCCGCGTGATGGCCGCGGCGTTCCTGTCGCAGATCGCCACCATCCTGCCCTTCACCTTCGGCCTGGCCACCGCCTCGATCATCGCCGTCAAGGCCGCGCCGTACGTCGACCCCGCCGCCCCCAACTACGTCGGCGGACTGCTGGCCGTCTCCCCCGGCTGGTTCTTCGTCCCCGTCTGCCTCATCGCGCTCATCGGCGGCATGTCCACCGGCACGACCGCCCTGTACGGCACCGGCCTGGACTTCTCCAGCGTCTTCCCGCGCTTCTCCCGGGTGCGGGCGACGGTGTTCATCGGCACCCTGTCGATCGTCTTCATCTTCATCGGCCGCTTCGCCGCCAACCTGACCGCCAGCATCTACACCTTCGCCACCCTGATCATCACCTGCACCGCCCCCTGGATGGTGATCATGACGATCGGCTACGTCACCCGCCGCGGCTGGTACGACCCCGAGGCGCTGCAGGTCTTCAACCGCCGCCAGCGGGGCGGGCGCTACTGGTTCACCCACGGCTGGAACTGGCGGGCCATGACCGCCTGGCTCGTCTCGGCCCTGGTGGCGCTGCTGTCGGTCAACCTGCCCGGCCAGTTCGTCGGCCCGCTCGGCGGCCTGGCCGGAGGCGTGGACGTCTCCCTGCCCATCGGCCTGGCCCTGGCCGCGCTGCTCTACCTGACGCTGCTGTCGTGGTTCCCCGAACCCCGCGAGGTGTTCGGGCCCGCTGGACCCCGCCTGGTCCGCTCGTCCGACACGCCCGTGCCCCCCATCGTGCCCGCCGCCAGATAGGTCACGCCCACCAGGTTCCCGTCGCGCGAAGCCGTTCCATAGACAGGAGGGGGACCGCCGCGCAGTAGCCACCTCGCCCCCACGCCCGTGGGCTGATCCGGGACGGACGTGGGACACCGTCCGTCTGGCCGCCTCGAAAATCGCTCCTCCGAGTATCTCGTGGCGTTCGATCCGGCCCTCCATCGACACCGCGGGTGGCCGTTGTCCATGACCTGATCCGGGAGGCGGTGTACACCTCGCTGCTCCCGGCGAAGCGGCGGCGCCGCGGCCGGCATCGCCTATCGCACCGCCGCCTTGGATCTGTTCGACCCGGCAGTGGACCCACGCCGGGTGGCCGTACTGCTCGGCCAGCGAGGTCGCATGCAGAGCCGCACTGACCACCGAAAACGCGTCTGATGCCATCGGGAGACCTTAGAGCTCTCCCCGCTGGCGACCAGATAGTGAGCATGCTGATGGCCAGTTCGTTGTCCCCCACCGGGCTGCGCTCCTGGGCCGCATCACGGGTGAGTGGCGGACAGGCCGCGGACCAGTGTCTCGAAGGCATCGTCCCAGTGGCGGCTGCCTTGCGTGGGGTCTCCGAGGGCGCCGCGCAGTTCGAGGCTGCACAGCCCGTGGGCAAGGGCGTTGAGCCGGACGGCCAGGTCGTACGGCTCGGCGGGCGCGAACACGCCTGTTTCCACGCACCGTGTGACGGCGGTGACCAAGCTGTCGAAGGTGGGCTGGATCTGTGCGGCGGTCTCGGCATCGGGCTGGAACTCGGGGACCGGCCGGCCGAACATGAGCTCGTAGAGATGCGGGTTGGCCAGAGCATTGGCGCGGTAGGCGTGGCCGAGAGCCAGCAGGTCAGCGACGGGATCGTCGGTGCGTGGTACTGCGGCGAAGGCCTCAGCGAGACGTTCGAACCCCGACAGGAACATCTCGCGAACCAGGCCGGCCTTGTCGCCGAAGAGGTTGTAGACCGCCGTGGTGGACACACCCGCCTGCCGGGCGACACGGCGGGTGCTCAACGCGGACGGGCCCTGCTCGGCCAACAGCAGGCCACCGGCGTCGACCAGGTCTCGGCGGAGCTCTGCGTAGTCACGAATTCTGGGTCTTGCCATGCCTCCCAGAGTATCATAACGTCGTTACATAACAGCGTTACTAAATCTGGAGACCGGAGGACCTCATGTCCCAACTGCACGTTGTACTCGGCGCCACCGGAGCCATCGGCAAAGCCGTCGTCGCCGAACTCACCGCCCGTGGCCGCCATGTCAGAGCCGTCACCCGCGGCGCGGCCACCGGCCCGGACGACCTCCGTGCCGATATCACCACGCTCGACGGTGCGATCGCCGCCTGTGACGGCGCCGCCGTCGTCTACCAATGCGCACAACCCGGCTACACGCGCTGGGTCACGGAATTCCCCGCCCTCACCCGTACCGTGCTCGCCGGAGTCGAGGCGGCCGGGGCCAAACTGGTGATGGCCGACAACCTCTACGTCTACGGGCCCGTCGAGGGCACGATGACCGAGGACCTGCCCCACGTCGCGGGCTCCCGAAAGGGCCGCGCCCGCGCTGAAGTGGACAAGCTCATCCTCGACGCTCATCAATCCGGCCGGGTCCGCGCCACCCTGGGCCGGGCATCGGACTACTACGGGCCCGGCGGTGTCAATACGGTCCTCGGCCCGACCATCTTCGCCGCCGCGCTGAACGGCAAGACCGCCCGCTGGATGGGCGACCTCGACCAGCCCCACACCCTCAATTACCTCCCCGACATCGCCGCCGCACTGGTCACCCTCGGGGAACACGAACAGGCCGACGGGCGCGCCTGGCACCTACCGGCCGCCGGGGCGATCACCGGACGCCAATTCCTCGACCACGTATGGTCCGCTGCCGGCGGCAGTCCCAGGATCGCCGGACTCGGCCGAACCACCCAGCGCCTCATCGGGCTGTTCAACCCCATCGTCCGCGAACTCGGTGAGACGTGGTATCAGCGCGACCGACCATTCGTCTCCGACGACTCCGCCTTCCGCAATGCCTTCGGACCCGTCAACGTCACCCCTCACGACGAGGCTGTATCCGCAACACTGAACTGGTATCGGCACCACCGCCCGGAAAGTCAGCGGCCAGGTGGAACGCCTGACGGGCGGCCAGCTGCTGGGAGCCAAGGCCGTGACGATCCGTCGGAATGACAGGCATCGGGGCGGCCTTCGACCATGGCGCACATGCCCAGGTGGACCATGGAGCTGGAGATCGGCGACGTGATGTGGCAGTACTTCACCGAGATCGCCCAGCTACGGAGGCCGAACAGCGGTGGGCGCTGGCGCGGGACCCCCACGACGGGCGTGTTCCTGGTGGCGCGTGACGAGGACGGTGACCTCCTCGGCTGTGCCGGCGTGCGGCTACTGCCTGACCTTCCGGGGACGGCGGAGCTCAAGCGCATGTTCGTGCGGCCTGCCGGACGCGGTACAGGGCTCGGGCGGGCTTGCTCCTGGCCGCGGAGACCGCGGCGTACGCCAACGAGAGGGCGGTTCGAGAGTTGATGTTTCCTTTGATCGCTTGTGTTGCGTGAGGAGAGCTGGTCGTGGGGGTCCGTGGCCGGTCTATGGACGCGGTTGGGCGAACGAACCCGGCTCGGTCTCTTCGAGGATGCCCCGGCCGATCAGGTGTTTGAGCTTGGCGCGAGTGTTCTCGATGTTCTTGCGCGGCAGGGAAGGTCCAGAGCGGCACACAGGTCCCGCGCTCGTGCCGGCTGGCCGGTGGCCGCCAGGATGGCGAGAATCTGCCGGTAGGCAGGGTGGTCAGGGATCGTGGGAACGGGTGGCGGTGGGGGCGCCAGATCGGGCTCGGCGGCCAGGACGAGCAGGGTCTTGCGGGTGATCCGCAGATGATCAAGGTCCTGGTCGAGTTCCCGCAGGCGGCCGGTCAGCTCCTCGATCCGGGCCTGGGTCTGCTCAATCTGGCTGCGCCTTCTCTTGAGCGTCGATGCGGTCCAGCAGCCATGTACCGGGATCCGGGGCGCTCACATGGCCTCCCGCGGGAAGCGAGAAGAACAGCGTGGCCATCGCCTCCAACGAGTCCTTCTCCGGTTGGATCCGCACTTTTACCGACCCACGCCTCTGCGCCGCGATCGTCGACCGCCTCACCTTCGCCGGCAACATCCTCGAGATCGGCACCGACTCCTACCGCCTCGCCCAGACCCGAGCCAGAGCCGAACAAGCCAGCTGATATCGGCGTACTCCGTGGTGTGCAGAGGTAAGCACGAGTAAGCATGCGGAGCCGTGGTCATGCGCACATGGCCCGCCGTTCGGCGAGCTCTCAGAGCACCCGGGAAGGTACGGACCAGGCCTTAGCTGCGGACCAAGGCACTTACGACCTGAAGGTAACGCTCGACCCGGTCACAAACCTTGGCATGTCCCGCGATGCGTGAGAGCACCGTCATCAGGCCGTCGAGGGGATCCAGGTCAGGTGGCGCGCCCAGCATCGTGGTCATCGTGAGGGCAGCCTCGCCTTGCCCTCGAGCGATGAACTTCGCTGCCAGAGGAAGCATCGCGAGGGCGAACAGCGCAGGATCCGGCGTGGGCCCAGGACGGCCGCGTCCGAGGTGATCAAGCGCTTCTCCCAGGCCGAGATTCCCCGGTGTGCCATGGCCGAGCAGCAACCGCGTATCGTCCGGCACCTCGATGCCGGGCGGCCACAGGTACCAGTCAACCCACAGCGTGAGCGGGCCTATGTCGTACATGGCTCCGACATACCCACCGCCAACCGGGCCGTTGCCCGGCTGCTCCAGGACGAGCAGGGCGCCGTCCAGAGCGGGGTGACCATCGACCACGATCAGATCGACATCGCTCCACGCATCGCCGCCGCCGCGTCCCAAGGAACCGGCCAGCCACAGCGCCTCTGCCTGCACCGTCGAAACCGTTTGGGTCAGCCAGCACTCACGGGCTGTGGGCAGATTCGCCACGACAGCGCGGGCCTCCTGTGGGGTCATGGCAGCTCAAGCTATCGGGCGACACTCGCTGGTGTCTGCACATCTACTCGTACCCGGCTCTGTACGAGAACCAGTAATCGGTTTCACCCTGCGGGCGATCTCGGCGTCGGACTCCACACCGGTCCAGACCGCGATATTGGCGATCCACAATCAGATCAGGAAGACGACCACTCCGGCCGGCGTCGTGTAGGCCTTGCGCGCATACTCCGGGCGCCTCTGTCGGTGCCGACATCGTTCCGTACCGTGCCGTGGGTGGCGGGAGCCGCACGGCAGCACCGGCCATGAAGCCCAACCGTCAATTCTCGATGGGGATGCCCTCCAGGAGGCCGAAACCGCCGCCGTAGAAGGTCAGCTCAGTGGTGTACGAGGGTGGGGCCGGGATGTAGAAGTAGCCGTACTGCGTCGAGCCGGCGGCCAGGGCGGCGGGCCAGAGGCGTGAGCCCACGCGGTCCACGTGGGATTTGTTCTGGCCGTTGTACACCTGGGGATAGATGGTCCCGGTCTTCGGGTCGAACGCGCTGAACTCGAAGGAGCCTTCAGTGCCGAAGGGGTTGATGCCCGGGAGGTCATCGCCTTGGTGGGTGGTCCGGAACCGTGCCACCAGGTATGCGCCGTCCCGGTAGAACGGGTAGACCTGCAGCTTCCAGGAGTGTTCCTGGTTTCCGCTGAAGAAGTATTTCTGGTCGAAGGCGGCTTCGGCGGCAGGTTTGGCGTTGGTGAAGGGGCGGAAGTTCGCGGGCGGCGCGGCGTCCGCGGGATCGACGGTGAGCGTCTTGGTCTGGGTCTCCGTTTCGCCGTGGGGCTCGGGTTCTGTCGCGATGTCCTGCTTGAAGGCGTAGGAGATCTCGACGCGACGGTTTTGGGAACGGGCCCAGTCGTCGTTGTCGCCGCCTTCGGACTCGACTGGATCGGTGGAGCCCTGGCCCCGGGTCTTGTACCGGTAGCCGGAGCCGAGTTCGGCTTCGAGCAGGTCGCGTACGGCGTCGGCGCGGTTGTGGGAGAGTGCTTGGTTGTAGCGGTCTGTGCCCACCCCGTCGGTGTGGCCCGTGATGGTGATGGGCGGTCTGTCCAGGTCGGCACGCTCGCGGGTCTCCCGAATGACGTCGCGAAGGACGTTCTTGGCGTGCCGGCTCAGGTCGGCCTTGTCGAAGGCGAAGAGCACGTCGGCGCGTAGCGCCACCGTCTCGCGACCGGAGTCGCTCTCCCGTCGCGCGACCACGGTCTCCACCTGGGAGACGAGCCTGCTGACGACCGGGTCCTCGTCGGGTGGGCCGGTGGTCACCGGAACCGTGACGTTCTCGCCTTTCCGCGGCCATCCCTCGGCCCGCTTCTCCGGCAGGGCCGACGGGTCGTTCCTGGGCTTTCCCCGGACCACGGGGACGCCGGCGAACTCTCCGATACCGCCGGGTCCCTCGACGGTGACCCGCTGCGGAGATCCCTTCAGCGGCGGCAAGAACGCCACCAGTGTGTAGGTGACGCCTGGCTGCCAGAGCTCCTCTTCGTTGAAATCCCAAATGTCGGAGCCGATGCTCTCGTACGGCGTGTAGCGCAGTTGCTGAATCGGGTCCAGGACGCGGAAGAAATGCTGAACGCTCATCGCGTTGTCATTCTTGCCCAATGTCCTGAAGCCACACAATCACTCATCGACTCTCCCCGCGTATTGACCTCAACTTTGGTTGATGTTTTAGCTTGGCCACAGACCAGGCGCGAAGGCGAGCACAGCGAGGTGAGGGAGCATGCGGGCGGTCCAGGTAACGCGCTTCGGTGGCCCGGAGGTGTTGGTGACCACCGAACTGCCCGACCCGGTGGCCGGGGCCGGACAGGTCGTGGTGGACGTGTCCGCGGCGGAGGTCCTGTTCCTCGATACGCAGCTCCGGAGCGGATCGCTTCGCGAGTACTTCACCGTGCACCCCCCGTATGTCCCTGGTACCGGGGTAGCCGGCACGGTGAGCGCGGTAGGCGAGAAGGTGGATCCCGGCTGGCTCGGACGACGGGTCGTCGCCGGCACCGCCGAGGAGGGCGAATATGCCGGCGGGGGGTGCGCGGAGCGCGCCGCGGCACCGGTCAGTGAGGCGTACGCGATCCCGGACGAGCTGGACCTGCCGGAAGCTCTGGCGGGTTTGCACGACGGCCTGATGGCCTTGAGCCTGGCCGAGAAGGCCGTCCTGCGACCAGGAGAGCGGGTGCTGGTAAACGCGGCGGCCGGCAGCCTCGGCGTGTGGTTGGTGCAGCTGGCCCACGCGGCCGGCGCGCACGTGATCGGCGCCGCCCGCGGCGAACGGAAGCTGCGCCATGTTCGTGAGATGGGCGCAGATGTGGCGGTCGACTATTCCGAACTCGACTGGGCTGAGCGGGTGCGTGAGGCGACCGGCGGCGCAGGCGTGGACGTGGTGTTCGACGGTGCGGGCGGGCAGCTCGGCCGAGCCGCTCTCGGCGTGACCGCCGACGGCGGGCGGTTCTTCTCCTACGGCGCGGCCAGCGGGGCCGTCACCGACCTCGATGCGCACGAAGTGGAGCGTCGCCGGGTCGTCTTGCGCGGTGTTGAGGATGAGATCGCCCCAGGCGATTGGCGGCGGCTGGCCGACCAGGCCCTATCCGAGCTCGCGACAGGACGAATCAGACCGGTCATCGGGCAGGCCTTGCCACTGGAGCGCGCCGCCGACGCGCACGCCGCGATGGCCGCCCGCGACGTCATCGGTAAGACCTTGCTCCTGACCTGAAAGGGTAGCCCTGGCGTAGTCAAGCAAGGGAAGGTCCCGGGAGCTGGGAACCGGGGATCTTGTGGTTCGTCCGTCGAAGAACTGGATCTCGCCTGCCGCAGCCGTCGCGCCCCCTGTGCCGAGGGTGCGTACGCCCTACCGCACGGTCTTCTTCGATGGTTGGAGCTTTCGGGCGCTCCCCCTGCCTTGCTCGGATGGATCGTACCGACCTGCGTCTCCAGCACCAGGTCGTGGGCGGTTAGTCGGTCGGCCAGAGCCGCGAGTTCGGGGGCCTCGCGGCTCTGGCCGCTTCATGTCCTTCACGGCCAGGAGCGTGCGCCTGGATGCGCGTCACGGAGTTCTTCGCCGCCCCGTCCACGGACGAGGTGCCACGCCTGCTCAACCGGCTGCTCGTCGAGGCCGTCTGCCCGCCGCGCCTGACCCACCAGGGCGGCGCCCGGATCACGTGGTGCTACAGCTTCCGCGAAATCCGCGCCATCTCCGTCGGCGCGGCAAGTCCTTGCCAGTGTCGCGGGAGGAGTTGGCCCGGGCGACAGGCTGTTTCGGGTGGGGCGCACTTCTCGCAGGTGTGAGTGCGCTGATCGGCGGACGGTGCTGTCAGCGTACCTGTCCGTCAGGGGTTGCCGGGGTAGATCCTCGGTGCCACGTTCTGTCGGCTGCGGTTGTTTCCGGCTGCCCCGAAAGGTGCTTTCACCTGGGTGATGGTGCTGCTTGTGGCTTCGAGGTGGTCGTTAAAGACGACCCAGTGAACCGGTGTGTAGGGGGAGGAGGTGAGCGAGCCGGAGTAGCGGAAGCTCGCCTTGTTGGCGGGAAGCATTCCGGCGAGGTTGACCGAGCCGATGCTCCAGCTGTCGCCCAGCGTGGTCGGCACGCCGGTGAGGGGATGGTCGTGCGCGTCGGAAGCGGGGACGCTCACGCCGTCGATGAGGACGCCGAGTACCACGGTGGATCCGGAAGCGCTGGCATGGACGAAGTGGGCCTCTGCCGGGGCCTGAGCCTGGCCCTGGAACTTGTGCTCGGCGTCGAAGTGGTAGTGGACCTCGGTGAGCTTGTATTTCGTGGTGCCGTACATGATGTGCGGGTCGCTGAACTGGTCGGGGACGAAGGAGACGTCGTCGTGGTTGTCGACGACCCCGTTGAGGTTCTTGTCGCGGAACTGCATGGTCCCGTCGGCGAAACCGTAGTTGATGGTGATCGCCGGGGTGGCGGAGCCGCAGTTCTGGGAGCGGTCGATCTCCACGGGGCTCTGGACGTGGCCCGGGGCTCCGGTGCAGACATGCCGGGCCTGCGCGGGTGCTGCGATGAGTGCTGCTGTCGTTGCGACGGCGATGAGTAACGTGGTTAAGCGAGAAAGCATGTAACACCCTTCGTTCGCGGATCATCCCGGACTTGGTGGTGGTACGCGTGCTGTGGCGCTTCACCGGCGAGACGAATCCGCCGGTGGGGGAGTTCTTACGATAAATCGTGATTCGCGATCATTCGAGGCTTGCATTTTCCGGCGAAACCGTCCCCCACGGGGTTGCGGCCGACCGAACTCGCGATTGTGGCCAGGTCAGGCTGTAAGCACGACCACATGGCTTGCACCATCGTGCCGGGTGTGAATCCCTGGTCCGGTGCGAGGCCAGAGCAAGATTTCCCGAGTCAATGTATGGCAGAGCGCCTCTCTGATGACTGGGCTTGATCCGGTTTGACGGACATCCGAGATCAGGGGCTTGTCCCCGGAAGGAATCTCAATGATGGAGAGCATGGGGAAGAAGAAATCGCGCCCTCGCCGCTCGTTCACCCGTCAGTTCAAAGCCGAGATCGTCGAGCTGTGCCAGCGAGGTGACCGGCCTATCGGCCAGGTGGCCAAGGACTTCGACCTGACCTCCGTCACCGTCCATGTGATCCAGGTCCTGACATCAGCGAGCAGACGCAGGTGGATACGGCGAGCGCCGAGACATGGATCCGTCCCACCAGCGTCGAGCGCGTCGGGTGGGGTGCCGCTCTGGCGACCTCGCGTAATCAACTGTCGCCTATTGGCAAGGCGACCAGTGACCACAAGCCCGGGACCCGTGTTCCGGGACGAGGAAGGGCGTCAGCGTCCCGTTCCGGCGGCGGGCCGTCTTCGGATCGTTCGGTCTTGTAGCCGAGGTTCCCGCCTTCCAGGGTGCGGGAGACCACATGCCAAGGCGCTTGCCCTGACTCTCGTCAGGACAAGCGCCTCAGGAAAGGTCAGCAGGAGATGTTGCGGTCGTTGCTGTGGTGGATGATCACACTCTTGTTGGATTCGGAGCGGACCCGGTAGTTGTAGTTGCCGCTGCCCCGGCAGTAGAACGCCAGAGTGTCGCTGCCGTTACCCCACCAGTCCGCTGTGTCGACGTTCTCCCAGCCGTACCAGTGCTGGCGCTGCAGCTTGTAGGTGAAGTGCTCGTCCCGCGCGCAACCGGCGGTAGCCACAGCGCTCTTGACATAATTGCCCACCTTCGCTGGCGCGGCCCGCTCGATCCACCCGCAAGCCAGAGCCTGCGCCTGCGCCGCCGCCGGAGTGCTGGCGACCAGCGCGGGAGCAGCAGCGGCGACGGTCAGGACGATGATGGCCAGGCGCTTTGTCATGGTCATGTTCTCCTCAGGAAGTCGTGAGCTGACACGCGGGGGCGTTGCCCGTGACGATGCGGACCGTTGCGTTGTGCTGGAAGGAGGGTGGGATGAGGCCGCGGCCGACACACAGCGTCCATGTCCCGCCCACGGCGTTGCGGAGCTGCGCCTTGCAGCCGGGCAGTGGAGCGTTGTCGAAACTCGTCGCGGAGGAGTACCCGCGACCGACCGACGTCGTGCAGTGCGCGTAGGACATCCTGATCACGGCCGCACCGGACGCCGAGTAAAGAGCGAGCCGGCCACGGGGCGAGAAGCCCGCATCTGCCGTGGCCGACGCCGGCAGGGTGGCGACGCTCGCCGCGATGCCGGCCAAGGCCAGCACTCGCAGGGCGCGCAGAGGGGACATAGGTAGATCACTTCCTTCTTGATCGACACGAAAGGGCGTTCCGTCGAGGCAGCTCTACTCGCGTGGAGTGCCGGTTGATCTATCGGCGAAGATGTCATCCACCGCTAAGAAATCGCTATGAAAGAAGCCCTCCTGTCAGCGATCACGGTGTTAACCGGCCCTGACGCATCAGGGACGACCAGGACGGAGACGCACGTCGATGTCAGCCGTGGGCGTCGAAGAGGGTTGACGCCGTGGATATCCCGATGTCAGATACGCGCGATGGGATCCACGGGGAAAGGTGCCCGATGCCGCCAGAGGAGCTGTACTTTCGCGTCCTGGGCCCGGTCGTCGTCGAGCACGCAGGCGTCGTGGCACCCATCCGAGGCAGCCAGCAGCGCACCCTGCTCAGCCTGCTGATCCTGCGCACGGGTTTCGCGGTGTCCATCGAGGACCTGGTCGATGCGCTCTGGGGGTACGAACCTCCCCGCTCGTGCCGAGTGCAGATCCAGGGCCTGGTGTCCGGCCTGAGGCGCGCGCTGCCGCCGTCGGTCATCGAGACGTCCCCGCCGGGCTACCGGCTCAGGGCAGACTGCGAGTGCATCGACCTCAAACAGTTCGAAAGCGACGTGGCCGGTGCCCGCCTGCGCCGCTCCGAGGGCCACCCGCGGCAGGCGCTGGTACTGCTCAGGAGCGCGCTGGCCAGGTGGCGCGGTCACGCCTTCGCGGATGTCCCGAGCCAGCGTGTGCGGCAGGCCGCGACGGGGATCGAAGCGATGCGGCTCACCGCGCTGGCCGACAGGATCGATCTGGACCTCGCCCTGGGTGAGGGTGGCGACCTCGTCCCCGAGCTCAACCGGATCGTGGACGACCACCCGTTGGACGAGCGTTTCGCCCGGCACCTCATGCTGGCACTCAGCAAGGCGGACAGACGGCTCGACGCGCTCGCGGCCTTCCGTACGTTACGCGGGCAACTGGCCGAGGAGATGGGCATCGAGCCTTCCGCCGACCTCCAAACCCTCCATCGTGACCTGCTGTTAGGCCATACGGCAGCCGAGCGGTCCATCAGGATGATCCCGCAGCAGCTGCCCTGGGCCTTCTCCAAGCTCGTCGGCCGCGACTGGTTGATCAAGGAGCTGACCCGGTTCCTCAGGTCCGGTGCCGCCTGCCCCGCCGCTGCCATCACCGGGCCTGGCGGCATCGGCAAGACCGCGCTTGCCGTACGGCTGGCCAATCAGGTGCGAACGGCGTTTCCGGACGGGCAGCTCTACGCCAGGCTGGGGCCGGAGACAGCGGTGGAATCGGTGCTGGCCCGCTTCCTGCACGCTATCGGCATGCCGCCCAGCCCGGCCGCTCGAGGGCTGGAGGAGCTGCAGGATCAGTACCGCGATTCCCTCGCCGGCCGTAAGGTGCTGGTGCTGCTCGATGACGTGGCCGATGAGAGCCAGCTCCGCGTCCTGCTGCCCCAGCATCCAGGGTGCGGAGCGATCGTCACCAGCCGCCGGCGGCTGACCGGTGTTCAAGGACTGCGGCCCGTTCCGCTTCGGGTGCTCTCCGCCGATGACGGCATCCGGCTTTTGGGGGCCACCGCAGGTGCGGCGAGCACGGATCGGGCGGCGAGTGAGATCGTACGGCTCTGCGGCGGGCTCCCCCTGGCCATTCACATCGTGGGTGCCCGCCTGGCGTCCCGGTCCAATGCGGCACTGGAGGACATGGCCAGGCGGCTGAGCGAGGCCCGCGGCCGACTCGACTGGCTCGAACTGGGTGATGTGAGCGTGCGGGCCGGCATCGGGGAGAGCTATGCCGGGCTGTCTGCCGAACACCAGCGGCTCTTTCGCCGCCTGGCGCTGCAGGCGAGCCACCGTTTCCCGTGGTGGACGGCCTGCGCGCTCGTACCCTCCGATGGAGAAAGGCTTCTGGAGGACCTGGTGGAGGTGCACCTGGTGGAGCCGGCCGGACGTGACATCACCGGTCCCGTCTATCACATGCACGATCTCGTCCGGCTGGTCGCGCGCGAGCTGGCCACCGCAGAAGACCAGCAGGTGCTCCCCCGGGTGACGAACGGGTGGTTCGCTCTGGCCGTGGCGGCTGACTCCACCTTCGGCCACTGGGTAGGGCTGGATCCGGAACCGGAAGCGCGATGGCACCCGCCGGATGAGGTGCTCACCGCCGTGCGGCGGGACGCGACGATCTGGTTCGAGGAGGTCTGCGCTGATCTGTTCCACGTGCTGGACCAGGCCGGCGAGCTCGCCTGGCCGCTGGCTCAGCGCATGTCGACCTACCTTGAGCTGCGAGGACGCTACGGGCAGCTGGTGGACACGCTGTCGGCCGGGTTGAGAGCGGCCGAACGGTGCGCGGACCAGCAGGGCATCGCGACCATGCTGGGCCTGCTGATGGACGCCGAAGCGGGACGCGACGACTACGCCGCGAGCATCGACTACGCCGCCAGAACGTTCGCCGCCTATCAGAAGGTGAGATCACCGGAAACCGCCGTCCGAGACCCCGTGGACGAGCCCGGTGGAGACCCACTGACGGTGGGACTCGCGGCTGCTCGAGAGGCGGCCGTCCGCCGGATGGCCGGGGAGGAAGGCGACTATCTGTCCCTGTTCGAGACGGCGCGGCGTGGCTTTCACCGCAGCGGGGCGGTGCTGCTAGAGATATGGGCGCTGAAATACGTCGGCTTGATCTACTGCAGGCAGGGTCGTTTCAAGGACGCCGAGGGGTGCCTGCATCGTGCCGGTCTGCTCCTGAATCAGCTGGGCGATCTGGCCAGCGTCGCTCACGGTGGAGGCGACATGGCAGGGGCCGCCGCGGCGCGGGGCAGGTTGGAGGAGGCCGAGGGGATCGCCAGGCTGTTTTCTCGAACGCGCCAGGCTCGGCTCCGACCCGTGGGGGATGGCCAGGGCGCTGACCACGCTGGCCGCCGTGTCCCGGAGCCGAGGCGATCTGAAGGCCGCCCGCGACTTCTACGCCGAGGCTCTGGATCTGTGGCGCCTGCTGGACATACCGGTACGGGTGGTCCACGTTCTGCACGAGCTCGCTGAGCTGTGGGCTCTCTTCGACGATGAGGACGCCGCTGCGCCGTACCGGACAGAACGTGACCTGCTGATGGGCCAGGTGGGTCTGAGCGAGAGCGATCTTCGTCGCATCAGCGGCGGAGGGGTTCACCGGCCTTGAGAGCGCTTGACGACGAGGTCACCCGCTGGAGCTTCTACTCCTGGGCCAACCACGGCTGGGTCGGCCCGGTCGTCACCGTCCTCATCGGGCCCTGGCTTCTGGCGCTGGCTGTGGAAGCCGCCGGTTCGGGGCGCGCGACCCTGTTCTCTATCGGCGCGTGGCAGGTCTCGGCGGAAGCCTTTCCCGCGCTGACCATGGCGGCGGCCTCCGCCATCCAGGTCGTCAGCCTGCCACTGCTCGGGGCGGTCGCGGACACGCGCCGGCTGCGGCGGCGCCTGCTGGGCTGGACGTGCGCGCTCGGCTCCGTGATCACCCTCATGCTGGCGACGACGGGCGGGACGGCCTGGGCCTACGCGGGCACGCTGTTCGTGATCGGCAACCTCGTCTTCGGCGCCACCGACGTCGTCTGCAACGCCTTCCTGCCGGACCTGGCCCCGCCCGAGGCCAGGGACCAGACTTCCGGCAGAGGGTTCGCCCTCGGCTATCTGGGCTCCGGCCTGATCATGGCCGTCAATCTGGCAGTGCTTCAGTTCGACGCCGCGCTCGGCATCGACAGGGCCACCGCGGTGCGCCTGTGCTTCCTCGCCGCCGGGCTGTGGTGGGCCGGATTCGGCTGGTATGCCATTCGAGGGCTACGCGACCACGACCGAGGACGGACCGCGGTGCGGGGCGGGCTGCGCGACTCGCTGCGCACCCTGCGCCGCATGCCCCACGCGCGGCGCTATCTCATCTCCTACCTGCTGATTACCGACGCGATCTCCGGCGTGACCGGCCTGGCGTCGGTTTACCTGACCCACGAGCTGTTCGTCGGCGACGCGGGGCGGGCGGCGCCGTTCCTGTTCATGTTGATCCTCGCCATCCAGTTCGTCGCGATGGGCGGCTCGGTCCTGTGGACCGTCGTCGCCGTGCGCCTCGGCGCCAAGGCGACATTGCTCATCACGCTGCTGCTGTGGTGCGGCATAGTGATCTACGCGTTCTGGGCCCTGCGCGAGCTGTGGGAGGCCATTGTTCTCGGCGTGGTGATCGGCATCGTCGTCGGCGGGTCGCAGTCCCTCGCTCGGTCCCTCTACTCCCAGATGATCCCCTGGGGTCACGAGACGACGTTTTTCAGCCTGTACGCGGTGTGCGACAAGGGCACCGCCTGGATCGCACCCTTGACCTTCTCGGTGATCGTCAGCCTGACGGGCTCCTACCGGCAGGCGATCCTGTCTCTGATCGTCATATTCGTCGGCGGGATCGTGCTCCTGGTCTGTACGGACGTCCGCCACGCTCAGAGCGAAGCCCTACGGTGATCCCCCGATCGGGGTCAACGCGGCAAAACGGGCCCGGGCCGCAGCGCCTACACCTACGCCGCGCTCCGAGCGGCCCGGAGGGCCGGCCAGCGGTGACCCGCTCGAGAGGAGTACGAGCAGGACGAATCTGAGCCCTATTCGGAGTCGGTGGGTGGCTGTTCGACCGGGAAGAAGATCGGGCTGAGCAGATGTTGTGTGCGGTCCGGCGTTGGCTGGTTGGTCATCAGGGGCAGGATCACGCGACGGAACTCGCTGATCATCGTTTCCAGTTCGCCGCGGGTGAGCCAGACGGCGTGCTGCCGGTAGCCGATGAGGTCCGTCACCGGGTCGGCATCCTTGCGGTCGAGGTAGGCGTTGAATTCGTGACCAGGACGGCCATCGCGGTGGCGAAGGTGCGCCGGTGGTCGTCGGGTGTCATGGCCGTGAGTGCATCGGCGTCGAGGACGGCTCGGTCGTGGCGTAGCAGGTCGACGTGCCGATAGACCATGGCCTTGGAGGTGTCGGGGATCCGTTCGCATAGCTGGCCTGCAACGCGCGCCTCCGCTCGCCGGGCCGTGGACGCCGCCGTCATACGCCCGCCGCAAGAGATTCGACGAGCATGAGGTCATCCTGGGCTCCGGGCCCGTCGCTTCGCGCGCTCGACGGTCTCGGGCTGGCCGATCAGTGCCTGGCCACCGGATACGGCATGCGGGTCATCACCAACGTCGACGCGGACGGGGTCGCGAACCCGATCGAGCTCCCGCGCCGGATCGGCCGGGATCGCGCGCTCAGAACTGCACCGGATCCTGCGCACCGAGGCGCTCCGGCTCGGCGCGCGGATCCGCCATGGGGCTCAGCGTTTCCCACCTGGACCAGGGCGACGGTCAGGTGGTCGCGGAACTGACCGACGCGACGGCGCGTACCGTCGACCTGCTCGTGGGCGCCGACGGCATCCGTTCCGTCGTCCGTGACCTCATCGGCCGTCCTACCCCGATTCGCTATCACGGCCAGATGGTCTGGCGGGCCCTCGTGCCGCGTCCCGGCTGGGCCACCGGCATCCACACCTTCGCCGGTCCCGTCCACCAGGCGGGAGTGGTGCCGATCTCCGCGGGCCAGGCCTACGTCTTCCTCACCGAGAACGGGGTACGGCCCGACGTGCTTCCTGAGGCCGGCCTCGCCCCGCGGATGGGAGAACTGCTGGCGCCGCTCACCGGCCGGGTCGCCGAGATCCGCCCCCAGGTCGCACGGTCAACGGAAAGGACGACCAGCAGAACGCCGCCGCGGACATCCACCTCGCCCTTGAGCACGGTGACCCGAAGACCGCCCGGCTCTTTCCCGGCGGGCACATGGGAACCGGCCCCATCCTGCCATCGCCGACCGGCTCGGCCCACCATCTACGCAAAGGAACTGACAGGTCCGCCACCGGGCTGATCACATACCTGCGGCACGTCGACATCGCGATGCCGAACTTCGCCGAGCAACGCACGTTCTACCGGGAGACGTGGGGGCTGACGGAGACGGCCAATGACGCGGGGGTCTCCTTTCTCGCCGCCGAGGGCTCACCGGAGCTGTATGTCGTCCGGCTGCGCGAGGACGACCAGAAGCGCACGGACCTCATCGCGTTCGGCTCCGCGAGCCCTGCCGACGTGGACACCCTGACCGAGCGGCTGATCGGTCAAGGAGTGCGGCTCGTCCACGAACCCGCGTACCGGACACACCGGGCGGCGGCTATGGCGTGCGGTTCTTCGACAACGAGGGGCGGGTCGTCGCGGTCCGCGCGCACCGCAGGATCGAAGAGCGCGAGTCCATTTCCGGTACGGCTCTCGCACGTGCTGATGAACACGCCCACCCCGGAAAAGACCGTCCGCTGGTATGTCGAGAACCTCGGGTTCCGGCTGTCGGACACGATGCGCATCGGCGACCGCGAGATCATGTGGTTCCTGCGCTGCAATTCCTTCCACCACAGCTTCGGCTTCGTACGCGACCTCGAGGATCTTCGTATTCTCGCCTACACGGCGTTGGACCGTGTGCTCAATGAGGACTGTGGGATGTCGGCTGGCTGGGTTGAACAGGACGACGCCATGGCGTGGCGGACGGAACCGTATTCTGCTGGTCCCGCGTTAACTGGTGCGGCCCCAAGCGCTTAGGCACTCATCCGGACAGAAGCGTCAAGGTGCCAATCAGAGCAGCACCGCCGGCGGCGAAACCCCCGCTCAGCGTGCTGGTGAACTGCTCGGTGAGCCCGCGGCCGATGCCGCGGGTACCGCCCGTCACGACGATGACCATGTCAGCATCCCCTGGGATCGCGGCGACCGTGATATGGCCGGCGCCGGCATCGCGCCCGTACCCCATGAGGTGGGTTGCCGCGCGTGAAAACCCCGCTTGCGTCTTCCCACCTGCGTGTAGGGCAGGCTCCCGCGAGTTGGTCACCGACAGGGGAGCAGAGAGTTCCTCGATCATCCGCGCTTGGGCGGCAGGGGGATGAAGCCGCTGGTGCGGCGGACGTAGTCGGCGTACCCCGGCCGGGTGGCCGACAGCCGCCGCTCCAGCAGGGGCTTGCCGGTCTTGGCGAGCAGGAAGTACGTCATGACGAGCGGAGACAGGAGGGTCAGGACGCCGGGCTAGCGTTCGGCGGCGATGAGGAAGAGTCCCCACCAGATGACGGCGTCACCGAAGTAGTTGGGGTGGCGTGTGTAACGCCACAGACCGGTGTCCAGCACGCGTTGCTTGCTGGTGGGGTCGGCGCGGAAGCGGGCCAGTTGCCAGTCGCCCACGGTTTCGAAGACGAACCCGACCAGCCACAGCGCCACGCCCGCCCACCCCAGCCAGCCGACGGGCCCGGTCGTGGTCATGCCGACCTGGACGGGCAGTGAGACGAACAACATGATCAGGCCTTGCGTCACGTAGATCATCCGGAAGGCGTAGGCGTTGCGGCTGCCCGGGGCCTTGGCCAGGAGCGCCTCATAGCGGGGATCTTCGCCGCTGCCGGCGACCCGCCGGCCGAGGTGCAGGGCCAGCCGTAGCCCCCACAGGCAGGTCAGAACAAGCAGCAGGACCCGGCGATGCGGGTCACCGCCGCCCTGCACGAAGGCCGCCAGCGCGATGACGGCGAAGCCGAGGCCCCAGGCCACGTCGATCACGGCGTGCTTGCCCGCCTTGATCGCCACTTCAAAGGTGATGACCATGAGGAGAGCCACCAAGGCCGAACAGGACAGGAATACGCTCATCGGCCTCTCCTGAGCACGATCTGATGGACGTCCATGCGGCCCTGCTCGAAGGCGAGCATGCCGCCGGCCAGGTACAGTTGCCACACGCGGGTGCGTTCGGCGCCGATCAGCGCCCTTGCCTCCCGCAGGTTCGCCTGGAGGCGGTCTTGCCAGGCTTGGATGGTCCGCACGTAGTGGTGGCCGAGCGAGCGGGTGCTCTCCACCGCGAACCCGGCTGCCGCCAGCATCGTCGTGGTCTGCGTCAGTGGTCTCATGTGCATGTCGGGGGCGATGTAGCGTTCGATGAACGGCCCGCCGCCGGGCCGGTGCTCGCGCGACATCTGCTGGATGAGCGCCCTGCCGCCGGGACGCAGCAGCCGGTACAGCGCGGCCGAGTAGCCCGGATAGCCTGCCTGGCCGACGTGCTCGCCCATCTCGATGGAGCAGATCGCGTCGTAGGGGCCGTCGGCGAGGTCGCGGTAGTCCTGCGCCCTGATGTCCACCGGTAGTCCGGCGGCCCGGTCGAGGGCGAACTGCCGCTGGGCAGCCGAGAGCGTGACGCCGACGACCGCCACCCCGCGCTCGCGGGCCGCGTGCAGGGCCAGTGATCCCCAGCCGCAGCCGACGTCGAGGATTCGCATGCCGGGCCGCACCTGGAGGCGATCGCAGATCCGGTCGAGCTTGCGGCGTTGCGCCCGCTCCAGATCGTCGCCGGGTTCGAAGACGGCGCACGAGTAGGCCATCGAATCATCCAGGATGAGCTGGTAGAACGCGTTGGACAGGTCGTAGTGGTGGGCGATGGCGGCGCGGTCGCGCCCGCGAGTGTGCGACCGGCCGCGCAACCGTGCCTCCGCGGCCGGGGCAGCGGGCCGGGGGCCGAGCACGCCAGGCAACCGGATCAGCGCCAGCAGGTCGCGCGGGCGGGGGCGGAAGGCGGGAGCGGCGCGTACCTGGCGCAGGGTCTGGGTGAGGTCACCGTGAAAGCGGAGGTGGCCGCTGATGTAGGCCCTGGCCAGGCCGAGCTCGCCCGGACTCCACAGCAGATACCGGGCGGCGAGGGGGCTGCGCAGTTCGAGCGCCGGGCCGTCGCCGTGCGTGCTGCCGTCCCAGAACCGGATCGTCACCGGCGGCTTTCCGCCGAAGAGCGCGTCGATGGAGTGTTCCGCCCGGGCCGCGATCGTCGTCAAGGACGTCCCCTTTCCATGGTGAGCTGCCAGACGTCGAGGTAGCCGGAGCGGAATCCGGCTTCGGAATAGGCGAGATAGAACGTCCACATGCGGTGGAAGGTCTCATCGAAGCCGAGCTTGGTGATGAGGTCGCGCTGCCGCGTGTAGCGCTCGCGCCACAGTCTCAGGGTGTGGGCGTAGTGCTCGCGCAGCGACAGCCGCTCCACGATGTGCAACGGCCCGAGCAGGCTCTCGATCGCGGGGATGGAGGGCAGCATGCCGCCGGGGAAGATGTGCTTCTGCACCCAGGTGTGGGTGCCGAGGGTGGCCAGCATACGGTCGTGCGGCATCGTGATGGCCTGCAGCGCGATCCGGCCGCCCGGGGCCAGGCGCCGTTGGAGCACCGCGAAGTACTCCGGCCAATGCCGGGCGCCGACGGCTTCGATCATCTCGGCGCTGACGATCGCGTCGTACCTGCCGTCGATTTCGCGGTAGTCGCACAGCCGGAAGTCCAGCTTTCCCGGGAATCGGGTGGCGCTCGCTCGTTCGCGGGCCAGTTGCGCCTGCTCCTTCGACAGGGTGATCGAGACCACCTCGGCGCCTCGCCGGGCGGCGCGGATGGCCAGTTCGCCCCAACCGCTGCCGATCTCCAGCAGGCGTGTGCCCGGCCCGACCCTTGCCTGCGTCAGCAGCCGATCGATCTTGCGGTGCTGCGCGGGCGCCAGGTCGGCCCACGTCGCGGTGGCCGGGTCGGTGAACCAGGCCGCGGAGTAGGTCATGCTCTCATCGAGGAAGGATGCGAACAGCTCGTTGGACAGGTCGTAGTGCCGCGCGATGTTGCGGCGCGCCACCTCCGGGCTGCCGCGTACGGCCAGCGGCGCCCTCGGCAGGGCCAGCCGCCGCAGCCGCTGCAGAGACGGCGGCACGAGCGTGTCGACCTCGCCGGCCAGCGCGGTCAGTACGCCGACCAGGTCGGCGGCGTCCCAGTCCCCCGCCGTGTAGGACTCACCGAACCCGATCAGCCCATCAGCGCCCACCCGGCGGAAGAACGCGCGGGGCCGGTGTAGCCGCAATCCGGTCAAAGCAGGGCCCATGCGGCGGGCGACGTGCAGAAAAAGCTGCCGGGCCACTTGAGCGCGCAACCAGGCGGTCATCGGTTCACTCCTGGTGGCTGGATCGTGAGCCCACGCAGATACAGGCCGATCCCCTGGCGGCGGATGCGAACGCTGGTGAAGATCGGCGCCAGGATGTGCCGCGCCTTCATGGCCGCCACCCTGCGTCCGCGCACACTGGCTGCGAAAGGCGGCCTGCCCTGCCGGTGCAGGGTGACCGTCAAACAGAGCCGCTCATCGGGGATCGGCAGATCGATGCGGTAGAAGCCGTCCACCCCGTTGAAAGGCGAGACGCGAAAGTCCTTGGCGACCTCGCGTGCGCCGGGCCGCAGAAGGTAGCGGTGGCGCCCACCGTAGGTGTTGCGCACCTCGGCGACCGTGGCCGCGAGCCGTCCACCGAAAAAGCACCAATGCACCCGCAAGGGGTCGAAGGCCCAGCCCAGCAGCCGGTGGTGGGCCAGGGTCAGCACCCGGTCGGCGGCCAGCTCGTGGCTGGCCAGGAACGCGTCGAGGTCACCGCGGCCCGCGGGCGGCGCGACCGGCGACCTGCGCGGCCAATCATCGGCGTCGACCAGGCACAACGCGGTGCGGTAGCGGAAGGCGTTGCGCACCGGCTCGGCCCTGGCATGGGTGATCACACACTCGTAGAGGATCACCAGTCACCGCCCAGCGCCTGAGCGGCCAGCAGCCCGGAGCGGCAGCCGTCCTCGTGGAAGCCCCAGCCGTGATACGCGCCGGCGAAGGCGATCCGAGCGTCGTTGAGCGAGGGCAGCCGCCGCTGCGCGGCGACCGACTCGGGGGTGTAGGCGGGGTGTTCGTAGACCGTGCGCGCGATCTGGTGGTGTTCGGCGATGGGTTCACCCAGGCTGACCAGGTACGGCTGGCCCTGCAGCCGGTTCATGTCATAACTCACCCGCACGCCTGGCGTAGCGCCGGATCGGCAGTCCATGCGCAGGTTCCAGGAAGCCCGGGCGTTCACGGCCGTGGGAAGGACCGTGGTGTCGGTGTGCAGAACGGCTTCATTGCGCGAGTAGGTGAAGGCGCCGAGCACCTCGCGCTCGGCGGGTGTCGGCTCGGCCAGCAGGCGCAGCGCCTGGTCGGGATGGGTGGCCACGACCGCGGCCGCGAAGGTGTGCCTGCCGTCGGCGACCAATTCCACGCCCTCGCCCGAACGGCGCAGCCCACGCACCAGGCAGCTCGTCCGCACGGCCGACAGCTGCTTGGCAATGTGCTCGACATAAGTGCGCGAACCACCGGCAACGGTGCGCCAGCGCGGGGAGCCGCCCACCGACAGCATGCCGTGGTTACGGAGGAAGGCGAACAAGTAGCGGGCGGGATAGTGCCGGGCCATGGCCGGTGCACACGACCAGACCGCCGAGATGAGCGGCGTCAGGTAGTGCGCGTCGAAGTAGGGAGAAAAGCCTGCGGCGAACGCGGCGACCGTTCGCTCGTTTCTCGCCGCCAGCTCCCGGCGCGCCGCACGGTGGAAACGCGGCACTTCGCTGAGCATGCGCAAGTACGGCAGCCGGAGGCGGGGCTGGGCGAGCAACCCTGTCAACCCCCTGCCGCCCGCGTACTCCAGCCCGCACCCGGCGCACGAAACGGACAGGCTCATCTCCGATTCGCGAGTCTGCACGCCGAGCTCGCTGAGCAGCCGCGTCAGCAGCGGATAGGTCCGGCGGTTGTGCACGATGAAGCCGCTGTCCACGGCGCCGGTCGGAACGTCGTGGGTATGGGCGTGGCCGCCGAGCCGCTCGTCGGCTTCAAAAAGAGTCACGTCGTGCTCGCGTTGCAGCACGTAGGCCGCAGTGAGACCGGCGATGCCGCTGCCGATCACCGCGATCCTGCGTCGTTCCATGATCACTTCCTCAGAAGTCCGGGCGAGGGCGGACGTTGACCTGGGATGGCCGGCTGGGGGGGGACGAAGGCGGCCCCAACATCGGGCTCGTCCGGGAATGCGGGCGCGGGCGGACCCCGATCTCTGCTGACATCCGCGTTTCCTGCTCCGGGGCCGAGCAGCCCCACCCTGCGTGAGCGGACGCGCAGGTCCTGGTCGAACGGCACGACAAAGGCCTTCACATACGCCTATTCGGAGCCAACAGGCCGGCGGTTGCCTTCCAGGAGGAATTTGTTCAGCAGGCTGAGCATCCGCATAATACTCAGCATGCTGAACAATTGGGGTGTGGGCCGGATTCTCGCCGTGGGCGTGCTGGCCGGCGCGGTCACCACCGCCCTGGTCTGGCTGCTCGGCCAGCGCCTGCACGGCGTCACGCTCCTGCCCGACCAGGGTGTGTCCTGGTACTACTGGAAGCTGCCCGAGCCGACCCTGTGGACCCGGCTGTCGGCGTGGCTCCCCTACGCGGCCCACCAGCTCGCCCTGTGGGCCCTCATCTACTACGCGCAAACCAGGGTGCGCCGCTACACGCGCGGCCTGCATCCGGTGAACGTGGTGGCACTCGGCGTCAACGCCGCCTTCATCGCCCTGCACATGGCCCAGACGCAACTGTTCTACGACGGCCTGGCCCAGGACGTGTCCATCTTCAGTTCCCAGGGATCGGTGATCTTGCTGCTGGTGGTCGTCCTGCTCATGGAGAACCACCGACGCGGCATGTTCTTCGGCAAACCGGCCCCGATCGGCGCCCAGGTGGTGCGGTTCGCTCGCCGCTACCACGGCTACCTGTTCAGCTGGGCAGCCGTCTACACCTTCTGGTACCACCCCATGGAGGCCACCAGCGGCCACCTGATCGGCTTCTTCTACATGTTCCTGTTGCTCCTTCAGGGCAGCCTGTTCCTCACCCGCGCCCACACCAACCGGTGGTGGACCCTCACCCTGGAACTGGCCGTCGCCGTCCACGGCACACTCGTCGCCGTCATGACCAGCGGACCGGACGGGGCATGGCCGATGTTCCTGTTCGGTTTCCTCGGTGTTTTCGTCATCACCCAGATGCACGGCGTGGGTCTGACGCGCGGGCTGCGCTGGTCGCTGGGGCTGGCCTACGCCTTCAGCTCCCTCCTGGTGTACGGCTTGCGCCACGACCTGTCCGGCGTGCTGGCCGTGGGCCGGATCCCAGCGATCGAATACCTCGTAGTGGCCGTGCTCGCCGGGATGATCTGGCTCGGAGTGTCGATCGCGAAGAGGCTGCGATCCCCTGAGCCGGTTCACGATCGCGAGGTGGGACAATGAGCGGGTGGCCGACATCGACTCCTGGCCCACCGGCCGGCTGCTGTCGGTGGCCGCGCGCCTGGTGGAGGGGCGCTTCCATGACTTCCTCGCCGCCCACGGACTGACCCACGCCGGCCTGATCGCCCTGCATCACCTGGCCGAAGGGCCGCTCACCCAGCGTGAACTGGCGGGGCTGTGCCGCGTGACCGACCAGACGATGAGCCGGACGATCGAGCACCTGCGGCGCACCGGCTACGTCGCCAAGCAGGCAGACCAGCGCGACCGGCGGCGCGTCTCGGTAACCATCACCGAGGCAGGCACCGCGACCCTGGCACTCGCCCACGAGGCCGAACACACCTCGGATCAGCTGCTCGGCGCCGTAGACGACTACGAGCAGTTCAGACAGCAGTTGATCAAACTAATCGCCATCGCCTGAGCAGACAGCACCGGTCCGCATTCACCTCTGGTGACTTGCCACAACCTGGAGGCCGGCACGCTGGACGCCTACATCGCCGTGCGGCCGCTGGTGCTGCACTGGCTCATTGACCTGCACAACCGCGAAGACGAGCACGGCGCCACCAGCCCCCGCCATCTCTGGTACCGACCACCTGCTGCACACGTACTAGGGGCCACACACAGCCACTGTGCAGGATCGGACGATCCATCTGGGCAGAGGGCGAGTGCGCACGGTGGCGACGAGAAATAGGGCACCCAGGCTTTGGAAGCTTGAGGGCAGCGGCCGGGGAGGGCGGTGGAGGTTTCATTGCAAGTTGGGGAGGTTGGCGGACAAGGTGAAACTCGCCCGCCCCGGACTGCGATCAACGGTACGAGAGTGTGTCCCGGCTCAGCATCCGTCGCTGCGCCGACCGTGATCTCAGGAGGCGTGCCATGACCTTGGTCGACAATCCGTTCAGCCCGTCGGCGATGCGCGACAGACTGTCCTGCGTTCGCCGGCCCCCCGTGACGCTGGGGGCGCCGCTGCTGCTCGGGCTTCTCGCGACGAGCGCACCGCTCACGGCCTACGAAAGCGCCGTCGTCGCCGAAGAGGCCATGATGATGAGCGGTGGCTTCCTGGTACGGCTGCGCGGATGGCGTCGCTGGCTGGCACGGATGCTGTACGACTGGCGCTTTGGTGTCAGCACCACCGAGTTCGTCGACCTTGGCGATTTCGGGCTTGAGCATCCTGAACGCGTCTACTATTCCCCCGCCCACTGGGGCACCCTGCGCCGAGCCCTGCCCATCCGAGACATCGACGAGCGCGACGTTTTCCTCGACCTGGGCTCCGGTAAAGGCAGAATGGTTCTGGAGGCCGCCAGCCGATACGCCTTCAAGCGGGTGATCGGCGTCGAGCTCTCACCCGACCTCACCGACATCGCACGCACCAACCTGGACACGACCACCCTCACACTGCAGGCTCATGAGATCGAACTGGTGCACTCGGACGTCCTGGACTACGCCATCCCCGACGACGTCAGCGTGGTATTCCTCAACAACCCGTTCACAGGCGAGATCTTCGCCTCCGTCATGAAACAACTGATCGCCTCCGCCGACAGGCACCCACGCCCCATCACCCTGATCTACTTCAACCCCGTTGAGGAGCCCTACCTTCTGGCCACCGGCAGATTCCACCACGTCCGCACAACCATCCCTCGGTGGCGATCACCCGACGGCATATTCGGCACCACCCGCGTATACACATTGACCTAAAGACGCAAGCCCTTCCGAAGCCTGCACAAGCTCAATCGAGCTCGACGGACGGGACGTGCCAGGCAGGAAGGTGGACCTGGCCCGGATGACTACCGACCGCGTCCCCCACGCGGTGTGGCAAGGGCTGTTCGGCCAGGCTGATGCGCGAGCCAGGCTCAGAGCTTGCAGAAAATCATCTTGTTCGGAGTGGCGCCTGTGCTCGTGGCATAGGTGGTGAGGTCGGCGGCGGTGTCAAGGAGCGGACAGATCGCCCCCCACCACGCGCAGCACCGACTCCGCGGCGAACCAGAGATCGTGCACCGAATCGGCGGACCGTACGTCATCAGAGGCGACCCCTGGTCCCACCCACCACAACGCGATCCGCCCGCCCGGATGGGCCAGCGCGAAGGAGCGCCCGTCCGGGCTCACGTTGCGGTCGCCGGCACCACGAGTCTGCATGCGTGATGTCACCCACTACGGCCCGAAAGTCTGGCGAGCCGTCCGGCTTGAGGGTGGCGGGTCAAATGCCCCGACGCAGACCTATGGCCTGCAGAACGGCGTCGGCTCCAGCGCCCCCGCCCAGACAGCGGCCAACCTGCCCACGACCAGCACGCCGTTGACGGTCACCACCGCCATCACGGCCCAACCAGTCGAGCATGTCAAGGTCGCCGACGAGCTCGCCCGGCCACCACGTAAAGCAATCCGTTGAGAGCGGTGATGGCCGCGTCGGCTGCGAGGGAGCGTTTGAGCAAGCGTGTCCGGATGGTGTCGGCGTCGGCGTGCTTGAGCGCGTTGGTGGCCGCATCACAGACCACCAGGTACGCCACGTCTCGACCTGCGGCGGTAGTCGTGTGGCGGGCACGTTGAGCGTGACGGGCACGGGCATGCGGCCGGTCAGCTCGGCCAGCGCCGCCCGCAGGCCGTGCCTGCTCAGCACTTCGTGCGTGTTGCCCTTGACCAGCGCGCGTAGCTCGTCGATCGCAGCCGCCAGCCCGGCTGCCGCATCGGTGAGGACTAGTTGCGCCGCAGGGTCGCCCAGGTCCCGCTGCGCCATCCGCAGGTCGAAGGCGAGCGCGAGCAGCCGTCCCTGGACGCCGTCGTGCAGATCGCGTTCGAGACGCAGGATGTCCTGGGCCCTCACCCCGGGGCCTGCTCTTGTCCACACTCTGGCCAGCGAGGCGCGCGACATGGCTCTGACCGGATCTATGCGCAGCACCAAGGCACGCCGCTTCAGCGGGGCCACCACCAGGGTAGCGAGTACCACGGGCAGGACGGCCCCACCCGCCAGCTCCGCGCCAAGCACCGCACTGGCGGCCACGACGACCAGCCCGAACAACACACCGACGACCCCGCCCAGGACGGCCACCAGCCGCGGGGCCGCCGCGGCGGCCCCCGGGTCGAAGCGCCACGACCGCGAAGGACGGGCCCAGCGGGAACGGCCCGCAGAACGCCACCACCAGCATCGCCTCCCCGGCCGTCACCGACATGATCCCGAACGCGGCGGTTGGTGTTGAGGCAAGGGTCGGACTCGGTCTCGATGGCTGGCCTGTCGAGGTCCTCTTTAGCGACGTTACGGGAGGTGTGCCGTGGCCAGCCAGCCGCGGCCGGCGTCGGCGCGGGCGGGATCGAACGCGGGTGGAATCGGGCGTTCGCAGGCCGCCGCGGCCTCGGCGATGTCGGTCACGGTGGGTTGCCAGCCGCGGCGGGTAAGCCAGGCATTGAGGTTCTCGGTGGGGCCGCCGCGCCACAGGTCGACGAGCTCGGCGGAGATGTCCGCGCGGGCGCCGCGGAGCAGTTCGGAGTCTTTCATGTGGTCCAGGGCGAGCATGCTTGCCGGGGCGGAGAGGGTGGTGATCTGGTCGAGGAGCAGGTCGGCGGCTTCGGGCGGGAGCGCGTACAGGATGCCCTCGGCCAGCCAGGCGGCCGGCCGCCGCGGATCGAAGCCGGACTCCGTCAGCGCGCGCGGCCAATCCTGGCGCAGGTCGGTGGCCACCTCGACGCGATGGCACGCGGCGGTCGCGCCGCGGCCGTCGAGTACGGCTGCCTTGAATGCGAGTACGTCGGCGAAGTCCAGCTCGAAGACCTTGGTGCCGGGCGGCCAGGTGAGCCGGAACGCGCGGGTATCCATGCCGCACGCCAGCAGGACCACCTGCTCGCATCCTCGTCCGGCGGCATCCAGTAGCGCGCGATCGAGGAACTGGGTGCGAATGGCGACCTGCTCGGCCATGATCTGCAGGAAACGTGCGGTCGCCGGAGAAGGCCCGGCGGCCCAAGGGGTGTACGCCGGATCGACGGCCTGGAGGAAGTGCTGCGCGTAGGGGTCGTCGAACAGCCGGTCCGGTCGGCTGCTTTCCTGGGCGCGCAGGAGTGCCACGCCCAAGGCGGTCGCGCCGATTCCGGCCAGGCTTTTAGGGGCGGTCGGTTCTTGTGTCACGGGGTGTCCAGCTCCTCGTCTTGTCGGCAGGCGGCGCCCAGGGCGCGGAAGTAGTCGTTCACGGGTGTGAGGTCGACGTTGTCGCCGCGGAAGCCGACGTACTTGTCCGGGCGGATCAGGTACAGGCTGGGCCGGCGCACGCCGTAACGGTTGTGCGCCTCGCTGCGCAGGTCGGCGAAGACTCCGTCCAGGGGGTCGTGCGGCAGGTGGCCGCGGGTGATGACATGGACCTCGCCGTGCCCGGCCATCGCCTCGCGTGCGGGGGCCTGCCAGGCGGCCAGGGTGGCGGAGTCCGTCTCGTTTGCCGCGAACAAGATGAGGTGGTGGTCCGGCGTCCGCAGGATGTGGCGGAGCGCCACCGGTCCCTCATGGTTCTCGACGTAGGCGTCTCGTACCAGCTCGCCGGCTTCGGGTCCGGTGCCGGCGACGTCGCTCCACGCTCTGGCTGGTGATTCGTGCCAGCGTTCGAAGACGAGGGGGCTGTCGCGGTAGTGGACGAGGTGTTCGCCGAAGGCGTTAGACAGCCGTTGCTGCACGGGATTGAGCCGGCCGAACAGGCGCAGCGCGTGCCGCCTGGCCCTGCGGGCGACCAGCGTGCTGCCGGTGGCGATCTTCGTGGTGGCCGAGGTCGCCTCGACCACGGCCTTGATCACGGGCCGGCGTTCGGCCTGATAGCTGTCCAGCAGGGACTCCTCGGCGCGCCCGGCGACGACGAGCGCGAGTTTCCAGCCCAGGTTGTAGGCGTCCTGCATGCCCGTGTTCATGCCCTGACCGCCCACCGGGCTGTGGCTGTGCGCGGCGTCGCCGGCCAGGAGGATCCGGCCCTGGCGAAGCCGGTCGGCCAGGCTCTCGCGGGCCACGAACGACGAACTCCACTGCAGATCGTGTACGCGGGGGTCCAGGGGTGTGCGTTCGGCGACGTAGGCGGCGAAGTCGTCCAGTCCTGGAGTTGGTGGCGGCTGGTCGTCCGGCGTGCTGGCCAGGATGCGCCAGTAGCCCCCGATCATGGGGAAGACGGCCACGAGGCCGGACCTGTCAAAGTAGACATGGAAGCGGTCGCGCGTGAGCGGCCAGTCCACGGCGACGTCGCCCAGGATGAACCCCCGCTTCAGGTCGGCCGTCTGCCGGGTGATTCCCGCCGTCTCACGTACGGTGCTGTGGGCGCCGTCGGCGCCGATCAGCCACCCGGTTTCGCACTGTTCGCCGCGTCCGTCCTCGTGAGTGAGTTCCACGCCGACGCACTTTTCGCCGGCCCGCAGCCCGACCAGACGGGTGCCCCATTCGACGGTGACCCCTAGCTCCTGCGCGCGCTCGCGCAGCAGCGCGACCGTCTGCCACTGCGGGATGCACAGGTCCAGCGGGAACGGGGAGTCGACGGCTGTCACGTCCATCTCGGCCAGAGCCGTCGTACCCTGGTAGAAGTTCAGCGTGTGCAGGGGAACGCCTCGTTCGATGGCGGCCTGGGCCAGCCCGAGATCGTCCAGCATCTCCAGCGATCTGGCCACGATCGACACCGCCCGGCTCTCCCGGTGGTCGGCGCGCCCGGCGTCGATGATCCGTGGGATCACTCCCCGCCGTGCCAGGTCGATGGCCAGCACCAGGCCGGTCGGCCCCGCGCCGACGATGAGAACGTCCGCTTTCGTGGTCACAAACCCACCCTCTTAGAACGAATGATCGTTCTTTTTAGAAGAGCACGATTGCGCGGTGACCGTCAAGAGCGAATATTCGTTCTCTATTGAACGGCTTGCGCGGGCGCCGACATCAGGGCTCGCATGCCGTTCCTGAAGGCCACCGAATCCGCGTAGCCGTACACCGCGCGGCGCACCAGGAACCCGTCGACCAGAGCCATCAGCACATCGGCCACGTGCTCGGCAGGGACGTCAGCGGGAAGCAGCCCGCTCTGCTGATGCCGCGCCACGAGGCCGCCGACCACACCGCGGGCCTCCGCCATGACCTCCTTCAGCTTCGTGCCCAGCGACGGCGATCGCAGCGCCTCCGACCAGACCTGAACCAGCAACTGGGCCGACTCCTGCGATCCGGACAGCGGCGGGCGCTCGACCCCCAGCACCAGATCGACGATGTTGTCCAGATCCGGCGGCCGCGCGCCGTCGTCCGCCTCGAACGCCGACGCGACCTCGGCCAGAGCCTCGGCCGCGGTCGCCGCGATGATGTCATCCTTGCTCTTGAAATAGCGATAGACGGCCCCGGCCGACAACTCGGCCTCGGTCAGCACGTCCTGCATGGACGTGGCATGGAAGCCGTTGCGGATGAAGCAGTGCCGGGCGGCGTCCAGGATCTGGCGGCGGCGGGCTTCGAGGTGCTCCTTGGGCATGCGTGCCATGGGGTCCAACGTAGAACGAACGTTCGCCCTTGACAAACTCGCTCTTCCAAGAATAGAGAAGGAACGTTCGCTTTTTTTCTATGAAAGGTTGTGCCATGTCGTTTGCCGCCAACACCTTGAGCGCGCTGGTCGCTCTCGTCTTCCTGCTTGCCGGTGCACAAAAGGTCCGGCTCCAGCCTTCGGTGACAGCCAACCTGGTGAGACTAGGGGTCGGCCCGACGATGACCCGATCGATCGGCACCCTGGAAATCGCCGGCGCGCTCGGGCTCGCCGCCGGCCTCTGGTTCAAGCCGCTCGCCGTCGCGGCTGCGGCCGGTCTCACGCTGCTGTTGATCGGCGCCGTGGGATTCCACCTCCGCGCCCGCGACTTCGCGCACCGGCGCCACCGCTCCCACGCCGTGGCGCCCGTGGTACTGGCCGTGGTCACCACAACAACCATGGCCTTGTTGCTCACGACTTCATGAGCGAAGAGCGCGGTGACAGCGCCTGTGCCCGCTGTGATCCTTCTCCCATCCACTTGACTGTAGCGGCACTACAAAAACATTCTTGTAGTCGGACTACAAAATGAGGTGCGATGGACAGACGCGAAAGCAGCAAGGTGTGCGCCCTAGTCGCCGCAGGCAAGGAGGTGCTTTCCGCGCCGGCGAGGCTCCGGTTCGGCGGCGACGGGTTCGCCGTGACCGTCACCTCGGGCGCCGCCGCACTGCCCGTCCGCGACCTGCCCGCACTACCACCCGGCGTCCGGCACATCGAACACCTGGTGAACCAGGTCGCGTCCCTGACCGAACTCGCCATCGGCAGGTTCGATCTCCCCCTAGACGATGTAAGAGAAGGCCGTTGACGCCCACCAGCCTGCCGGTCCGGCCATTCGCGCGAGTGCCGGCTCCCGACCTCGCCAGAGGAGCCATGCTCCTGCTCATCGCCATCGCCAACACCCCCTGGTACCTGTGGGGCAGGCAACTACGCCCCAGCACCATCCATCCGCCGGGCGGCTCGACGCTGGATCGGGGTGTCCAGGTGGCGAGCATCGTCGCGGTGGATTTCCGCGTCTACCCGATGTTCGCCTTCCTTTTCGGGTACGGCATGGTGCAGCTCCTGACCCGTCAGCAGGCGGCCGGGCAGGATCGGCTGAGCGTGCTGGCACAGTTGCGACGCCGCGGCTTGTGGCTCCTGGTGTTCGGGTTCGCCCATGCCGCGTTGTTGTGGCAGGGCGACATCCTGGGCGCATACGGCCTGGCAGGCATCCTTCTCGCCAGGCTCTTCCTCCACCGCGCCGACCGCACGCTTCTGACCTGGGCGGTGATCGGCGCCGCGCTGCTGGTACTGGCGACCGCCGCCGCAATCGCGGCGGCATACGCGGCACCCGTGGCGCCTGAGATCATCACGTACCTGCCCCTCGGCGCCGCCCCGGCCGGTCAGAGCGACCCGTTCGCCGCAGTCGCGGACCGTCTTGCCTTCTGGCCGGTCGTCACCCTCGGCCAGGGACTCTTCGCTCTGGCCCTGCCCATCTCCATGGTGCTCGGCTTCTGGGCCGCCCGGCTACGGATTCTGGAAGAGCCGGGCCGGCACCTTCCGTTGCTCCGGCGGGTCGCGGTCATCGGCGTGGCAACGGGCTTGCTGGGCGGACTCCCCCACGCCGCGGCGGTCATGGGATGGCTGACGGTCCCGCACGGGTCGATGTTCGTCTTCGAGGTCACCCAGATGACCACAGGACTTCCCGCCGGGCTCGGGTACGCGGCGCTCTTCGGCTTGCTCGGGCACCGGATCACCGGGCGGAGTCCTGGGCTGGTCGCCACAGTCGTCACCGCTGTTGGGAAGCGATCGCTGTCCGCCTATCTCGCCCAGTCGCTCCTCTGCGCTCCCGTGCTCGCCGCATGGGGTCTCGGCCTCGGTGCCCACCTGCACAGTGCCGCCATGGCCGGCTACGCCGTAGGCGTATGGCTGATCACGGCAGCGGGAGCGTGGGCCCTGGAGCGGCGCAAGCTCCCAGGGCCAGCCGAGATCGTACTGCGCCGGCTCACCGCCCCCCGAACCTCGGCGCCTGGGAAACCCGGAACCTCCCGGTGACCGAGCAGTACGCCGCCCGCGGACGGCTGGACTCTCCCACATGGGGAGGCTCCACGCTGGGGGCATGGACGAGGAGCTGTTGCCGATCGGGTCTCACCGTCAGCGCGCGGGCGCTGCTGTCCTGGCGCGCTGAGCGTCGCTCTCTTGTCGGCGAGTTCGATCCGCGAGGTGCAGGTGTCCGACCCGGCAACCACCCCGTCCGACTGATGATTCCTTTGGAGGAGCTATGACACCGCAATTGGTCCACCGCGACCCCGTCACCTGCCTCAACGTCACCGGCATGGGCGAGCCCGGCGGCGCCGAGCACGTCTCGGCCATCGGCGCCCTGTACGCCGTGGCCTCCGTCATGGGCGGCCCCGCAGGCCCGCTGGAGGGCCGTTGGTGGGTGGAGGACACCTCTCGGCCGCCACTGGAGGTGCCGCGCGATCAGTGGCGGTGGCACCTGCTGCTGCCGCTGCCCGACGTACCCAAGCCGGGGGTGGCCGAAGCGGCCCGTGAGCAGGCACGCGCATCCGGCGCAGCCGTCGACCGCGTCCAGGTTGTCACCTTCGCCGAGGGCGAGTGCGTGGAGCTGCTCCACGAAGGGCCCTACAGCGAAGAGAAGGCGTCACTCGACGTGATGGACGCCTACATGGACGAGCACGGTCTGGTGCGCAACGGCCTGCACCACGAGATCTACCTGACCGATTTCACCGACCCTGAGCCCAGGACGATGCTCAGGCAGCCGGTGGCACGCCCTCCAAAGGGTCAGCACCGCCAGTATGGCCAGGTCCACTGTCCGGTCAACCCCGTGGCGCAACACGTGACCTGATCAACGCTCCTGATCTTGATGTCCTCTGGCACGGGAGTGAGGTCTTGCTGCGGAGCGGGGCTCAGATACTCCTGGACCCATCGGACACGGGCCATGGCCTCAGGGTTATGTCCTGCTACCAGGTGACCGGGAGTTCGTGGACACCGTAGACGACGGCGTCGGTCTTGAAGGCAATCTCCTCTGTCGGTACGGCCAGCCGCAGCGTGGGGATGCGGCGGAACAGCGTGTCGAAGACGATCTGCAGTTCCATCCGGGCCAGGTTCTGGCCGAGACACTGGTGGGGACCGAATCCGAAGGCGAGGTGGTGGCGGGCGCCGCGCTCGATGTCCAGTTTGGCCGGGTCCTTGAATGCCACCGGGTCCCATCCGGCCGACAGGGTCGAGACGACGACGCCCTCGCCGGCCTTGATGCTCACTCCGCCGATCCGCACGTCCTCGGTGGCCACCCGGGCGGTGACCCCGTCGACGATGCTGAAATAGCGCAGCAGCTCCTCCACGGCTGTGGGTGTCTTGTCCGGATCGGCGGTGATCAGGGCTAGTTGCTCCGGATGGGTGAGCAGTGCGAGCACGCCGAGCGAGATCATGTTCGCGGTGGTCTCGTGTCCGGCGGTCAGCAGCAGGAAGGCCAGGCTGACCAGGCTCGTGTGGTCGACGGCGCCGCCTTCCTGGCGTTGCCGGGCGATCTGCCGGCTGAGCAGGTCGTCGCCGGGTTCGGACTCTTTGCGGGTGACCAGGTCGTCGAAGTAGGCACGCAGGTCGGCGAAGGCTTGCGGGCGGTCTTCCAGCGCGGTCGCGCTCACCATCGCGGCGGTGCGGTTCTGGAAGAAGTCATGGTCGGTGTAGGGGACGCCGAGCAGTTCGCAGATCACCAGGGACGGCACCGGCAGGGACAGCGCCTGGACCAGGTCGATCGGGTGCCGGTCGGCGGTGAGCATGTTGTCGATGAAGTGGTCGACGATGTCCTGGATGTGCGGGCGCAGCGCGGCCAGTCGTTTCGCGGTGAACTCGCTGATCACCGGGCGGCGGGCCGCGGAGTGTTCTGCGCCGTCCATGCCGAGCATCACCGGCGGCTGGATGCGCACCATTTGCAGGGTCGCCGCGTCGAGGGCGTAGAGCGGGTAGCCGTCGGTACGCCGATCGGCGGAGAAGCGGGGGTTGGCGAGAACGGCACGGGCCGCCTCCTGACCGGCCACCCACCACGCCTCGCCGCCACTGGTCAGGCGGACCTTGCTGATCGGGCCTTGTTCGCGCAGCCGTTCGTAGGCGGCCGGCGGGGCGAACGGGCACCCACGCTCAACCGGCACAGCGCTGTTCGTCATAAGGACCTCCTGGCTAACTATTTGGCTGAGCATGTTCGGGGACAGCCGGCGTTCATCGCAGGGGGGAGGGGGGTGATGCGGGCCACCTTGTCGGCGCCGACGATCGGCCGCGGCGAGGTCCCTGGACGTCCCTGGTCATGTCCATGGTGACCAGCAGGAGGCTCGGTAAAGGGCTTGGTCGCCATCATGCGGTCCTTCCGGGGTGTGTGGCTGGCCCCGGCCGGTACGGCTCATGCGAGCAGTGGGATCAGTTCTCCGGTTCGATCAGTGCGTTCAGCCGGTTCCGCAGGGCTTTCGCGACCGGCGTGGGCAAAGGGGTGCCGCTCATGGCCTGTTGCAGCCACAGCCCGTCGACGGCCAGCCGAGCCAGGAGCAGGTCGATGTCGTGGGGTTCGGCCGAGGTGGGCAGCGGGGCCCAGCGGCGGATGAGCTCGTTCCACACCGTGGCGAGGTCGGGAACGGAGGCCGACTCGAGCATGAACGCCAGGTCCGCCTTGCCCGACTGGCTGTCCGCGCCCACCCGCACATAGGCCGCCACGACCTCTCGCACCGACGCCTCCGCCGGCGGTTTGCCCAGCTCGGCGGCGAGCCACGTCTCCCAGGCGTCGGTCAGTTGCTTCTGGATCGCCAGCAGCAGCTCGTGCCGCGTCCGGAAGTGGTACATCAGCCCGCCCTTGGTGACGCCCGCCTCCTCGGCCGCCGACTCCAGCGTCAGGCCGGTGATGCCGTCGCGTTCCGCCACGCGGATCGCGGCGTTCAGGATCTGGTTCCGCTGGCTTGGTCGCACCCCGTAACTCTACCGTCCAGAAGGCACAGTTATGGGGACATGCCCGAGTCGCCGTGCGCGTGCTCGGAGCACCCATGTCTCTCATGGGACTGGGGGAATCGGGTTGGTGAACATGAACGTCCCTTCGCCATTCTGCGTGGCACACCCGGCGGGAAGGCAGCTCGCCTCGAATGAGGAAACTATACCATCCAGAAGGTATAGTAACTCATCGCTGGGGTCCGTGCCGGGGCGCGAGCTCCGGAAGTTCACGAGGGCCCGTCGGCGGCGACGCTCAGCGCGGCGTGTACGGCAATGCCGTCGGAGCCGACCGTGTTGACGGGCCTGGTCAGGGTTGTCCGCCGACCGCCCAGTCGAGCAGCCTCTGAGCGGTCTGGAAGCGGCGGGTGGAGCTGGTCTCCCCGAGAATGACGCCGGCCAGTTGCCGGCCTTCACGGTCCGCGGCGAAGGAGAGCGTGTAGCCGGCGGCCCGGGTGTAGCCGGTCTTCAGACCAACGGCGCCCGGCTTGCCGAGGAGCCGATTCGTATTCCGCCAGGAGTAGGCGCGGTGCTCCGCCGTCGCGGCCACCGAGCGATACCGGCTGGAGGCGACCTTCTTGAGCGCCTGGACGCCCAGCGCGGCCTGGGCCAGCCGCGCCTGGTCGCGTGCGGTGGAGTAGCCGCCTCCGTTGGTGGGCATCCCGTCGGCGTTGACGTAGCGCGTGTCCCGCATACCGAGCTCGCGAGCAGTGAGGTTCATCTTCGCGGTGAACGCGTCGACGCCCGGACCGTACACGCGGGCGAGCGTGTGGGCGGCGTCCGCGCCGGAAGGCAGCATCAGGGCGTACAGCAGGTTCTCCACGGTCAGCCGGTCTCCGGCGCGCAGGCCGGCCACCGAGGCACCGCCCTTCGAGGCGTAGCGAACATCCCCAGAGGTGACCTTGAGGACGTCACCCGGCTTGGCCTCCTTCAGCACGGTGTAGGCGGTCATCACCTTGGTGAGGCTGGCCACGGGCATCCGAAGATCGGCCTTCTTGCTGAAGTAGACCTTGCCGGTCTTGGTGTCGATCACGTGAGCCGCACGGCCGAGCACCGTGGGGGCGTGCGCCGCGACGTCTTGAACGTGGGAGCGGGACTCCGGCGAGTCGTCGGGCCCGACCGGAGGGGTGGCCCGCGCGGCGGTGGCGCAGGCGGTCATGGCAACGGCGGTGGCGGCGAGGCCGAGCAGCGCGCGGTTCAGCCGGTTCTTGAGATCGGTGGGCATGAAGGACTTTGCTCCTTGCTTCCATGCCGCCTACCGGGTTAGCTGACGGGTTCGGGCTGGGAAGTGCCCTACGGTCGCGGCTGAGCGAGCGTCCGATTCACCCCGATGAAGATTGGGTCCCCGGCTCCGTGGAAACGGATTCGGCGGCCGGACGTCGTCCTGCGGATTCCCCAGGAGACGCACGGTCCGGGCAATGAAACGGCAACGAACCCGTCTAGGGCCCGTCACGCAATGCCCGAGACCCTACCAAAAAGTACATATCGTGCAAACAGTACATTTCCGGCTGCGGTTGGAGGACTCACGACGGGCGGGACAGACCAAGCACGATCAGGTCGAACAGCTCCTGGAACGCCTCCGCGTTCGTCCGGCCGAGATGCTCGAGCACCTCGGGATCCTGCAGCCGGTCCAGGGCGGCGTAGATCACCTCCGCCACGAGGCGCGCGTCCGTTTCGCGGAACGCACCGCTGTCTATGCCCTCCTGGATGAGCGCGGCGGCGATGGACGTGGCGAACCGGTAGTGCTCCTCGAACAGCCGGCGGATTCCCGGCTGCCCGGCGACATCGACCGAGAACGCCCGAGCCGCGCGGGTCAGCGCCGTGCTCGCCGCGGACATGTAGGCGTGGACTCGCCCGAGCGGCTCGTCCATCGCCCTCGCCTGGGCCATCGCCTGACGGCCGACGCGCTGCAGAAGCCGGTCGACGACGAGCGCGACGAGTTCGTCCTTGCTGGGCGCCAGCTCGTAGAGGGTACGCCGCGAGCAGTGCAGCCGGGCGGCGAGCTCCTGAATCGTCAGCCGGCGAAAACCCTCCCGAAGGAAGATCTCCTCCAGCTCGGCGAGCACGTTCTCCTGCCGGCTGGTGAAGGAACGCCCGAGCGAGAGGGCGACGGGCGGTCGAGGATATCCGGTCATGCCTGCACTTTCAGGGTACTGTCTAGGGTACCAGGTACTCGAAGATAGTACCCTCTGTGTGTGGAGGCGGAATGCGCCGACCCAGCCGAACCCACGTGAGCATCATGTCGTGCCTGCCGCTGGCCGCCGCGCTCGTCGCGGTCAGCGATCCCGTACGGGCGGACGCCGACCGATGCGCGGCCCTGATGAACGCGACCGTGACCGACACGACGATCACGCGAGCCAGGACGGTGACCGCGACGACATCGGTACCGGAGCACTGCCTGGTCGACGCCTATGTCACCACGCCAGGTGACGCGACGGTGCCCAGCAACCAGGTGAACTTCCGCTTGGGCCTGCCGACCGCGTGGAACTCGGACTTCTACTTCCAGGGTGTGGGCGGGCTCGCCGGGCACATCGTTCCGTTCGACGAGGGACTGAGACGCGGCTACGCCTCGGCCGCCACCGACACCGGACATCAAGGCGCGAGCCCGTTAGGCCACCCCGAACTCGACGGCAGGTGGGCGCTCGGCAACCGGCCCAAGCAGATCGACTACGCCTACCGGGGCGTCCACGTCAGCACGGTCGCGGCCAAGGCGATCACCGCGATCCACTACGGGCGCGACACGCGCAAGGCCATCTTCAACGGGTGCTCCAACGGGGGACGGCAAGGCCTCATGGAGGTCCAGCGCTACCCCGCGGACTATGACGGGGTGATCGCCGAAGGCCCGGCGTTCGCCGCGGGCGACACGTTCCTGCGCTGGATCTCGCAGGCACAGGCACAACTGGCCACATCCGGGTCCTGGCTGTCGCCCGAGACGCTGCCGATCCTCTCGGCGGAATCGCTGAAGCGGGGCGATGCCCGGGACGGGCTGACCGACGGCCTGGTCGCCGATCCGCGCAAGGCGGCCGTCAACCCCGGCCGGCTCGTCGGCCCCGGCAAGCTGACCCGGGCCCAGGCCGCCGCCGCACGGACCATCTATCGCGGACCCGGGCCGCTCCGGGGACATCCCGCCGGACACGAGGAGATGTGGCGTTCCTACATCACCGGCTCGGCGGCCCCTCAGATGGGACCCGACGGCAAGCTCGTCTTCCCTTTCAGCCTGGCCGCACCGTTGTCGTACACGTTCACCAACGAGTTCCTGCGGTACTTCCTGTTCGGCGATCCGAGCTATGACCTCACCAGGTTCGACCTCGCCAAAGATCGGCGGGCCGTCGAGCGGCTACGCGCGCTGCTCGACGCGACCGACCCCGACCTCACGGCCTACGAGGCCCGGGGCGGCAAGCTGCTCATGGTGCACGGCTGGTCCGACCCCGCCCTGAGCGGTGCGGCCCCGGTCGCCTACCACAAGGAGGTCGTCGCCGAGATGGGCGCGGCGCGTACCGCCGGCTTCTTCCGCCTGTTCATGGCGCCGGGGATGGGGCATTGCGCGGGCGGGCCAGGACCGAACACGTTCGACGCGCTCACGGCGATGGAACAGTGGATCAACCGGGGCACGGCGCCCACCTCCATCATCGCGACCAACCCGACGAGCGGCCGCAGCCGGCCCCTGTGCCCGCACCCTGCCGTCGCGCGCTACAAGGGCTCGGGCAGCATCGAGGACGCCGCGAACTTCACCTGCGGATCCCCGCCACGGGCCTCCGTGTAGCCGAGCGGCATCGCCTGCGGCTCGCAGGTGCGCACGCCAGCGCGAGGGCACGACCCACCACCTTCGCTTCAAGGTCATTTACACGGACGGTATCGACGTGAGAGCGTTCAGTGATGAAAGGGCTGGTGTTCAGCCCATCATGTGCCCGCCTTCCGAAAGGTCGTCTGTCGTGCGTCTGCGCCAGAGCGCTGTTGCCCTCGCCGGAGTACTCGCCCTCTCAACCATCACCGCCGGTCCCGCCGGCGCCGCCACCGGCCAGTTCCAGTACACCTTCGTCGGCTTGGACGGGACACCCCAGAGGGCGGTGCTCGACGATCCGCGGGGCGGCGAGTGCATCACCCTGCCCGAGGTCGCCGATCCCGGCGCGAGCGAGCCCGCGCATTCGCCACGCAACCGGACCGACGCCGCCGCCACGGTATTCACCGAGCCCGGTTGCGAGGGTGACTACTTCACCCTGCGGCCGTACACGGGCAGGGGCTCGGAGAGGTTGAAGCTGCGTTCAGTGGTGTTCTCCCGCTGAGTGCAACCACAGGTTCCGTCAGAGACCGTGAACCGAGGCGATGGTGAAGGGGCGTTGTGGCACGCCAGGTCCGAGTGGGCCGCCCTTGTCGAACTGGGATCGGACCACGTGGAGGCTGCCGCGCAGCCGTACCAGAGTCGTGGGAAGTTGAAGGGCGGCATCGGCCACCCGGCGCTCCATCCGCGCCTGCGTGCCGTCCTCCCGCAGCCGCCATCTGCTGATGGCGTTGCTGACGTTGTGCACGACCCAGAGCGTGCCCGACCGCAACTCCAGGCCGTCGGCGTGCGTCATGTCGGCGCCTTTCAACGAGACCCTGCGGATGGCACCTGTTGCAGGGTCGAGCCGGTAGAGGTCGCCACCGGTCATGTCGGCGGTCAGCAGGTATCGGCCTGTGGGGTCCGCGGCGATGCCGTTGAGCGTGTAGGCGTTCGGCGCGTGCGGGTCAAGGACCCCGCTCAGGTCGAAGTGCGGACGCAGAGCCGATGGCCGCTCCCCCGCGTCGTCCACCTGCTCGCGGGTGACGCGGTAGACGACGGCACGCACGCTGTCGGTGAGATAGGCCGTGCCGTCCCGGGTTATCGCCAGATCGTTGACGAACCTGCCGCCCGTGCCGGACACCTCGAAGCGGGCCAGTAGCGCGCGGCTCCGCGTGTCGTAGACCATCACCCCTGAGGTCGAGTCGATGACCCACAGCCGGCCGAACCGGTCGACCTCCAGGCCGTTGGCGGTACGGCGGCCGTCGGCGCCGGCGGGTATGAACGTTCGCGCCACCCGTCGCCCGGGCGTCATCTGGAAGATCGTCCCGTCCGCGAAGGACCCGGCGTAGAGGTGTCCCGTGCGGGGATCGGCGGTGATGCCCTCCGGATAGACGGACCGGCCGGGCAACTCGTAGGCCGCGGCGATGCGTACCTTCGGCGCGAGGGCTTCCGCGGGCGCCGCGGAACCCAGGAAGGCGACCGCCGCCGCGGCGAGCATGATGCTGGTGGCTCTCACAGGCCATCTCCTTGCTAGAGATCTACCTTCAATTAGAGCTCTAACCATAATTAGAGCTCTAATGAGAGTCAATGTTCTCATCATGCCGCCCCTAGCATGGGGCCCATGACCTCCATGCCCGTCTCCGACCGCCTGGGCTCCTACCTGAAGCGGGCCGAGCAGGAGCTCAACGGAGCCAAGCACGCCGCGCTGAAACCCGTTGGGCTGACCGTGCCGCAGTACGCCGCTCTGTTGTTCCTGTCCGAGAGTCCCGGCATGTCGGCCGCGGCCCTGGCGAGAGCGTGTGCCGTAACGCCTCCCACGATGAACACCGTGCTGAAGAACCTGCAGGACAACGGCCTCATCCTGCGTACGCCACACCCGTGGCACAAGAACATCCTCGAGACCCGGCTCACCGACAAGGGGCAAGACGTGCTGGCCCAGGCTGACGCACGGGCCATCCGCGTCGAGCGCGGCCTGGCGGATCAGTTCACGGAGGCGGAAAGGGAAACGCTGACGGCCCTCCTGGAGCGGTGTATCGGCTTCCTGCAATCCGCGCGCACGATGTAGTGGCCCGGTCGGCTGCCCGCTTGGCCGTGGGTTGGTGACCCGCGCACCGCACGGGCTGGGGTGTCATGAGGTCCGCGTGAGCTCTTTCACCACGGTTTCGGCGATGGCGCGGCTGTAGCGGATGACGCCGGGCGAGCGTCCCAGACAGGCTCCGGTGGCGGTGGTTTCCAGGCAGAGGGAGATCGGGTCGTAGTCCGGGTGGAACTTGGCCAGCCCGCCCATGAGCTTGGGGTTGGTGCACAGGTCGTGGCGGCGTTCCTCGTCGTTGCAGATCATCCAGGCCAGCCACTCATAGCGGCCGTTCGGTTTCTGCTCGAAGGGGTGTACGGCCCAGCTCACCTGCCTGCCGGCGTCCGCGGTCACGCCGCCGGTGCGGTCGGCCACCTGCTGGTAGATCTGCTCGTTCAGCCTCTGCGCGCGCCCGGGGTCGTCCCTGTCCGGTCCCTGCAGGACCCAGACGACCTTTGGGGGTACGGCGGAGCCTGCGATGACCTCGGCCACCCGGGTGGCGCAGTCCTTCGAGCTCGTCCAGAACTGCAGGACGACCAGCCGGGGGCGAGCCTGCTTCAGCAGCCGGGGCAGGTCCTTCAGGATGTCGCAGGGCTGGGCGTTCTTTGTGGTCACGGTGGTCACCGCGCCCTTGCCTGTGGCGTGGATGAAGTAGGTGAGCGCGGCCGCGGTCTCGGTGGCGATCGAGTCGCCGGCGTACAGGACGGCGGCAGCGCCGGAGGCCGGGTCAGGCGGGTTGCGTAATTGGGCGTCGGTGGGCGGGTCCAGGACCGACACCGGGTTGGGGGCCGGAGTGGCGGCCCGGGTGAGGGTGGGCGACGGAACGTTCGGGTCGATGTCCCCGCCGGCTCGCAGGATCAGCCAACCGACCACCAGGGCCAGGAACATGGCCGTGACCAGCGCTCTACGCTCGATGACGCGTCGGGCCGCGGTGTGATCCGGATCGGGTGCCTCGACGCTCGCGGCGGCGATGGCGCGCCGTACCGCGAGCCAGTCGGCCAGCGTGTCGCCGGCGCCGCAGGCCCGGACGAACGCGGCCAGCAGATGCTCGGCGGGCAGGCGGCCCTGATCAAGCGCGGAGGCGATGCTGGTGCGCGGCAGGGAGTCTCCGGCGGCGGCCGCGCGCTTCTCCAGTTGCCGGTAGCTCAGCCCTGACCAGGCCTTCAGGCGCAACATCGCCAACGCGAACTCGGCCGGCGTGGCCGCATCGTCCGGGCCGGGTGGAGTGTGCGTCCCCACAGTCACGGGAGCATTGTGCCAAGTGCCGCGCGGCCCCGACAGCATGGTCCGCGCTCTCGCGTGAGCTCCGGGCCATCTCTCTTGGTCTGGCCGATGGCGGCGGCTTCCCGGCCCACGCCGTGAAGCTATGGCAGGCCGTTCAGAGCACAGGGGTGTCCTGGACTGTCCCGACCACCGCGACCACTCGTTTTGCCCTCTGCGGCGGTGCTTGGCTGGCCATCACGCACCCCCTCAACGTGTGGGGACATCACTCTCGGAGGAGCAATGCGCACATCAATGCTCATCGTTGCCGGCGCCATAGCCGCGCCCCTGCTGGCCACAGGTCCCGGCATCGCACACGCCGCATCTGCCGCCCCGGCCGCGTCCCACGCGGCCATCCTCTTCCCGCTGCACCGGACCGCCAACGTCCCGCGGTGTATTGCCGCATGGTCAAGCCACAGCGCCTTGTCGAGATCGATCCACGTCAAGAACAACTGCGGCCGCGCGTACAAGATCAAGATCGACTGGAGGGGTGTTTCCGACAGCGGCTGCTGGCACCTGTCCCGGGGAGAACAAGAAAAGAGTTCCAAGTCCAAGTTCCTCGCCACGTCTGCGTTGGTCAAGCGCTGTTGATCAGCTTCCCCACCTCATCGCCGCCTCCAGTGGCTGGCTATGGTGCGCATCCACCTGGCCAGCCACGGCGACGGCCCAGCCGTGCGGACGCCGGCCGCGCTCGCAGCCTCGGCGCCGAGCCCGACTCACTGGCGGCGGCGACCCGCGCTGGTCCGCCGAGCAGATGGATCGCCGCCACGGTCCCCTCCGTGGTACTCGTCCAGCCGGCGGTCGTGGGCCGCTCCGGCGCCGAGCTTCGACCTGCCGTCGTCCATGAAGGCCGTCGAGGCCCTTCGAAACGGGCGTCTCCATGTCAGAGGAGGAATGGATCCACCCGCCACGCGTAGTGCTCGGGCAGGTGGAAGTCGGCCAAAGGGATCACTTGGCTGGTAGGGGATGTGCTGCGCGACGTGACCTGTCCCAGCCGCTTCTGGCACAGCGCGGTCGGGGGCTGCTGGAAGGCGATGGTGGTGTAGCCCTGTTTGCGCAGCTCGAAGCAGAGCGCCTTGATCACTCGGTCGGACAGTTGCGAATGGTGGCGGAGTTCGACCAGGTGGATGTAGCGGAGCTCGCAGGTGTCGGGGGTGGGATGGCCGAGAACGGCGCCGATGATGCCGAACAGTTCACGCCGGTGGTCCTGATCGAGGACCAGCAGCAGGCGCTGCTTGCCGGCGCCGGTGTCCTGGAAGATCTTTCGGCGTAGCTCTTCGACGCTGTGCGCGCCGGTCAGCTCGGTCACCAGCGGTTCGTCGTAGTCCTCGTAGTCGCGGACGCGATCGGCCCAGCGCAGGTGGAGGTCCAGGTACTCCTCGTGTACGCACGGCATCATCCACCAGTGCCTACGGGTGCAGCCGGGGTCCCAGTGGTAGGCGTAGTGGATGAGCGAGGCGGCGAGGTCGGGGTGGGCGCCGGCCCAGACATCGTCGAAGACGTAACAGGCCCGGTAGCCGATGGAGTCCGTGTGCAGGGCCATCTGCGCGAGATGCTCGCCGACCTGGATGAGGGTCTGCTCGGGCCGGCGACCCTCGTTGAGGGTAAGGGCGCTCAGGTCTTCGAGCGCCGCCTGGTGGGCCTGATCGTGCGGCTCTGGGAAGTCTCTGGCGTCGCCCGCGAAACGGTTGAGGCGTTCAAGGGCAGGTGCGATGCCGTTTTCGTCCGGGGCTACCAAGGCTCTGAGGTCGAGGAGGTGGCCGGGCCAGACGTCCCGATCGTCAACGGGCCGGCGCAGTGCCGCGCCGAACTCAGGCAGCCGCACACCGGGGAAGACGTAAGTCCGATCCCAGCCCATGGTGTCATGCCTGGCCTCCAGGGATGTGAACAGGACGTAGGTGGCGCCAACATCGCCGGCTGCCGGAGTGGCAAGCTCCACGCAGGGGAAGGGCGCGACGAACGGTACCGGGCCCGGAGCGGCGGCGTCAGGCAACGGCCAGGACGGGTGGAGGGGGTAGGCCCACCGGTCCGGCCGCTCATCGACGTGGGTGTCGTCGACGAAGTAGAACGCCTCCTCCAGAATCATGCCCATGCTGCTGATGCGGATGCTGTGGGCGTCGATGTGCAGTTCGCTGTCGGCCCACAGCTGCATCCGAATCCGGCGGCGTAGTTCGATGATGTCCTCGGGAGGGGCGTCGCCGCATTCCCTCAGCCGTTCCAACTTGTGGGGTGCGTCGTTCAGGTCCGCATGTGCGAGCTCGAGGCCATTCGGCTCCCATAAGCGACGAAACCACTCAAAGACCGTTATGCCGGGCACATGCTGGACTCTCTTGCACAGCGGCCCGGCTTCCCAGTCGCGATGAACGAAGTACATCAGGCTCCATCGGGTCGTCGACGGCGGACATGCGGACCAGTTCGGCTGGTCGGCGGGCGCCTCGCCGAGCAGCGGCCGTCCAGGGCCGGCGGGTCTTTGCCCACCTCGATCGCCTCCTAGATTGCCAGCCACACTCGAACCGAGCTGATCGTTGATCCTCTCAGCCCTCAAGGGGCCAGAAGTCGAAGGTGAACGCCTCGAGTTCCTCGCGGTGGTGGGCGCGCCCGGCTTCCACGAGCTCAAGGGCTCACCTCCTCTCCGTCCAGGATTCGTAGGCGTTGTCGCCAGGGAGTACCCAGACCGCCGCATCGGGCCGCTCGATCTCCTTCAGCAGTTTCACCGCGCCCGTCTTCGGCCGGACCTGGTGGACCGCCACTCCCGTCGCGGTCTTCGATCGCACGACCAGCCGCCCCGCTCGGTCGAAGTCGATGTCGTCGACGTACTGCCCGCGCGGCAGTTTCACACTCACCACGGCACCCGCGCGGCCCGTGCCCAGGTTCAGCATGCGTACCTTGCGGTACTTGCTCCCCTTGCCGACCAGGACGGCAGAGGTGGTGTAATCCCCCGCCAGCGCGCTCGGCGCCAGCCGCGTCTTCAGCCGCAGGCGGGACCGCAGCGCCCGGTCGAACACGACCACGCGCTCCCCGCCCAGCAGCATCCGCTTGCTGTCCGGGCTGAACCCGGCCAGGCCCCACACGTCGGTCTTCCCCGGCAGCCACATGGCCTTGCGCTTGCGCAGGTCCGCGAAGACGCCCAGGCCTGGTCCCGAGGTTCCGGTGACCACATAGCTGCCGTCATAGGACACGAACGGCCACTCCTCACCGATGGCGTACGCCATGATGTCCTTGGCGACCACCCGCTCCTTGCCGCGCACGGTCCGCTCCACGAACAGGCCGTCCTTCTTCCGGTAGTAGAAGATGTGCCGCCCGTCCCCGCTGATCAGGAACGGCGCGCGGGACCCCTCGTTGACCGCGTCCTTGGGCGCTACGGCGAGCGCCTCCGGCACCTCCACCACGTTCCCACTGGTCAGCACCACTTCCCAGGTCTGCGTCCACTGCGCGTAGGCGATGGTGACCGGTGTTTCAGCGGCAGCGGGCTGGGCGGTCGCCGTTAATCCGGTGAGGGTAAGCGCCGCGAGTGACGTACGAAATCGCATGGTTCATGAGATGCCGGCAGCGCGGGAGAAGTTGCGTACGCGGACCAGATCCTGAAGACGCGCCAACCACGAAGGGCGCCCTTCCAGAGATGGCCGAGGGCTCCGCGCGCGACGGTCAGGCCAGCCCGGCCTCGCGGCGACGGGCTGGCCGTCCGGTCGTCTTACGGGGCGCCCTGCTCGGCCGACTGGTCCATGACGAGGATGGTCGCGCCGCCCGGGTCCTTGTAGGTGGCCTGGAAGCCGCCGGGGATCTCCGCGGGCGGCTCGACGACCGCCAGCGTCTCCGAGCGGGCGGCGTGGAAGGCCTGGACGCTGTCGACGACGAACACCGGCGAGACCGGGGCGTTCGGGTCGTGGGTGTCGAGCATGATCTGCGTTCCGCCGTCCGGCAGCGCCAGGGCGACGGTCGAGTCGCCCTCGCGCCACTGCTCGGTGAAACCGAGGCTGTCGCGGTACAGGGCGAGCGAGGCCTTCAGATCAGAGGTCGGGACGAACAGGAACTCGAGCTTCATCGTGATTCCTTCTGATCGTAACTAGATTTGTTCTCAGCATAACGGCATTATGGCGGTGTGCGCGAATGGATCCCGGTATCAACCTCCCCCAAGGGCCGACTCGTCCTCGCTGCGGTCAAGGAGTTCGGAGCGCGGCCTTTCGACGAGGTCACGGTCCAGGATCTGGCGGCCGCGGCGAAGGTGACGACAGGCACCATCTACCACCACTTCGGCAACAAGCTCGGGCTGTACGCGTTTGTGCGGCAGGACGTCGAACGGCGCCTGCTGGATCGGATGGAAGGCGCCATGGCGGCCGCGGGAGCGACCTCGGATCACTCAGCGGCGGTGACCGCCGCGATGCTGATCGGGCTGGACTTCGCCGTCGGTGCGAACTTTCTCCGCATCCTGGCGGACCCTCCCCCAGAAGCAGGCGACGACCGGCTCGCCGAACTGCTCAGCCACGGCACCGCCCCGCCGGCGCCCCTTCTCGGCCGTGTACTCGCGGCAGCCTGGCGCGCCGCCCTGACGGCGATCGCCGAAGGCGCGCAACCGGAGCAAGCCCGCGCCGCCCTCGCCACCATCAGGGTGAACGGACCCGGCAGCGCATGAGGCCCGGCACGGCATCGACCTGGACACCGCCGAGAGCGAGGCCGACGAGATGAACGCCTACCTATCGCCTGTCGTCATAGACGTCCCTATCATCTCGCCATGGTGTCGAATGCGGTGCCCCGGCTCAGCCGGCGGGCGGTGCTCGTGGCCGCCGCCGGGCTGCTGGCCGGGTGCGCCGGGTGCTCCGGGTGCGCCGCGGGCACGGAGGCCGACGAGGTACGGCTGCGCCTGGCGACGGGCCCGGCCGGGGCGGTGTACCGGCGGATCGGCGGCGCGCTGGCCGAGCACGTCTCGCAGCAGGTGCCGGGCGTGACCATGACCACGGTGCCGAGCGGTGCGTCCACCGACAACATCCGGATGTTGCGCACCGGGGAGGTCCACCTCGGGTTGTCCAGCCTCGACGCGCTCATCACCACCGACGGCGGCGCGCCCCCGGGGCTGTCGGCGGTCTGCCGGCTCTACGACAGTCATCTGCATCTCGTGGTCATGGCCGGATCGCCGATCAGGGCGCTGCGCGACCTCGTGGGCAAGCGGGTCTCCCTGGGTGCGCGTGACTCGGGCACGGAGTTCACCTCGCGGCGGGTGCTGGAGCTGAGCCGGGTCGCGGCGGAGGCGCGGCTCCTGAGCCAGGCGGAGTCGGCGGCGGCCCTGCGGGACGGGGCGATCGACGCGATGTTCTCGCTGACCGGGGTCCCGACTCCGGCGATCACGGAGCTGGCGCTGCGGCACCGGGTGCGGCTGATCCCTCTCGACTCGCAGGTGGACGCGCTCTTCACCGCCTATCCCGGCCCATACAGCCCGGGGACCGTCCCGGCGACCGCCTACGCGGGGGTCCCGGCGACACCCGCTATCGCCGTGCCGAACGTGTTGCTCGTGCGCGACGACGTGGCCGCCGATCTGGTGTACGCCATCGCCGACACGATCTTCACGCACACCCGGGCGATCACCGGGGGCGGGGGCTCCGGTCCCGAGGCGGTGCCGGAGGCGTGGCACATCAACGTGCGTACCGGGATCTCCACCGGCCCGGTGCCCCTGCACCCGGGCGGGGCCGCGTGGTTCCGCGACCGTAAGCACTGACCGGTTGCCGTCTATCCGGCCTCGTCCGGTACGGCGGGCAGCGTGATCACCGTCGCGAAGCCGTACCCCCGGCCGTGGGTGGAACCGTCGGGACGCGGCAGCCCGTCCTCGATGCGCAGCCCGCCCCCGGCCGCGACGACCAGGTCGGCGCAGATCGCCAGGCCCAGCCCGGTTCCAGGGATGTTCTGGTGCCGGGGTGAGCGCCAGAAGCGCCGCAACGCCTGGGACCGTTCGGGCTCGTCCATGCCCTGGCCGTCGTCGCGGACGGCGATCGTGATCACCTCGTCGCGGGCGCGGGCGGAGACTTCCACGAGGCCCGCGTCCGACAGCCGCAGCGCGTTGCTGACCAGCTCGTCCAGGATGCTGCCCAGCCCGCCGGAGGGTTCCAGGACCCGCAGGCCCGGCGGCACGTCGACCGACAGCCGTTGCCCCGCCGTACCCGTCAGTGCCCGCCAGCGCTCCACCCGGGTGGCCAGGACCTCGTCGAGGTCGACGGGCGAAGCCGTACGGATGCTCTCCATGCGGGCGCTGGCCTGCAGCGAGTTGAGTAGGTCCTGCATCGCCTTGGCCTCGTCGACGGCCATGTCGTAGACCGGCCGCCCCTCCGCCCGGAGATACGGCTCGATGCTCTCCACCGCCAGGCGCAGGCTGGTCAGGGGGTTGCGCAGCTGGTGGGAGGCGTCGGAGACGAACGCCCGTTGCCGCCTGACCGCGTTCTCGACCGCGTCCATCATCGTGTTGAACGAGCCGGCGAGGCGCCGCAGCTCCATCGGGCCCGCCTCGGCGTCCGCCCGGATCGTGAGATCGCCCTGGGAGATGCGCGAGCTGGCCGCGTCCAGCTCGCGCACGGGCCGCAGCACCCACGCCGACACCGGCCAGGCGACGGCCACCAGGCCGATGAGCGGCAGCAGTCCGAGTCCGGCCAGCTGGGCCCAGCGGACGAGGATGCGGTGCCTGGTTTTCGACAGGTCCGAAATGGTGACGACCGCGCCGACGACCTCGCTGTCGCGGCCCACCGGCTCGGCGACGACCAGGGCGGCGTCGTCCCACGGCGCCCACTCGCCCGACGGCTCCGAGCGTGTGCCCGCCAGCGCCGCCGTCACGATCCCGGGCAGGGCCGGCTGGGCCCGCGCCGCCTCCAGGTAGGCGCCCGACGGCCCCAGCAGCACCGCGCCCGAGGTGTCGATCACGGCGGCCCGGATGCCGTAGAGCTCGTGGTAGGTGGCGAGTTCCTGCTGCAGCGCCTGCGTCCGGCCCGTCGACAGCGCGGCGTCGGCCAGCGAGGCGAAGCGGCCCGCGTCGTTGAGCCGGTCGACGTAGGTCTCCTGCATCTCCCGCTCGGCCACCGTGACGCTGAGCGGCGCCCCGAGCGCCACGACGAGCAGTACCGCGAGGGGTACCAGGACGACCAGCAGGCGGCGGTGCACGGCGGGTCAGGCCTGGACCCGGTAGCCGACCCCGTGGACCGTCCGGATGGGGACCGCCGGACCGAGTTTGTGGCGGACCGCGGCGATGTGGGTGTCCAGGGTACGGCTGGAGGCCTCCCAGGCCGCGCCCCAGACCTGGTCGAGGATGGTCTCGCGGCTGACCACGTTCGGCGCCCGGCGGGCCAGCAGCAGGAGTAACTCGAACTCCTTGCGGGTCAGCGCCATGGGCACGCCGTCGACGCTCACCTCCCTGGTGCCCAGGACGATCCGCAGCGGGCCCAGTACCAGCGGCTCGTCCGGGTGGCTCAGCGACCGGGCGACCCTGGTGCGCCGCAGGACGGCGTCGATCCTGGCCAGCAGCTCGGGGACCCCGAACGGCTTGACGATGTAGTCGTCCGCGCCTGCGCGCAGCCCGCGTACCCGCTCATGCTCCTCGGAGCGTGCCGTCACCGCGATGACCGCGGTCTCCGGACGGTCGCGCAGCTTGCGGATCACGTCGAGCCCGTCGCCGTCGGGCAGCCCCAGGTCGACGAGGACCACATCGGCCGGATCAGCCTGTACGGCTTCCGCCGCGGTGGCGATCCGGCTGACGTCGAACCCCGACTGAGTCAGTACGGTCACCAGCGCCCGAGCCACGCGGTCGTCATCCTCGATGATGGTGATCCGCATGAAGGCGGATTGTAGGCGTATGTCCGATGCTTGTGTCACCCCCGAATTTCTTGGGATTCTTTTGACACCATCCGCGCTCTCGCCATCCCAGACTTAGGCCGCGCACTACGACACCTGCGCCTGCCCTGCCGAGGAGGCCGCGATATGCCTACGACCAGCACAATACGGATGATCGCCGCGATCTGCGTCCTGTCCCTCACCGCCGCCTGTGGCGCAGGCGGGAGCGCGGGCGGCGGCGGAGGCTACCCGGAGCAGAACATCACCATCGTGGTCCCGTTCAGCGCGGGCGGCCCCACCGACACCGTCACCCGCATGATCGCCGAGCCGATGGCCGCCAAGCTCGGCGCCAAGATCGTCGTCCAGAACGTCGAGGGCGCGGGCGGCACCGTCGGCGCGGACGAGGTCGCCAACGCCAACCCCGACGGCTACACCGTGCTGATGCACCACATCGGCATGTCCACGGCCCCGGCCCTCTACGCCAACCTCGGCTTCAAGCCGCTGGAGAGCTTCGAGATGATCGGCCTGGTCACCGAGGTGCCCATGACGATCGTCGCGAGCAAGAACTTCGCGCCCAAGACGCTGCAGGAACTGGTGACCTACGTGAAGGCGAACGCCGCCAAGGTCACCCTGGCCAACGCCGGCGTCGGGGCCGCCTCCCACCTGTGTGGCCTGCTGTTCCAGACGGCCGCCGGGGTCAAGCTGCAGGAGGTCCCGTACAAGGGCACGGGGCCCGCGCTGACCGACCTGGTCGGGGGCCAGGTCGACTTCATGTGCGACCAGACGACCAACACCAGCGGCCAGATCAAGGCCGGCGAGGTCAAGGCCTACGCGGTCACCACGCCCGAGCGGGTCAAGAGCCTGCCCGACCTGCCCACCACCGCCGAGGCGGGCCTGCCCGGCCTCAAGGTGAGCGTCTGGCACGGCCTGTACGCGCCCAAGGGCACACCACAGGACGTCGTGCAGAAGCTGACGGAGGCGTTGAAGATCGCACTGGCCGACCAGAAGGTCATCGACCAGATGGCCAAGCTCGGCACAGAGCCGGTCAAGGCCGCGGACGCCACCCCGCAGGCGCACCGCGCCAAGCTGCAGGAGCAGCTCGGCATCTGGGCCAAGGTCATCGCCGACGCAGGGGTCAAGGCCTCCTGAGGTGAAGCGCAGCCGATCCTTTCCCGACGTCCTCGCCGGGGGAATCTTCGTCCTGATCGGCGGCGCGTTCGCCGCGGGGTCGCTCGGCTACGAGCTGGGCACCCCGCTGCGGATGGGCCCCGGCGCCTTCCCGCTGCTGGCGGGGTTGATCGTCGCCGCCTTGGGCCTGGCGATCGTCGTCAAGGGCCTGGTGGCGGGCGAGGTGATCGCGTTCGGGCCGATCCCGTGGCGGGCCGTCGCCGCTATCACCGCCGCGCTCGTCTTCTTCGGGCTCACGGTCCGCGGCCTCGGCTTCGTCCCGGCCTCGGCCGTGACCGTCCTGCTGACGACGCTGGCCAGCACCCGCGTACGCCCGCTCACGGCCGTGGCGGTGACGGCCGGGCTGACCGCGGCGGCCACCCTCATCTTCGTCGTCGGACTGCGGCTGCGGATCCCTCTGATCGGCCCGTGGCTGGGAATGTGACATGGACCTCCTCGACAATCTCGCCCTGGGCTTCTCGACCGCCCTGCTGATCCAGAACGTCGTCTACTGCTTCGTCGGCGTCCTGCTCGGCACCGCGGTCGGCGTCCTGCCCGGCATCGGGCCGACGGCGACGGTGGCGATGCTGCTGCCGATCACCTTCAGCTTCGAGCCGGTCACGGCGCTGATCATGCTGGCGGGCATCTACTACGGCGCGCAGTACGGCGGCTCGACCACGGCCATCCTGATCAACCTGCCCGGCGAGTCATCGGCGGCGGTTACCGCCCTCGACGGCCACGAGATGGCCCGCCAGGGCCGGGCGGGCGCGGCGCTGGCGGCGGCCGCGGTCGGCTCCTTCATCGCCGGGACCGTGGCGACCGTGGCGCTGGCCGTCGCAGCCCCTCCCCTGGCCCGCGTCGCGTTGCAGTTCGGGCCCGCCGAGTACTTCTCGCTCGTGCTCCTCGGCCTCGTCGTCTCGATCTCGCTGGCACGCGGCTCGGCGCTGAAGGCCCTGGCGATGATCGCGCTGGGCGTGCTGCTCGGCACGGTCGGGCAGGACATCTACACCGGCACCCCGCGTTTCACCTTCGACCAGCGTGAGCTGTTCGGCGGCATCGACTTCGTATCGGTCGCGGTGGGCATGTTCGGCGTCGCGGAGATCCTGCGCAACCTGGAGAACGAGCACGCCCGCACCGCCATCGCCGCCCGGGTGCGCAACCTCTGGCCCACCCGAGAGGACCGCCGCCGGATCATCGGCCCGATCCTGCGCGGCACCGGGCTCGGCGCCGCGCTCGGCGTGCTCCCCGGCGGCGGTCACGTACTGGCTTCGTTCACCTCATACGCCGTCGAGAAGCGCGTCTCGAAGCGCAGGCAGGAGTTCGGCCACGGCGCGATCGAGGGGGTCGCCGGTCCCGAGTCGGCGAACAACGCCGCGGCGCAGACCTCCTTCATCCCGCTCCTCACCCTCGGCCTGCCCGCTCACCCGGTGATGGCGCTGATGGTCGGCGCGTTCATCGTCCACGGCATCACCCCCGGACCGAACGTCATCACCGACGAGCCGGCGCTGTTCTGGGGCCTGATCGCCTCGATGTGGATCGGCAACGTGCTGCTGGTGCTGCTCAACCTGCCGTTGATCGGCATCTGGGTACGCATGTTGCGCATCCCCTACCAGGTGCTCTTCCCGATGATCATCCTGTTCGCGGCGATCGGGACCTACTCCCTGGGGTTCAACGCCTACGACGTCTACGCGATCGTCTTCTTCGGGCTCCTGGGGTACGTCCTGATCAAGTGCGGCTGCGAGCCGGCGCCGCTGCTGCTCGGGTTCGTGCTCGGACCGCTGATCGAGGAGAACCTGCGCCGGGCGCTGATCATCTCGCGTGGCGACGCGACCGTCTTCCTGACCCGGCCGATCTCGGCGGTACTGCTGGGGCTGGCCGTGGCGGCCCTGGTCATCGCGGCGCTCCCGGCGATCCGGCGGCGTCGCGAGATCGTGTTCACCGAGGAGGACTGACCCCATCGCTGGTCCCGCACGGGCAGGCGCGCGCGACCGCCCAGCCGTCCAGGGCTCAAAGGCCACCGGATCTCAGGGCTGGACCGGTTGCGCAAGAGCCCGACGGATGTGCCCGTCATCGCGACGGACAGGCCAAGAACGCTCCCGTACCCGCTTGCCTCGTGGACACCCGCCCACCAGAATGTCGTTCTAGAAAGGGGGTCGGACATGAAGGCAGCACGCGTCGCCTGGCGCCGCCTCGAACCGGTGCACGGCATGATCTACTTCGTCCCCGAGGCCCATGACCGCTATGCCGCGCTGGGCCTGAAGGACCGGGCCGGCTACTTCGCCTCCCGCTCGGCGCCGTTCGGGCGAGCGTCCGCGGAACTGGTCATCGCCACCTTCTACAACTTCAACCCCGACCTGGTACGGCGCGCCGTACCGGCGGCATGGGACATCACCACCCCCGACAAAATCCTCGACGCCCGCCGCGAAGCCGCGGCCGCGGCCCTGCACAGGGCCGGAATCCACGAGCAGCCGACCATGCCGGAAACGCTCGCCCTGGCCAAAAGAGCGGCCGAGGCGGCGTGCGAGCATCCGCACGGCCGCCCGCTGTTCGCCGCGCATGCCACGCTGCCCTGGCCGGACGAACCGATCGAGCAGCTATGGCACGCCCAGACGTTGCTGCGCGAATTCCGCGGCGACGGCCACGTGGCGACCCTGCTCACCGAGGGCATCGGCCCGCTGGAGGCGCTGGTCCTGCACGCCGCCAGCGGCACGGTCCCGCCGGTGTTCCTCAAGGTCAGCCGCGCCTGGCCGGAGCAGGAGTGGGCGGCGGCCGAGCAGCGGCTGCGTGAGCGCGGCCTGGTCGAGGGCGAGGAGCTCAGCGAGCAGGGCAGAGCGTTGCGCAAGCACATCGAAGATCGCACAGACGAACTCGCGCTGCCCGCCTACGCCGCGCTGGGCGAGCACGGCTGCGAACGGCTAGCGGAGATCTCCCGGCCCTTGGGCAGAGCCGTGGTGGATCAAGGCCTGCTGAACCTCGGCTGACCGCCGACTCCCGAGCACCCTGTTCCTCCCCTGATCACCTCGGGCAACGGGCCGGACGAACCACCACGGCAGCAGGCCGCCGCGCGGACGGGTCCAGGCGTGCGCGGCCCGCTGCCGACCGGGACAGGGCTGCCCACCAGAGCCGGAGACGCACTGGCCGAACAAGCCCCGCCGGCCTTACCGGCGTGCTGATCGCCGCTGCGGCATTCATGTGGCGGCGCGCCCGGCGCCGCCGGTCCGTGGCCGCCGGAAGCTGCGGCTGCGAGGACTTCCGCCGGGACCGGCGAGCCCACCAAGCTGTGGACTCGCGGCGGAACCAACCCGGCGAACCTCGCCTACCAACCGGCTGTGGATGCTGAACGAGGCGCCCCGCCAAGCGGGTGGTCTACCACTGGCCACACAGACCCTTTCTCAGAACGCGCTCATGCCCACGGGAACCCCGGCCTCGACGGCCGCACGGATGACCGGCTCGGCGTCGTCCGGACGGCGCCCGCCGTACACCTCGATGAGCTGCAGCTCACCGGCCATGGCGGCGGCCGCCGCGGCGGCGCCGGCGAGGTCGGGAACCCCCAGCAACGTCGTGCGCCCGCCCTCGTCCCGATGCCGCACCACACGGTCGGACTCGGGATCGGCGCCCGGGTGCACGATGAGGAACGCCTCCGCCAGTACCTCGCCCGCCTCGAACCGCGCCTTGTAGTCGGCGACGGACGCCAGCGACTCGAACCCGTAATAGATCGCCCCGACCGGGACACGCTCCCCCAGGACCCGGCGCGCCTCGGCATGCCACACGGCCCCGAACCCGCCGCACAGCTCGAACCGGTCCACACCCTCATCGGCCAGCCGCTTCACCAGACCGGCCAGCCGCCCGGGCTCCGGTACGGCGCGGACTCTGGTCCGGCCGTGCTCGTTCTCGATCACCAGGACGTCGGCCAGCGGGTCGGCGCCCACCTCTTCATAAATGATCACTCGGTTTTCGCTCATGAGTTTAGTCTGCAACCTCAACCAATATCGAGGTCAACCACTCCGACTGGCGGCCTTCGCCGCACGTCACCCCCTTGGGCGGCCTCAAGAACCGCCAGCGCCCGGAGCCGTGCCATGTCTGTCGGTGGCAGCGGCACGTTCGCTCACCGCTGACGGCCCTAGACTCGCAACGGCTTTCTCGGCGATCGCCGCCACGGCACGCTCCTTGGCGAGGCGGGCAAGGGCTTTCGTCGCGATCACGTGGCGCGGGTCGGCTTGGCCCCGGTAGGGATTCGGAAGTTCGCACGACACGATGGCGATCAGCGGGTCGATGATCAACGGATCGTCGAGGTTCGCGAGAGTCGTGACCGCCGCGAGCGCGACTGCACGGTCCTCGTCAAAGGCGAGTGAGGCCAGCCGCACAATCCCGGCGGTCGTGGCGCATCGCGACAGCCGGACAAGTACGGTCGAACCAATCTCAAGAGAATGCAGCAAGGGGCTGGCCCATGGGTCCGGGGACCTCCATGATATGCCCCAGACGGAGGACGGACCGATTACCGAGGAGACGCACTCGATGCACTTCAGGAACCATAATCAACTGCACTGGAATGACGAGCGGCAGGGCTGAGTTGATGATGAACGCTGTCGAAGCGAGTGAGCGATTGATCGAGTTGGTTCGCGGGAACGATGACATAGTGAATCACGCCGACGGTTGTGACGCAGGGGTGATTGCCGCCGCCGAGAGTGCCCTGGATGTGGCTTTTCCTCCCTCGTACCGCCGCCTGGTCGAAGAGTTCGGGACCTGGGACATCGCTGGCGAGGAATTCCTCGGCGTATACCAGACGCCCGCACTAGGGGTAAAACTGTTGGGGTCAGTGGCTGAAACCATAGATACTCGCAGTCAATATGGACTGCCATCTGATCTGATCGTTGTGATGTTCGATGGAATGGGTGGCCTGGTCGTCCTCGACTCCTCTCATGCGAATCAGGAAGGCGAGTTCCCCGTCCTCGTCTGGAATCCCGGAGTTGTAGACCGCAAAAATATGGAGAAGCTCGGGGATGATTTCGGATCCTTTGCGCTCTCTCTGTGTCAGCGGGCCGTAGAGCGCTGGCGGGAGTCTGACTGAATCTGAAGCCGTACGCGAGCGACTTATCCGATGAGCGGTGGGCATTGATCGAGCCGATGCTCACGGCGTGGAGGACCGCCCATCCCTCGGTCAGCGGCCACCAGGGCAGATACGGGTTGTGCGAGATCGTTAACGCGCTGCTGCAACAGAGCAGGACCGGGTGTCAGCGGAACTTGCTGCCCCATGACCTGCCTCCTCGGAGGGCGGTGTTCTACCGCTACGCAGGTGGCGTGAGGATGGCACGGACAAGACCATCCACGACCTGCCGCGCTTTCAGGTGCGGGAGGATGAAGGGGAGATCAGCCGACCCGAGCCTGGTGGTGCTCGACACCCAAAGCGTGCGTACCGCGACCACGACCGGCAAGGACGCGGCCAAGCAGATGCCCGGCCATGGGCATCCTGCGGCACCTTTTGTGCCTCCCAGGTCTATCTGGCCGGGAAGGACCTGCTCGCGGTCCAAGCCGTCCCCGGGCACCCATCAAGGAGGCCTGGATCGCGGGCCAGCAACGCGTCGCCTGGAGGGACTTCGGCGATGAAGTGGAATCTGCGGCTGGCCGTGCCAACCGCGGCAGCTGCAGGGCTCTCTCCTGGTGGTAGGCCACGATCACGCGCTGCTGTTGCTATAGCGGTGCGCGGAATGGCGAGCTCAGCTGCTCGGTATGGGGGATCTGGCCGGGGCTTGCAGGTGGCTTCCGCTTATGGCGGGCGGATGAGGCCTCGCTTGGAGGCGGCGGCGACGGCGGCGGTGCGGGAGTCGACGCCGAGTTTGGTGTAGATGCGCACCAGGTGGGTCTTGACGGTGGTCTCGCTGAGGAACATGGCCTTGCTGATCTGCCGGTTGGACAGGCCCGTCGCGACGTGGCCGAGAACCTCCAGTTCGCGGGGGGAGAGTGTGGTGTCGGGGGTGCGGACCCGGCCCAGCAGGCGTGAGGCGACGCTCGGTGCCAGGGCGCTGGCTCCGGCGGCCGCCGAGCGGATGGCGGCGTGCAGGGCGTCCGATGGGGCGTCTTTCAGCAGGTAGCCGGTCGCGCCCGCCTCGATGGCGGCCACGATGTCGGCGTCGGTGTCGAAGGTGGTCAGCACCAGGACCCGGGGGCCGTTCAGCGCGACGATCTGCCGGGTCGCCTCGCTGCCGTGCATGCCTGGCCCGAGTTGGAGGTCCATCAGCACGACGTCGGGCGCGAGCGTGCGGGCGAGCTCGACGCCGTCTTCCGCGGTGGCGGCCTCGCCGATGAGTTCGAAGTCGGGCTGTCCGGTCAGCATGGCGCGGATGCCGGAGCGGACGACGGGGTGGTCGTCGACCAGGATGAGCCGGATCATGCTCCCTCCCCGCGGGGCAGAGGCAGGGTGGCGACGACGGCTGTGCCGTCCCCGGGAGACGACTCCACGGTCAGGGTGCCCCCGAGGGTGCTCACGCGCTCGCGCATGGCCCGCAGGCCGTATCCGGTGCCCGTCGCCTGTCCGGCGGGATCGCTCGGGTCGAAGCCGTGGCCGTCGTCGTAGACGTCCAGCATGACCATGTCGTCCAGGTAGGTGAGGGTCACGGCGGCATGTTCGGCTCCGGCGTGGCGGCTGACGTTGCCCAGCGCGCCCTGGGCGACGCGCAGCAGCGTGACGTCGTAGTCGGCGGGCAGCGGGAGTGGGGTGCCCGAGACCTCGAAGCGCACCGTGGTGCGGGTGCCGGCCACGGCCGTGTCGCTGATCCTGCGCAGCGCCGCGACCAGCGAGGAGTGTTGAAGGGCGGGCGGGGCCAGGTCCCGCACGAAGTTGCGCGCCTCCTCCAGGTTCTCCTTCGCCGCCGCCTCCGCCTCGATGATGCGGTGCTCCGCCTCCCCCGGATCGTTGGCGAGGTCGCGGCGGGCGGCGCGCAGCAGCAGGATGATGCTGGACATGCCCTGCGCGAGGGTGTCGTGGATGTCGCGGGCCAGGCGTTCGCGTTCGGCCAGGCGGGCGGCGTCGCTCTCCGCCTCGACCAGTTTGCCGCGGGTACGGACCAGGTCGTCGATGAGCAGGCGGCGTTCCTCACTCTCGGCGTAGAGCGCCTTGTAGACCATCGCCATGAGGGTGGCCACGGCGGCGCCGATCGTCGGCCCGATGATCTGCGCGGGACTCAGCCGGCCCGCATGCCAGGCGGCCGCCACGATGGCGGCGATGGTCAGCACCGCCACCCCGGGCAACGCCACGCTCAGTGGTAGAAGGTGGAGGTAGGCGAAGAAGAGCGGGAAGGCCAGCCAGACGAACTGCGGCGCGGCAACGGCCAGCGCCGCCCACCCGAGTGTGATCACCCCCAGCCAAAGGCGCCCCAGCCGCAGGTGCGTCCGCCCGCCGTAGTGCGGCAATCGCCCTTCGATGAGGATGCCCGCCGCGTACAGGACGCCGAGCAGTGTCCCCCCGATCGCCGGCAGGGCCTGACCCTGCCGAGCGACGCCGAGCACCGCGATCACCAGGAGAATCGCGAAGGTGCCGTGGATCGCCCAGCGAAGCAGCCGCAGAGCGGGCGGGAACAGATAGTCAGACATTTCTCACTCAGCGTACGCAGTGGCGATCGCCTGCCGCGTCGTTCAAAAGAAGTATTCCGGACCGACCGAGTGCACGATGTGCGGGAACCCCGGTGACCAGCAGGCTGCGGCAGTCAGATTCCACTTCGTCCGAAATGGGGGCGCGCCGTGTTCGTGGCGCTCAGAGACCTGCGCTTCGCCAAGGGACGGTTCGCCCTGATGGGCACCGTTGTCTTTCTCATCACCCTCCTGGTCACCATGCTGTCCGGCCTGACCGCCGGGCTGGCGCAGGAGAACATCTCGGCGGTGGAGAACCTGCCCGCCGATCACCTCGTCTTCGACAGCGGTGAGGAGCCCGCCTTCGCCGACAGCGGCATCACCGACGCCACGTGGCGGGACTGGCAGCACGTGCCGGGCGTCACCGCTGAGCGGCTCGGCGTCTCCATGTCGAGGCTCGCCTACGGCGACGGTCAGAGCGCGGGGGTGGCCCTGTTCGGCGTCAAGCCCGGCGGCGAACTCGCCGCCGGGCGTCCGGTGGACGCCGGCAAGGTCGTCCTGTCCGCAGCGCTCGCAGCAGACAGCGGGCTGAAGGCCGGCGACATCGTACAGATCTCCGGCAAGGACTTCGCCGTCGCCGCGACCGGGGGCGAGGCCTCCTACAGCCACGCCCCGCTCGCCTGGATCAGCATCGGCGACTGGGAACGGATGGGCCGCCAGACCGGCGCCGACACGGTGGCCACCGTCCTGGCTCTTCGTACCAGCGGCGCCCCTGACCTGGCCGCGGCCGACACCAAGCTCGCCACCACGACGGTCGCGCTGGCACAGGCGCCCGCCGCGATCGGCTCCTTCTCCTCCGAGAACGGCTCGCTCCAGCTCATGCGCGGCTTCCTGTTCGCGATCTCGGCCCTGGTCATCGGCGCGTTCTTCACCGTGTGGACGATCCAGCGGCGCGGCGACGTCGCCGTCCTGAAGGCGCTCGGCGCGAGCTCCGGCTACCTGCTGCGCGACGCGCTCGCCCAGGCCGTCATCGTACTGCTGGCCGGGGCGGGCATCGGCGGCGCGCTCGGCGCGGCCCTCGGCGCGCTCGCCGAGGGCACCGTCCCGTTCGTGCTGTCGGTGACCACCACCGTCGTACCGGTGGCGGTGATGATCCTGCTCGGCGCTGCCGGCGCCGCGCTGGCCATCCGCAAAATCACCTCCGTCGACCCGCTGATCGCCCTGGGAGCCTCCCGATGACCCTCGAACTCACCGACATCGTCCTGACCTACCCCGACGGGGACCACACACTGACCGCGCTCGACCACGTCAGCCTGACCGTCGGACCCGGCGAGTTCGCCGCCGTCGTCGGCCCGTCCGGCTCGGGCAAGTCCAGCCTGCTCGCCGTCGCCGCCACCCTCATCACCCCCGCCTCCGGCACCGTCACCATCGCCGGCCAGGACCTCTCCCAAGCCGGACAGGCCCAACGCACCAAGGTGCGCCGCGACCACATCGGAATCGTGTTCCAGCAGCCGAACCTGCTGCCCTCCCTCACCGCGCTCGATCAACTCCTGGTCATGGCGCACCTGGCCGGACAATCCCCCCGCGCGGCCGGCGTACGGGCCCGGGAACTGCTCCTGGCCATGCACCTCGCGGGCAAGGAGCACAAGCGCCCGCACCAGCTCTCCGGCGGCGAACGGCAGCGCGTCAACATCGCCCGCGCGCTGATGAACGCGCCCGATGTCCTCCTGGTCGACGAGCCCACCAGCGCGCTCGACCACCACCGCGGCGAGCAGATCGTCTCGCTGCTGGCCGAGCTCACCAAGCGCAACAACCTGGCCACCATCATGGTCACGCACGACCTGGCCACCCTGGCGATGGTCGACACCGCCTTGACCATGACCGACGGCAAACTCACCGAGGAAGCAGTACCGGTCCCCTGACCGCGGCCCATCCGGCGGCGAGCTTCCCAAGCCCCGGTAGTACCCGCAACGAGTCGCCGGGTGCGGCGGCGTCTACCGTGCCGATCGCCGGAGCCCACGGCGGACGGCCAGCTCGTAGGCGGACATCGGCAGGCCGGGGCGCGGCTCTGCCTCCACCAGCTCGCGCATGACGATGGACAGCAGCATCCAGTCGTTGCGAACGATCGACTTCGCCCTCACCGCACCAAGCAAACGCCTTCCCCTTCATCCAACGGGGTTTCACCCTGGCCCGATGAGGCGTGTGCGTCGCTCTTGTGAATCGCTCTTAAGATCACTCGCATGCGCACCATTTACGTTGTCACTCATCCGGAGGCGACGCACCACGTCGAGGGGGTCGTCGGCGGCTGGCATGATTCGCAGCTGACGCCAGCGGGCCTCCGCGCGGCGGCCTCCATTGCCCAGGCGCTGCGGGCCGAGGTTCCGGACGGCGTCGATGTGGAGCTGTTCTCCTCGGATCTGCGGCGCACCCGGCAAACGGCCGAGAAGGTTGCCGAACTGTTCGGCGTGAAACCGATCCTGGATCGCAGGCTGCGGGAGAAGTCCTACGGAGAGGCGGGGGGAAGGCCACAGGAGTGGCTGGACCAGCGATTCGTCCCGCCGCCGGCTGTCGGGGAGCGGTTGGAACATGACGAGGGTGTGGAGGGCGCCGAGACCAAGGCGGCGTGGGCGCAGCGCATCTACGCGGCCATGGACGAGGTCGTGCAGCGCCCCTGCGAACACCAGATCATCGTGACGCACGGTGGCTCCCTGACACTCGTCGTGGCTTCGTGGATCAAGATGCCGATCAAGGCGGTCGGCCATGCCAGTTTCCGGGCGCCATCCGGCAGCATCACCACGCTGCGCGAAGACGACTTCTTCCATAACCGCCAGGTCGTCAGCCTCGGTGACACCCGCCATCTCGACCCCGCCAAAGATGGCTGACCTCAACCAGGCCCCCTTCGACGGCCAGTGATGGGCTCCCGCTGAGCACAAGCTTTCTTGGTTCAGGCGCCTGTATCCGTCGCCCCAGACGAGATGCCCCGCCTGGCCAGCTTCCGGGATCGCCTGGCGGAAGCCAAGGAGCATGGGCGGCTCGGCGAAGTCGTCGCGAGCGAGGCCAGCCTCATCGCCGCCGACCAGAAACTGGCCAGATGCAGCACCTGATGGGCGTCCGGAGCCTTCGCGCGAGGAGTTCATGCGGGCCAGCCCCCGCCGGCCCAAGCATGGCGGGCCGTTCGACTTGTCCGGCCCGGCCACTTGGTCCGCGACCGCGGTCACCACCGTGACCGACACCAGCCACTACGGCAAAGCCGCCCGGCTGGGCGGGCAGCCCCTACGGCCGGCGCGGCCCCCTCACCTACGCCCAAGTCCAACCTGAGCTGGTAGCGCAGGCCCTTGTCGATGTCACCAAACAGGGGGTGGTCACGAGTCTCGATGAGGGAGGTGCGCCACTCATCCTCATTCTCGCCCGGTCACAAGCATGATCGCTTACGTCGGTTCCAACGAAAATCGCAGGTAGCCTGGCACCGCGGGCATGTTGACCTGGCAGAACGCCGCGCGAAGCGTCGGGGCCCCCGCACGCACCTCTCGACCGACTGGAGACCTGTGTTCAAGGCAACCGGCAGACGATCAGTGGTGCTCGCCACCCTCATGGCCGCCGGGCTCGCGCTGACCACCGCGACCACGGCCGCGGCGAGCACCGGCCGCCCCGCGATCATCGGTGGAAAGGCCGCGACGGAGACCTACTCGTTCATGGTCTCGTTCCAGCTGCGGAAACTACCCGAGCACCACTGCGGCGGTTCCCTCATCGCCCCGGACTGGGTCGTCACCGCCGCCCACTGCAAGGGACTCATGAAGCCCGGCAAGACGCAGGTGCGGATCGGCTCACTCGAGCGTGACACAGGCGGAACTCGCACCAGCGTCAAGCGCGTCATCACCCATCCCAACCAGGACAAGCCCGGCATGCGCGGGGAACCCAAGGACGACATCCTGCTGGTCCAGCTGGATCGGCCGGTAGACCTCGAGCCCATCCGCATCGCCGACGGCCCAGGCCGGGTAGGCGAGCCGAGCCGCGTCATCGGCTGGGGCATGACCTGCGACGACTCCGACGATCCGACCTGCTCGAACGGTGCACGGCAGTTGCAGGAACTCGACACCGTACGCGTACCCGACACGCGGTGCTCTTCCCTCAACCGAGGCGAGGAGCTGTGCACCGGTGAGCTCAACGGGCGTGCTGCCAGCGCCTGCAACGGCGACTCAGGCGGTCCACAGATCCGCAAGGTCGGCGGCCGGTGGGAGCTGGTCGGAGCCACCTCGCGCGACGGCGACGACATGGCGGACCGCACGAACGGCGACGCCGGCTGCTCCACCAACCCCAGGGGTGGGCCAGGAGTCGGCATCTGGACCGACGTGACCCACTACCGTTCCTGGATCACCGACACCATCAGGGCACACAGCGCCTCCTGACCATTGCGGTCAGGCGCCGATGGCGTAGGGGCTGGTAGTGGAGGCCCTCCGCCCAGCCACGCCCTATTCCCCAAAGAAACCGCCTGACCGCTGGCTATCCGGGTGGCATGGTGGCCGATATCCGGTGTCGCGGCAGTGCCTCACCTGCTAGAACCCTGGCATGGATGATCGTGGCATCGTCGTGGTTGGCGCCGGCATCATCGGGGCGTCATTGGCCTACCACCTGGCCGGGCGCGGCCGACCCGTCACGTTGATCGATGCAGGCCTGCCGGGTTCGGGCGTCACCCGCGCTTCTTTCGCCTGGATCGGACGATCGGTCGCCGGCGACTCGCCCTCGGCGCCGCTGCGCTCCCTCGCGCTGGAGGAGTACCGGCGGCTGGAGACGGAGCTTCCCGAACTGTCGGTCCGCTGGTCGGGTTCACTCAGCTGGGACGGCTTCGACGAGACCCCGGGACCGCGCACGGAGGATGTCGCAGCGCTGGAACCGCACCTGCTCGATCCCCCGGCCGTGGCCGTTCACCGCCCGGAAGATGCGGCGTTCGACCCCGTCGCGGTGACCGATCTCCTGGTCGCCGCCGCACGCGACCGGGGCGCGCGGTTGCTGACGGGGGTACTGGCGACTGCCCTCGACCACCAGGCGGGCACGGTGAGCGGTATCCGGACGACCGCCGGAGACGTTCCCGCTGAGACCGTCGTCTTGGCCGCCGGTACCGGCACGGTTGCCCTGTGCTCCGGGATCGGCATCACCCTGCCCATCGAGCCGTCGCCCGCCGTCCTCGTCCGGTTGCGCGCAGCGCCGGGCCTGGTCCGAACGATCGTCGCGACGCCGTCGCTGGAGGTCCGGCAGCTCGACGACGGTACGGTCCTGGCCCCCATGGCCTACAGCGGCGAGACGGACCAGGCCGCGCTGCTCGAGACCGCCGAGCGTGTCCGCGACCGGTTCGCCGCTTCCTTCGCCGGAGCCGCCGGCACGAAGGTTGCCTCCGTCGAGATCGGCTGGCGCCCGATGCCTGCCGACGGGGAACCGGTCATCGGCCGGCCTGGCGGCACCCGGGGTCTGTACGTCACCGTGATGCACTCGGCGATCACCCTGGCCGCCGCCACCGGCCGCCTCGCCGCTACCGAAATCCTCACCGGCTCACCAGCCCCCGAGCTCGCCGGCTGCCGGCCAGACCGGTTCCACTGACTCCCTCAGCGACAACCTGGCCGTGCGAATATTGCGCTCTGGCGGCCACCTGGCACCTCATCGGCTCCCTCGCCCTACCCCATGAGCGGCAAACCGACTGGCGAGAGACCCTGGCGACCTAGAGAGGGCCGCGGACCCACGCACACAGCCCTGCGATTTCGGACGCCGCCTACCAGGTTCCCGCTCTGACCAGGCCGCACTCATAGGCGAACACCACCGCCTGGACACGATCGCGCAACTCCAGCTTGGCCAGAATGCGGCTCACATGCCCCTTGACCGTTCCCTCGGTGAGGAAGAGCCGACCGGCGATCTCGGCGTTGGACAGGCCGCGGGCGATCAGTTCGAGCACCTCCCGTTCCCGCTCGGTCAAGCTGCGCAGTTCAAGGTCGGAACGAGGCATAGGGTCCGCGTTCGTGCCGATGTGGCGTTCGATGAGGCGCTTGGTCACGGCGGGCGCCACGATGGCGTCGCCTCGGGCCACCGCACGTATCGCCGAGAGCAGGTCGGGGGCGAGGGTGTCCTTGAGGATGAAGCCGCTGGCGCCGGCCCGCAGCGCCGCGTAGACGTACTCGTCGAGGTCGAAGGTGGTCAGGATGAGGATGCGCGGCTGATCGAAGCGGGCGCGGACCAGGTTTGTGGCTTCGACGCCGTCGACGTCGGGCATCCGGATGTCCATCAGCACCACGTCCGGCCTGGTCTCGGCGACCAGTGGCACCACGTGGCCGCCGTCGGCCGCCTCGCCGACCACGGCCATGTCCTCGGCGTTGTCCAGGATCATCCGCAGGCCGGCGCGGAGCAGGGCCTGATCGTCGACGAGGAGCACTCTTATCATGCCGGGCCTCCGTCAAAAGGCAGTCGAGCGTGTACGGCGAAGCCGTCCGGCCCGGGTCCGGCACTGATCGAGCCGCCCAGCACCCACACGCGCTCGCGCATCCCGCGCAGCCCGTTGCCCGCGTTCCCCGGCTGCCGGGCGGTCAGGCCGTCGTCGCTCACCACGACGATCAGTTCGCGTTCGCCGTAGGTGAGGTCCACGCGCGCCCGCGCGCCGCGCCCGGCATGCTTCATCGTGTTGGTCAGCGCCTCCTGGACGATCCGATATCCCGCGAGGTCGACCGCGGTCGGCAGCGGCTTCGGCGAGCCGCTGACGTGCAGTTCGACGGGGGTGCCGGACGCGCGTACCTTGTCGACGAGGTGAGGTAGCCGGACAAGTCCTGCGACGGGGTGCGTCGAGGGCGGTCCGGTGGCGGCCAGGACATGCCGCATGTCGGCCAGCGAGGCGCGGCCCGTCTCGACGATCGTGTCAAGGGCGGCGATCGTGTCCTGCGGGCGCCTGGCGAACGCGGCCGCGCCGCCTTGCGCCTGCATGACGATCACCGACAGGCCGTGGGCGACCACGTCGTGCAGTTCACGGGTGATCCGGCCGCGCTCGGCGGCCGCGGACAGGGCCGCCTGCTGGTCGCGCTCGCGTTCGAGGTCATGGGCGCGCGCGGTGAGCTCGTCCAGGTAGTCGCGGCGGTGGCGGGCTCCCGCTCCCATCGCCCATGCGGCCACCAGCACGGGGAGAAGGATGGGGAACCCGCCCCAGTCCGTCGGCCCGATCGGCGGCCGGTCCTGCTCGTCGGGAGCCGGCACGGCCTGCGGCTTGCCGAGTGGCAGCCGCACGACGAGTTCGGCCTCGGCTCCGGGCGACTCGCCGACGGACCAGCCGTCCGGCCGGCCGTCCAGCGCCACGTACGCCGACCATCCCGTCGCCACGAGCAACGTGGCGCCGGACAGGGCGAGCGACAACGTGCGGCGATGAAGCTGCGCGACGGCGTGGAGCGTGATCGGGACGGCCAGGTCCGCCGGCGTCGGCCCGGCGATCACGGCCATGTGCGCCACGGTCGCGAGGCAGGCGGCGGCAAGCGCGGTGACCGGCCATCGGCGGCGGACCGCCACGGCCACCACGCAGACCGCGGTCGCGGTCCACCAGATCGTCAGCGCGGCGGGCCACTCCCCGTCCACCGGCAAGCCGGCGCCTCTGCGCACGCTGGTGCCCGCATCGTTCAGCACGATCGTGGCGATCAGCAGGGCAACGGCCAGGCCGCCATCCTGGATCGCCGGCTTGCGCAGAAGAGTGTCCATATGGTCGCGAGCCTAGGAGCTGAGACGTAGGGCGCCCATATGCCGCAGGTCAGGGTTCAGATCATGACCGTGGTCAGATGCGCGACCGGCGCGGCTCCTTCCAGCCTTGGCGCATGAACCTACGCTCACTCCTCGCGGCGGCCCTCGTGCCCCTGGTCACCCTTGGCTGCGCGGGAACGCCGGCCCCGGCCGTAGCGGCGCCGTGCGCGCCCGCCCCCATGGGCGAGTCACCTCCGCTCAGCCCGACCACCACCGGCACGCTCGCCCAGGCCTACCACTGCATCCTCGCCAAGTACGCCGGCGGCCCCGTCCTGAACCATCAGGTGCTGCTGACCGCGGCCTTCGCCGGGCTCACCCAGGAGCTCCAGCGCCGGGGCAAGGACCAGCCGGATGCCATGCTGCCCCCGCTGGCCGGCGACCGTACCGCCGACTGGACGACCTTCAGCACCGTCTACCAGCGGATCGCCGACAGGCTGCCCAGCGACCCCGACCTGCGCCAAGCCCTCGCGGCGGCCACGATGAGGGCCATGGTCTCCGCCCTCCACGACAACCACGCCGCCTGGGTACGCGAGGAACCGGGCCCGGCTCCGGTAAAGGAGAAGGGTGGGATGATCGAGTTCGGCACGGGCATCGCCGGCCACTCACCAGCCGAGGACGACCCGGCCGGCGCGCCACCGCTGTTCATCACCATGGTGCGAACCGGGAGCCCGGCCGCCCGGCTGGGCGTGCGGCCCGGCGACGTCATCCGCACCGTCAACGGAACCCCGGCGCTGACGGACGGGATCCTGTCGCGTAAGACGGTGAACGTCCTCATCGGCGATCCGGCCACGAAGGCGCCGGTACGGCTGACGCTGCACCGGCCCGCCACCGGCCGCACCTGGTCCGTGACGATCAAGCCCGCCGCCTACGAGGGATCGCCGCTGGGCTTCTCCAAGCGGCTGAAGGACGGCGTCGCCTACGTCAAACTGGCCGGCTTCCTCCCCGGTGGCGAGAAAAGGGTCTTCGACGACATCGCACGCATGCGCGACGAAGGCCCGCTGCGCGGCGTCGTCCTCGACCTGCGCGGGAACGGCGGCGGCTTCCCCGGCACAGCCGTCAAACTGGTGAGCGCCTTCGCCCACGGCAAGACCATCGGCTACCTGTGCGACGCGAGGAACACCTGTCAGCCCAAGGTCACCGACGACACGGTCCCCTTGCTGAACCTGCCGCTCGTCGTCCTGACCGACCGGGGCTGCGCGTCGGCGTGCGACGCCTTCAGCGCCGCGGTCAAGGACCTCGGCCTGGGCACGCTCGTCGGCACCCGCACGGCGGGAATCGTCTCCGGTCCTGCCGGCGGCTTCCTCCTCGACGACGGCAGCGTTCTGGAACTGCCCATGCGGTACGGCCTCGGCCCGAACAAGGAGATCATCAACACGATCGGCGTCCCACCGGACCACCACGCCCCTCTCACCGCAAAGGACCTCTCCAACGGCCGCGACCCCGGCCTCACCAAGGCGCTCAGCTTGCTGCCCTGACAGCGACCTGATCCCGTGGCCGATGCCGGCCGGCACCACGTTGATCCCGTACCAAAGTAGGGCCGCTCCAGCTCTTAGTGCGCTGTCCGCCGATGCCCCGCTCCGAGTCGAATCAGTGGCATGGCCCTTTCCACTCGCGCTCTCCTGCGCTGCGGCAGTCTCGGAGTACCCGCCTTCCTCGTCCTGTTTCACGCCGACATGCTGACCCGTAGCGGTTTCGACATCCTCGTGCACGGCCCGAGCCAGTTGATGACCGGAGACCGGGGATGGCTGCAGATCGGCAACTTCGTCGTCACCGGGCTGCTGCTGATCGCCTTCGCCGCCGGGGTCCGCCGCACGCTGCCCGCCTCCCGCTGGGCTCCCGGGCTCATCGCCGCGTACGGCGTCGCCATGATCTGCACCGGCGTCTTCGTCACCGATCCCCAGAAGGGCTACCCGCCCGGAACACCACAGGACGCCCTTCCCGACGTCACCTTCCCGGCGAGCTGGCACGAACAGTTGCACACGGTGTCGGTCTTCACGCTGTACCTCGCGGCGACCGCCGCCTGCTGCGTGCTGGCCCGCACCTTCGCCCAGAGACCCGGAGGGCGGCCCTGGGCGCTCGCCATGCTCGGCTTCGCCGTGGCCGCACCCGGCGTCCTGGTGACCGGCACACTGATCATGCCGCACTCCTCGATCGACTGGGTGTTCTCCCGCCTGGTCATCCCGCTCGGCTGGTGCTGGGCGTGGCTGGCGGCGCTGTACCTGCTCCGCCAGGCCGCACGCAGCGCCGCACACGAGCCGACGCCAACCCGCTAACCCATGGTGATCGTCCTGCATCACCGCCGCACCAAAGAGGCGCACCACGGGACGACACAGGCCGCGCTCGGATGACCTCGAGCTGATCCGTGTCGTCGTCAGTGCGGTGGCCGGCTAATTGACGGTGACGAAGCCGGTGCCGGGGCGGTAGTTGGGCGACTGGTGCCTGAAGTAGGTGTTGTACACCTCGCAGTAGCGCCCGCCCTTGGCCAGCAGTGTGGAGTGATCGCCCTGCTCCACGATCCGGCCGTGGTCGAGCACGATGATCCTGTCCACGTGCTCGATCGTGGACAACCGGTGCGCGATCACGATGGAGGTCCGGCCGGCCAGCACGGTGTCGAGTCCGTCCTGGATCTGCGCCTCGGTCAGCGGGTCGACGCTGGCCGTCGCCTCGTCCAGGACGACGATCGCGGGGTTCTGGATGAGGAGCCTGGCCAGGGCCACGAGCTGGCGCTGGCCCATGGACAGGGATCTGCCGTGTTCGCCGACGTCGCTGGCCAGGCCGTCGGGCAGCGTCTCGATCCAGTCGCCGCCTCCCACACCGATGGCCGCCTCCAGCACCTCCTCGTCCGTGGCCTCTGGGCGCGGATAGCGGATGTTGTCGGCGACCGTACCGCTGAACAGGAACGGCAGTTGCGGCACCGCCCCGATCTGCCGGCGGTAGGCCGGGAGGTCGAGGGTCCTGATGTCGCGGCCGTCGATGAGGAGGGTGCCGTCCTGGAACTCGTAGAAGCGGGTGATGAGCTTGCTCAGCGTGGACTTGCCCGCCCCCGTGTGGCCGACCAGCGCCACGGTCTGCCCGGCCTCGATCGTGAGGCTGAAGTCCTGAAGGACCGGGACCTCGGCGGAGTAGCCGAAGCTCACGTCACTGAACTCGATCCGCCCCGCCAGCCTGCCGACCGGCTGCGCGTCGGTCTGTACCACTCGCGGGGGCGCGTCGATCAGTGCGAACACCCGCTCGGCCGCCGTCAGGCCCTGCTGGAACTGTGACCAGAAGGCGGCGATCGAGGTCAGCGGGAACCAGAAGAACGCGATGGCCTGCAGGAACAGATACCAGTCACCGGCCGACAACCCGCCGTCCACCACCGACCTGCCGCCGACCAGGACCAGCCCCACCTCTGCCAGTCCGGCGATGAGGAACAGCAGCGGAAAGATGCTGGAGAAGACGAAGCCCTGGCGCAGGTTCACCGCGTAGCTCTGCTCGTTGATCGGACGGAACTCGTCGTAGACCCGCTGCTCCTGGCGGAAGTTCTTGGCGACGGCGATCCCGCCCATGGTCTCGTTGAGGTTGGCGTTGACCCGGCTCATCGAGCGCTGGGCCCGGCGCGTGGTGGTGCGCGCGATCCGCCGGAACTGCAGCGCGCACAGGATCACGATCGGCGCGATGACCAGCGTCAGCAGGGCGAGCGGAGCGCTGCGCGTGAACAGCAGCGCGGTGACGAAGCCGACGACCAGCACCTGGCTGAGCAGGTCCATGCTGAGGCCGACGACGTTGGCGAAGTCGTCGGTGTCGGAGGTGACCCGGCTGACGATCCGCCCGGACGGGTTCTCGTCGTAGAACGACATGTCCCGCTCCAGGACCGCGTCGAAGGCGTCCTCGCGCAGGTTGAGCACCACGTCGCCGGTGGCCTTGGCGTTGAACCACTGCCGGACGAAGCTGAACGCCCAGCCGAGGGCGCCCGCGAGCAGGATGCCTCCGGCCAGTGCCCAGATGTTGCCGCCCGCGACGATCCTGTCGATGCCCGAACTGCTCATCAGAGGTACGGCCGCCTGTGCCGCGGAGCCGAGCACGACCATCAGGGCGACCAGGAGCATCGCCCATCGTTTGGGCCAGAAGTAGCGCAGGATACGGCGGAGCAGGTCGCGGTCGCTGTAGGCGCGGTCGTAGTCTTCGGCCTCCAGGCCGTCCATCAGGAAACCCATCTAGACGGGCACCTCCACCTCGTCGTAGTGGGAGAAGATCCGGCGATAGAGCGGGCTTCGGCCGAGCAGCTCGTGGTGGGTGCCGAAGTCGACCGCCTCGCCCCGCCGGAGCAGCAGGACCTTGTCGGCCCAGCGGATCTGGGCGAGCCGGTGCGTGATCAGCAGCGTGGTCCGGCCGGACTGGATGCGTTCGATCGCCTGCTGGATCAGGTCCTCGGTGCCGGAGTCGATGGCGCTGGTCGAGTCGTCGAGGATCAGGATGGCCGGGTCGGTGAGCAGGGCGCGGGCGATGGCCAGGCGCTGGCGCTGGCCGCCGGACAGCGTGACGCCGCGCTCGCCGATCACGGTGTCGTAGCCGTCCTCGAGCTCGGCGATGAACTCCGCGGCCTGCGCGTCGGCCGCCGCGGCCTCGATGGCCTCGCGGCTGGCCTGCTGGCCCAGGCCGAAGGCGATGTTCTCGGCCACCGGACGGGAGAACAGCACGATGTCCTGCTCGATGGTGGAGATCTGCGAGCGCAGCGAGTCGAGGTTCCAGTCGCGCACGTCGACGCCGTCGACCTGGATCCTCCCGGAGTCGACGTCGAAGGTCCTGGAGACGAGCTTGGTCAGCGTGCTCTTGCCCGAGCCGGTTTCGCCGACGATGGCCACCGTTTCGCCGGGCCGTACCGTGAAGGACAGGTTTTTCAGGACCTGTGCGCCCGCGTAACCGAACGAGACGTCCTCGAACACGACCTCGCCGCGCATCGCAGCCGTGTGGCCGTCGGCGTGCTGGTCGAGCTCCGTCTCGGCGTTCATGATCTCCAGGATGCGGCGCGCGCCCACCAAGCCCAGCTGGACCAGTGAGAACGTGAACGTCGACACGTTCGTCGGGAAGTGCAGCAGGCCCATCAGGCCCATGAACGCGATCAGCTGGCCGAGGGTGAGGGCACCTGTGGAGTGCAGGTGGACGCCGTGCCACAGGGCCCCCGCCATGGCCACGGCGAGCAGCAGGGTCGGCAGGTAGCGGGCGCGGACCAGGCCCTCGCGGACGAACAGGTCGCGGTAGGTCCGGGCGTTGCGCCGGAACCTGAGCCGCTCGCCGCCTTCCTGCGCGGTCACCTTGATGACCTCCATGCCGCGCACGGCCTCGCTCAGCCCGGCGTTCAGCGTGCCGAACCTCTCGCGCATCCCGGTCGCGACCGGATTGAGCTGCCGCATGTAGTGCCACAGCGAGAAGCCGAAGGCGACCATGAAGATCGCGGGCACGAGCAGCAGCCGCGGGTCGATGAACGCGATGAACACCAGCGGGATGACGGCCTGGGCGCCGGAGTCGACGATCATGTCGAGGCCGGGCGCGACCAGCATGCGCAGTTGCCTGATGTCGTTGGCCGCGCGGGCCATCAGATCGCCGACGCGCTGGCGGTTGTGGAAGGTCTGACTCTTGCCGAGCAGGCTCACGTACAGCTCGTCGCGGGTGTCGCGGTTGAGCCGGTTGGCGAGCAGCTCGCTGCTCAGGCGGGCGCAGAAGTCGAGCAGGCCGCGCACCGCGACGACGCCCAGCAGCACCAGGGCGATCGGGAGCACGTCCTGCCGGGCGAGGACGGCGTCGAAGGCGTCACCGACCAGGCCGGGGATGGCCGCGTTGAGCACCACCATCGCGACCGCTCCGACCAGGGACCCGGTCAGGTACAGCGGCTGGCGGCGCAGGTGCGACCAGATCCAGCGGGCCGGGCCCCGCCGATCATGGCGCGCCCCTGGGACCGTGAACTCCGCCCGTGTTGTCACGCTGTTCCCTTCGCCAAGCACGCCGGCGACTGTTGTATCAAATTCGACCGACAGTTCGGAATCGGTTATCCGGGCACCGGATCGGGATTCGGCCCGCACGGGAACGGCCGACGCCCACTGTTCCCGGCCGCGGCGCAGGGCGCTCGAGATCAGCCCGGTGCCGATGTGCCCGGTCAGGGACAGCCTCCGCTGCTCAGAGCCGGGGCAACACCTGCCGGAGCGGGCCGGCCTCCCCGACGAGACACCGGTGCACGAGCGCCGGGCGGCAACCCCGGCCGCGACCTGCACCGTGGGGTTGAGCAGGGCCGCGGGGTCAGGTGGTGGTCGGGGTGGAGGTGAGAGTGGGAGTCAGGGGCGGGGAGGTGGTGGGGGTGGGGGATTCCTCGCCCGGCCCCTCCTGGGGGATCGTGGTGATGCTGGTCGAGGGCACCGGGCAGTCCCGCTTGGCCGCGTTCCCCCGCTTGCGGCCCGCCGGGTTCACGCAGTCGTCGTCCTCCGACGGCTCAGGGAGGAACGTTCCCGGGGGCGGGCTGCCCGAGGAGTGGCGGTGGGACGACGGGGTCGGGACGGCGCTGGGGCTGAGGGTGCGGGTCAGCGTGACGGCCGGGCTGGACGGGGGTGTGGTGATCGGGGCCGGTACTCCGGAGGCCGGGCCGGTGGTGGGGCGCACGGTGGAGCCCGCCGACCCGTGCGGCTGCACGATCGGGAGGTCGGGAATGACGGAACTGCCGGAGAAGCCGAGGCTGCCCTGGTTCCCCGCGGCCACGACGGTGATCGCCGCGATCGAGACCGTGGCCAGTGCCGCGAAGCTGGCGTGGGACAAGTGGGCCCCGGCCCGGGCCCGGCGGCGTTTGGGGGTCTCGCCGGTGGGGGGCGGCGCGAGCCGTACCCTGCCTGCTCCCGGAGGGTAGGGCACGGGCGTCCAGAGCTCGTCCAGGACGTCACCCACGGCGGCGCGCAGGTCCCAGGGGTCGCCGACGCCGCCCGCGGCGAGCAGCGCGCGCAGCAGGTCGGCGGCGCGGGGGCGGTCGGCGGGCTCCTTGGCCAGGGCCGCCTCCACCGCGGGCCGCAGCATGGCGGGGACGGCGTCCAGGCGGGGCGGTTCCAGCAGGATGCGGCGGGTGAGCACGTCGGTCTCGCCGCGGCCGAACGGGTGGTGGGCGGTCGCGGCGAAGGCGACCAGGCAACCCCATGAGAAGACGTCCGACGCCGGTACGGCCGCGCCCCCCGTCAGCCGTTCGGGCGCCACCCACCCGGGACTGCCCATGACCTGCCCGGCCTGCGTGTGGGCGGCGAGGGTGTCGACGTCGCGGGCGATGCCGAAGTCGATGACGCGCGGCCCCTTCGTGGACAGCAGCACGTTGCCCGGCTTCAGGTCCCGGTGGACGAAACCGGCGTCGTGCACCGCGACGAGCGCGGCGGCCACGCCGAGGGCGACGCCGTACGCCAGATCGGGGGTGAGCGGCCCGCGGGCCACGACGACCTGCGAGAGCGCGGGCCCCGGGATGTACTCGGTGACGAGGTAGGGCCGGTCGCGGTCGGTGCCGTCCTCGACGACGGCGGCGGTGCAGAACGGCACCACCCGCCGCGAGAACGCGACCTCCTCGGCGAACCGCGCCCGCAGCGTCTGGTCGCCCAGGTGCGTCGCGTGCGGGGTCTTGAGCGCGACGAGCCCGCCGCGGGGGTGTTCGGCGAGGTAGACGACGCCCATGCCGCCCGTGCCGAGCCGGCCCAGGAGAAGGTATCGGCCGATGATGACCGGGTCGCCCACCGTCAGCGGTCGCACGCCTGGAGGCATGTCGCTCGCACCACGCGCCATCCGGATCTCGCCTCTCCTGTCTGGGACCTGGCAAGCACACTGTGGCCCCATCGGGCGGAGGGTTTCCGCATGGTTTTCCCAAGGGGTATCGCGCGTAAGGCGGGTGTTACCTTTCGGTTAGTAAGGGGTGTGACTGGACGGCCTGAAGTGGCGTTTTACGACGACAGCTCCTTGGCCTCCTCGGCCTCGACCGCCTGGTTCCAGTCTCGCTTGACCGCCCGCCAGCCCTCGTCGTCGACGCCGAGCCGCCAGTAGCCGGAGATCGACAACCGCTCCAGGGGTACGCCGCGCTCGACCCGCAGGTGGCGCCGGAGCTCCTTGACGAAACCGGCCTCGCCGTGGACGAACGCGTGCACGTCGCCCTCGGGGAACTCCAGCCCCCGCACCGCCTCGACCAGCAGTTGCCCGACCGGCCGATCGCCGCGGTAGAGCCAGGTGACCGGGCGCTCCATCTTCTGCTCCTCGACCGGCCCGTCGATCTCGACGAACACGTGCGCCACGGCGTCCTCCGGCAACGCCTCCAGGGCGGCGGCGATCGCGGGCAGCGCGCTCTCGTCGCCGACGAGCAGGTGCCAGGCGGCGGCCGGGTCGGGGGTGTAGCCGCCGCCGGGGCCGAGCATGTAGAGGGTGTCGCCGGGCTTGGCGGCGGCCGCCCAGGGACCGGCCAGTCCCTCGTCGCCGTGGTGCACGAAGTCGATCGTCAGCTCCAGCGTGTCGGGGTCCCAGGCGCGCACGGTGTAGGTGCGCAGCCTCGGCCAGTGCTCGCGGGGCATCTCCTCACGACAGGTCTGCACGCTGAACGGCTCCGGATACTCCACGCCCTCATGGCGGAAGACGAGCTTCACGTAGTGGTCGGTCAGCCCGGAGGTGGCGAAGCCGCGCAGGCTCTCCCCGCCCACCACCACGCGGATCATGTGCGGCGTCAGCTGCTCGGTCCGCAGCACGGTCGCCTTGTGCTCGCTCTTCGACATCCGGGCCCCATTCCCCCTCGGGAGCTTAGTTAGGTATACCTAACCTACACCCCGCGCCAGGAGCGATGGGCCGTCAGGCGGCATCTTCGAGGAAAGTCCGCCCCCGCACGTCGGCCAGGAACGCCGCCATGTGGCGGAACGCCAGCCGGGCCTCCGGCAGCACGTCGGCCAGGATGGGGAAGACGTGCGGCATCCGGGGCCACTCCTCGTAGCGCACCGGCACGCCCGCCCGGCGGGCCCTGACCGCGACCCGGCGGGCCTCGTCGCGCAGCACTTCGGTGGAGCCGGTGACGATCATCAGCGGCGGCAGGCCGGCGTAGTCGCCGTTCACCGGGGAGACGAGCGGATCGCGCGGGTCGAGCCCGGCCGTCCAGTGCCGGGCCAGCCAGCGCACCCGCCCGGCGGGCAGCATCGGGTCCTGCCAGCGGTTGGCGCGGCGCGGCACGTCGGTCAGGTCGGCCCACGGCGACAGGCACAGGGCCGCCTCGGGCAGGGGCAGGCCGCGGTCGCGCAGGGCCAGCAGGGTGGCCAGGCAGAGATGGCCACCGGCGGAGTCCCCCGCCAGCAGGATGTCGGACGGCGCGTGGCCGCGGGCCAGCAGGCAGGAGTACGCGTCCAGTGCGTCGGCCAGCGACTCCGCCAGCCGGTGCACCGGCCCCTGCCGGTAGTCGAGGGCGAGCACCGGGCGGCGCGCCACGACCGACAGCCGCCAGGTGAGAGGCCGGTGGGTACGCGGCGAGCAGGAGAAGTAGCCGCCGCCGTGGAAGTAGAGCAGCACCTTGCGCTCGTCCAGGCCCGCACCGGCGCGGATCCACTCGCCGCCGCAGTCGCTGAACCGGGCGGGGACGATGCCGACATGATCCGGCGGGGCCATCGGCAGCAGGCGCGACAGCGTGCCCAGCCGGGCGGCGGCGTCGAGCGCGAGCGGGTGGCGCAGCAGCAGGCTGGACGCGGGCTTCAGCGTGCCGCGCAGCAGGCCGTTGAGCGTGCGCGCCTGCCAGCTCATGGGGTAGTCGGGATAGACGTCCCTGTCGATGCGCATACAAGGCCTCCGATATATCCCCTTCCCTTCTGGAACATCGCTCTACCCACCAGTAAGTATCAACTCGCTTACGCGGATATTTCGGGGCGACCGCTCAAAAACCCGTTGCCACCACAGGCCCGGCGGCGCATAATGCATGGCTTGCCCGGCATACCCGTGCGCACCCCCGCGCACGGGCCGTTGTCGTGCCCTCACTCTCCGGAGGTGCACACCATTCTCCTCTACGCCCGGCTCGTCCGGTACGGCTTCCGCAAACACGCCACCTATGTAGCGGCAGCACTGGCCGGCGCCTTCACCAACAGCGTCTTCGGCATCCTGCGCGCCTACGTCCTCATCGCCCTGTGGCAGGCCAGGCCGGGTCTGGCCGGCTACGACGTGCTCGACGCCGTCACGTTCTGCTTCATCACGCAGGCCTTCATCGGCCCGATGCAGCTGTTCGGCGGCGGCCTGACCATCCCCGAACGCATCCGCAGCGGCGACATCGCCCTCGACCTGGTCCGGCCCGCCTCCCTGCAACTGTGCTCGCTCGCGGAGGACCTGGGGCGGGCGGGCTACCTGTTCATCGTGCGGGGCCTGCCGCCGACGATCCTCGGCGCCCTGTTGTTCGGCATCACCGCGCCGGACAACGCGGGCGCCTTCCTGGTCAGCTTCACGCTCGGCGTGGTGGTCAGCTTCGGCTGGCGCTACCTGGTGGCGCTGTCGGTGTGCTGGCTGCTCGACGACCGCGGCACCCTGGCCGTCTCCCTGGTGCTGACCACGTTCTTCAGCGGCATGATGCTGCCGCTGGGCATCTTCCCCGGCTTCCTCGGCGACCTGGCCGCGGCGCTGCCGTGGGCGGCCATGGTCCAGATTCCCATGGACGTCTACCTGGGCAAGACCGACGTCTGGCAGGCGCTCGGCGTCCAGGTGCTCTGGGTCGCGGTGATGCTCGGGCTGGGCGCGCTCGGCACCCGCCTGATCCGCCACCGGGTGGTGATCCAGGGTGGTTAGAACCTACGTGCTGCTGGCCTGGACCTGGACGCGCGCCGCGGCCGCGTACCCGGTCTCCTTCACGATCATGACGGTGCTCGGCTTCCTGGTCGCCGGGCTCGACGTGGCCGCCATCCTGGTGATCTTCTCCAACACCACCACGCTGGCCGGCTTCACCCGCGACCAGGTTCTCTTCCTGTACGGCACCTCCAACGTGGCCTTCGCGCTCTGCGACATGCTGGTCAGCAACCTCGACCGGATCAGCATGCACGTGAAGGCCGGCACGTTCGACACCATGCTGATCCGCCCGGTCAGCACCTGGATCCAGACGGCCACCGACCGCTTCCTGATCACCCGGATCGGCCGGGTGCTCCAGGCCCTGCTCGTGCTCGGCTACGCCGTGACCGCGCTCGACCTGCCCTGGTCGCGGCTGTGGATGGTGCCGATCATGATCGGGTGCGGGTTCGTCATCTTCTCCGCGCTCTGGACCCTGGCCGGGGCGCTGCAGTTCGTGCTGACCGACGCGCCGGAGGTGTCCAGCGCGTTCACCTACGGCAGCGGGCAGCTCACCCAGTACCCGTTCGCGATCTACGGCAGGGAACTGGTGCGCGGGGTGACGTACGTGCTGCCGCTGGCCTTCGTCAACTGGCAGCCCGGCCTGTACGTCCTCGGCCTGCCCGATCCCTTCGGCACGCCGGAGTTCATGCGCTTCCTGGGACCCGTCGCGGCCCTCGTCCTCGCCCTGCTGGCCGGGCTGGCCTGGCGCCAGGGCATCCGAAGCTACCGATCCACCGGGAGTTGACCATGATCGAGCTGGACCGGGCCGGGCGTTCCTTCAAGGTGAAGAGGAACGTCGTGCATGCCGTACACGATCTGTCCTTCACCGTGGCGCCGGGTGAGTTCGTCGGCTACCTCGGCCCCAACGGCGCGGGCAAGTCCACCACCATCAAGATGCTCTGCGGCATCCTCACCCCCACCTCGGGCACGGTACGCGTGGCCGGGCTCGACCCCTCGCGCAGGCGCACGGTCGTGGCCCGGCGCATCGGCGTGGTCTTCGGCCAGCGCACGACGCTGTGGTGGGATCTGCCGCTCAAGGACAGTTTTGAACTGATCCGGCTCCTTTACAAAGTAGATCGCAAGGACTTCCGGGTCCGGCTGGACGAGCTCGTCGAGACGCTCGACCTCAGCGCGTTCATGAAGACTCCGGTGCGGCAGCTCAGCCTGGGCCAGCGCATGCGCGGCGACCTGACCGCCGCGCTCCTGCACGCGCCCGAGGTGCTGGTGCTCGACGAGCCCACCATCGGCCTGGACGTCGTCAGCAAGAACAGCATCCGCGCCTTCCTCCAGCGCGTGAACGCCGAGCGGGGCACCACCGTGCTGCTCACCACCCACGACCTCGGCGACATCGAACGGCTGTGCAAGCGGGTCATGGTGATCGACCACGGCAGGATGCAGTTCGACGGCACGCTGGACGAGCTGATGGCGGGCGAGAACTCCCTGGAGGAGGTCGTCACCCGCCTCTACACCGCGGGCGCTCAGTAGTAGGAGCTCTCCTGCGTCTGCTCGTACTCCTCGTCCATGTCGTCGTAGCGGCGGGCCCAGCGGGAGGGGATCAGCACGGGGATGAACATCGCGACGCCGAGCAGGGCGTAGAAGCCCGAGGTCAGCATCGCCTTGTTGCCCGCGCCCGCCTCGGTGAGCAGCCAGTGCATGGTGGGCTGGTCGGGGATGAGCGACAGCGCGCGTACCGCGTCGAGGGCGTAGACCACCGTCCACGCCAGAAGCACCAGGGACGGGACGAACGTGGCCAGGGGCGAGACCCGCCCCGCCACCACCAGCCCGACCACCAGCCCGACGGCCGCCATGGCCCCGAGCGCGATCCACAACCGCTGCCCGCTCACCGGCGTGCCCATGCCGGCGACGAACGCCTGCTGGACTGCCCATCCTCCGCCTACGAGCACGGCGGCTGTCACCACCAGGCCGAGAAGTAAGCCAGCAAAGTGCCGCAACGTCATCACCTCATGTCAACGCGATCGGCACAGACCCTAGCGACAAAAGCCACAAATCAGCCAGGCATTGGTCACCTTGGGACTACCACAACCACTGCCCCGTGAGAGCATGAGGCAACCCATGCGCGCCCAACTCCCGCTCCGGCTCACCCGCTCGGCCGCCTTCGCCGCGGTCGGCGTGGGACTCGCCGCGCTCGCCCACACCATGGCCGGCGGCGCCGCCCCCACCCCGGGTTTGTTCTGCCTGAGCCTCGCGGCGGTCATGGCGCTGGGCACGGTCCTGTCCGGCCGCGAACGCACCCCGGCCACCATCAACACCGTCCTGATCGCCACCCAGCTCGCCCTGCACACCGCCTTCGGCTACGCGTCCGGCCCCGCGGTCCTCTCCCCGCTGACCGACCCCGAGCACGGCCTCGGCCAGAACACCGGCATGCTCCTCACGCACCTCATCGCCACCCTGCTCACGGGCTGGTGGCTGGCGCGCGGCGAGGGCGCGCTGTGGTCGCTCCTGCGCCGCCTGGGCCGCCGCCTGGCGCTGCTGCTCGTGTGCGTCGTTCCTGCCCGGGTACGGCAGGCCGCCTTCTTCACCTCCCGCCGCGTACCGGTCTGCCCGGCCGTCACGCTCACCGTCAGCAGGCGCGGTCCTCCACTTCCCGCCTGACCATCTGACACCCCTTTCATCCCCTTTCCCTGACAGCGAAGTGGAGATTTCCGCATGTCCTTCCTCCGACGTGCCGCGACCGTGCTCGCCGCCGCCTCAGCCCTCACCCTCGGCCTGGCCGCCCCGGCCCTGGCCCACGTCACCATCAACCCGGGCACCGCCGAGCAGGGCGGGTTCACCAAGGTCGCCTTCCGCGTACCGAACGAGCGCGACGACGCCGGCACCACCAAGATCGAGGTCGCCTTCCCGACCGACCACCCGCTCGCCTTCGTCAGCGTCAAGCCCGTGCCCGGCTGGACCGTCAAGGTCACGGAGAGCAAGCTGCCCCAGCCGGTGAAGACGGAGTTCGGCGACCTGGAAGAGGCCGTCACCAAGGTCGAGTGGTCCGGCGGCAAGATCAACCCGGGCGAGTTCCAGGAGTTCGAGGTCTCGATGGGCCAGCTCCCGAAGGACGTCGACCAGCTGATCTTCCCCACCACCCAGACCTACTCGGGCGGTGAGGTGGTCAAGTGGTCCGACGCCCCCAAGTCCGACGGCACCGAGGCAGAGCACCCGGCCCCCGTCCTGAAGCTGACCCCCGCGACAGCCGACGCCCACGGCACCCCCTCAGCCCCGGCCACCACCGCCCCGGCCGCCAAGCCGTCACTGACCCCGGTAGCGGCCTCGTCCTCTGCCTCCGACAACACCGCCCGCCTGCTGGGCGGCGCCGGCCTGGCAGTAGGCGTCATCGGCCTGGTAGTAGCCGCCCTGGCCCTCCGCCGCCGCCCCTCCTAACCCACCCCGGAAAACCCGGAAAACCCGGAAAACCCGGAAAACCCGGAAAACCCGGAAAACCAGACCCCCGGAACCCACCCTCCAGAGCCCACCACCCCTGGGCCCGACCCCCAAGGCCCGGGCCCAGGACCGAACCCCCAGCGTTGGCACCCCAACACCCCAAGCCCCCTGCCTGAACACCTCCCGGTAGCGCACCCCCCGGAACGCCCGCCGAAGTCAGGGCACCGCCGCCGCACCCACACCCACACCCACGCTTGTCAGCGCCGCAACGGCGGGACGCGTCACGGTCGAGCCCGGCGCAACACGAACGGCGCCCAGCCCTGCCCCACCCCACGCGGACCCGTACGCGTGTACGGCGGATGGCCACGCCACGGTCCCCGGTCAGCGAAGGGCCGTGACGGTGGGTGCCACGTCCGACGTGAGAAGCGATCCCCCCGACCTGCGCGAGCCCACGTCGGCGGGTGGCGCCCACCTGGCCCGCCGTAAAGGAAAAAAGCTATGAAGATATATCCTTGCCAGAAAACCTCGCCCAGGCGATGGAGAGGAACAGGGCGATGTAGGCGGTGAAGGCCAGCAGCCCGCCCGACATGTCGCCGATGGGATCGCGCAACGCCCCGTCGAACCCCGACCAATGCGTCGGCAGCAGGTACGGCGCCAGCCAGTCCAGCTGCGGAAACGCCCGCAGCACCTGCGTGACGATGATCAGCACCAGCGTGGCCGCGATGGCCCCGATCGACACCTCCGTCAGCGTCGACAGCGCCAGCGCGACGGCGGCCAGCGCCGCCATCCCCGCGCTCACGTACCCGACGGTGACGAGGATTCGCAGCAACCCGTCCGCGAAGCTCACGGTCGTCCCCGACAGCAGCGTCACCGGCCCGACGGGGAACAACGCCACCCCCACCACCAGCGCCGACACCGCCACGGCCGCGGTCACGGCGACGGCGAAGATGACCGCGTTGAGGTATTTGACCGCCAGCAGCCGTCCCCGCCCGGCCGGCGCGGCGAGCAGGTAGCGCAGGGTCCCGGCCCCGGCCTCGCCCGCGATCGAGTCACCGGCGACGACCGCGACCGCGATCGGCATCAGCAACGGCACCAGCGCCGACAACGCCACGAACGTCAGCATGAGGCTGTTCCCCGCCGTGGCCGCCAGCAGCGCGCCCATGCCGCCGTCGGCGTCCTCGGTGCCGATGCTCTTCAGCACGATGCCGATGATCACCGGCACCAGCGCGAGCACGCCGAGCATGATGAGGTTGCGCGGACGCCGGAACGTCAGCCCGAGCTCAGAACGCAGCAACCGCCAGAACGCCACCACCCCGCCGGACGGCTCGGGCTCGGACAGCACGGACGGCTCGGGCTCCGGCGGCGCGGCGGCGCGTTCGGCGCTGCGCCGTGTCTCGCTCACCGGCACCAGTCCCGGCGTCCGGCGAGCGCCGGTCTGGGTGTCAGCCGTCGACATCGAACCCCTCCCCCGTCAGTCCCACGAACACGTCCTCCAGGCTCGTGCGCACCACCGACAGCCCGCGTACGGCCACGCCCGCCACGACCAGTTCCGCGTTGATCCGCTCCGGCGCCTGCCCGCCGAGTTCCGCGGTCACGTCGGAGCCCACGCGCACGTCGGGCAGGTCGAGCGCGGTCAGCACCCGTGCGGCCGTTTCCAGGTCGGGCGTGTCGATCCTGATCCGGGCGGCGCGCCCGCCGCTGAGCGAGGCGATGGTGCCCTGGGCGACGAGCCGCCCGGCGCTCATGATCCCGGCGTGGGTGCACATCTGCTCGACCTCGGCCAGCAGGTGCGAGGAGACGAACACGGTCGTGCCCTCGGCGGCGACGTCCTTGACCAGGGCGCGTACCTCGCGGGTGCCCTGCGGGTCGAGTCCGTTCGTGGGCTCGTCGAGCACCAGCAGCCGCCGGGGCCGCAGCAGCGCGGCGGCGATGGCCAGGCGCTGGCGCATGCCCAGCGAGTACGCCCGGTAGCGCTTGCCCGCGGCCGCGGCGAGACCGACCCGCTCCAGGGCCTGCGCGGCCCGCGTCCTGGCGGTCCTGGGCGGCGCGCTCGGGTCGGCGGCGTCGAAGCGCAGCAGATTCGCCTCGCCCGACAGGTACGGATAGAAGGCCGGCCCCTCCACCAACGCCCCCACCGTGGTCAGGGGCGGCATCGTGAAAGTGCCCTCCGTGGGCGCGATCAGCCCGAGCAGCATGCGGATCGTGGTCGTCTTGCCCGAGCCGTTCGGCCCGAGGAAGCCGTAGACGGACCCGCGCGGCACGTCCAGGTCGATCGCGTCCACCGCGACCTGGCCGCCGCGAAAGCGCTTGGTCAGGCCACTGGTGGTGATGGCGGCGGGCGGGGCCGCCCCGGAGGGCGCCCCCGCTTCCAACATGACCTCGGATGTCACTGGCCTGCGACCTTGACGAGCTCGTCAGGGGTGACCGCGCCGGCCAGCAGGCGGCCGTCGTCGGTCAGCAGGGCGGTGACCAGTTTGGTCTTGATCATCTTGCCGGAGCCCCATGCGCCGCTCACCGGGGTCGCCTGGTCGAGGATGAGCTTCGCGGTCTGGGCCTCGCGCGAGTTCGCGTCCTGCCCGTCCTGCTTGAACGGCAGCACCGCCACGCTCGTCCAGCCCTTGCCGATCACCTTGAGCTGCTCGGCGGCCTTCTCGGCCTCCTTGTCGTGACCGGCCGGCGGCTCGCTCAGCTGGCCGAAGTCCTTCTCCTCCACCTTGGCGCCCGCGGGCGGGGTGAAGGCGAAGTTCTCCTCGGCCGGCGGGCTGAACGTCACCTGCGTGAACCCGACCTGGAAAGCCGGTTCCGCCGAGCCCTTGGCGAACACCTGCACCTGCAGCGGCTGGTAGTTCTCGCCGTCCAGGGCCAGGCGCACCTCCTTCACCAGCGAGCTCTGCGCCTTGGGCGTCAGCACCAGCTGGTAGACGGAACGGCCGGCGACCTCGGCGGTGTTCGTCACCGAGACGCCCGTGTCCTCGTTGACCCGGTCCAGGAACGTCTCGGCGACCTGCTGCGGCGTCAGGTCCGTCGGGCTCGGCGTCGCAAGCGGCTCCTTCCGCTGCTCGGACTTGGCGGGCAGCTTCACCTTGGTCGCGGTGTTCGTGCCGCTGTCCCAGTACCAGGTCTGGTCGCCGTTGACGATCAGGTTGGTCTCACTCATCTGGCCGGGCAGGGCGATCCTCAGCCGGTCCTGCGCGCCGTACCAGACCTTGACCTCGTGCGAACCGGACAACAACGCCAGCGGCGAGGCCTCACCACCCTGGGCGGGCAGCGCGGGCAGGCCGAGCGAAGCCGTCTGCTGGACCGTGCCCGACATCGGCGGCGGCCCACCCGCCTTCTTGACCGCCGCGGCGGCATCGGCCAGCAGCTGCTCGGCCGTACGTTCGGGCAGGACGGGCTCGCCGCTGACGGCGGCGATCACGGGACCGGCGCCGACCGCCGCCCCGATCACGGCGGCGGCCGCGATCGGGACCCCCCACCTCACGATCGTTCCTCTGCGCATCTCACTCCTTCACGGTATGCGGATGTTCCCACCGTGGTGCATCGGTCCTTAGGTGATCCTGAGAGCGTCTGAGAGCCCTCTCAGCTGCTCCCCGTCCCGACGTTGCGGTCTCCCTTCCTATCCGTTACGGCGAAGCCGCCGCCCACACCACCCGCCGACGTGTGTCGGCGCAGGTCGGCGGGATCGCTTCTCACGTCGGACAACTCCCCGCCGCAACGGCCCCCTTACCCAGCCACCCCGGCCCCGGCCGGCCTCCGCACACCTTGCGCCGACCTCCACCGCACCCCGTCCCGCCGCACCGGCGCCCAAAAGCGTCGGAGTGCGCGGGAGCGTCGAGACCGCCCAAAGCGCTCGCCGACCATCCCGGAACGCCGCACCCTCGGACGCCGCGCCCCCAAGCACCGCGTGCCCCGGACACCGCGTGCCCAGGCCGGGCGCCGCGCGTCTTGCGCCGACCTCCACCGCACCCCGTCCCGCCGGACCGGCGCTCTTCAAGCGTTGGGGTGTCCGTGGCGCGGGGCACCGTTTCAGGGGGCTGGCTGCGTGCGGAGACGGCTTGACCGGGGGTGCGTGGGGTGGGTGGGCTGAGAGGGTTCTCAGGCGGGGGTGCCTACACTCCAGGGCATGAGGGTTCTGGTCGTCGAGGATGAGCGGCGTATGGCGGCGGCGCTGCAGCGTGGTCTGCAGGCGGAGGGGTTCGCCGTGGATCTGGCCCACGACGGCGAGGAAGGGCTGCACCTGGCCCGCAACGGCGAGTACGACGTGGTCGTCCTGGACATCATGCTGCCCCGCCTGTCCGGCTACAACGTCTGCAAGCACCTGCGCGCCGAGGAGAACTGGGTGCCGATCCTGATGTTGTCGGCCAAGGACGGCGAGTACGACATGGCCGACGGTCTCGATCTCGGGGCCGATGACTATCTGACCAAGCCGTTCTCCTACGTGGTGCTGGTCGCGCGGCTCAGGGCGCTGCTCAGGCGGGACGCGGGCCGGCGGCCGGCCGTTCTGACCGCCGGGGATCTGTCGCTGGACCCGGCCCGGCGACGGGTGGAGCGTGGCGAGGCGCAGGTCGAGCTGACGCCGCGGGAGTTCGCGCTGCTGGAGTACCTGCTGCGGCGGCGGGACGAGGTCGTGTCGAAGTCGGAGATCCTGGAGCACGTCTGGGACACCTTCGACACCGACCCGAACGTCGTCGAGGTCTATGTCGGCTATCTCCGCCGCAAGATCGACGCCCCGTTCGGCAGGAACGCGCTGCAGACCGTGCGCGGCGCGGGCTACCGCCTGGCCGGCGACGGTGGCTGACTCGCCGCTGGCCTGGTGGCGGCGGCAGGGGCTGCGGTTCCGGCTGACCATGGTGGCCGCCGCGGTGCTGGCGCTGGCGCTGGCGATCTCGGCGTCGGTGCTGCTCAGCGTGCTGCAGCGGGCGCTGCTCGGCACGGTGGAGGACTCGTTGCGCCAGCAGGCGCAGACGGTGCGGGTCAAGGCCGACAACGAGACGCTGACCAGCCCGATCGTCACCCATGACGGGACGATCGTGCAGGTTCTGGAGCGCGACGGCCGGATCGCGAACGTCACCTACGGCGCCGACCGGCTGGTCCCGCTGCTGGACGCTCCGGCCAGGCAGCGTGCGCTCAAGGGCGAGGCGCTCTATCTGGACGGCCGGCCGTACGCGATCCCGGGGCCGCTGCACGTCGTGGCGGTGAGCGCGGACCGGGGCCGCACCGTGCTGGCGGCGCGCCCGATCGGCGAGATCGTCCAGAGCCTGGGCGTGGCCGGGAAGGTGCTGTTCGTGGGTACGCCCGCGCTGGTGGTGCTGCTGGCCGCGGCGAGCTGGCTGATCATCGGCAGGACGCTGCGGCCGATCGCCGCGCTGCGCAGGGGCGCCGCCGACATCACCCACACCGCCCGCTCGCGCCGCCTGCCGGTGCCGCAGGCCCGCGACGAGGTGCACGCGCTGGCGCTCACGCTCAACGACATGCTGGCCCGCCTGGAGGAGGCGGAGAAGCGCCAGCGCTCGCTGGTCTCCGACGCCTCCCACGAGCTGCGGAGCCCACTGGCCAGCATCCGCCTGCAGCTGGAGGTGGCGCTGGGCCATCCGGAGGGCGCCGACTGGCAGGAGACGGCCGAGGGCGTGCTGGAGGACACGTTGCGTCTGTCGCGCCTGGCCGAGGACCTGCTCGCGCTGGCCCGCCTCGACGAGCGCGGCGGCCGTCCGGCCCGCCGCGAGCCGGTCGGCCTCGACGAGGTGGTACGGCGCTGCGTCGAGCGCTACGGCGAGGCCCACCTGGTGGCCTGCGACCCGGTCCTGGTGACCGGCGACGCCCTCGACCTGACCAGGGTGCTGACGAACCTGCTGGACAACGCCGTCCGCCATGCCGCCTCCAAGGTGGAGGTGGCGCTGACGGCCGACGGCGTGCTGACCGTGACCGACGACGGCCCCGGCATCCCGCCGGAGGACCGCGAGCGCGTCTTCGACCGCTTCACCCGGCTGGACTCGGGCCGGGGCCGCGACGAGGGCGGCGCGGGGCTGGGACTGGCCATCGTGCGGGAGACGGTGCGCGCGCACGACGGCCGCGTGTATCTGGAGGACGCGCTGCCCGGCCTGCGCGTGGTGGTGGAGCTCCCCGCCGCCCGCAAAAACCCGGAGAAGCCTGCGAAGACGCATAAAGCGGATCGATAGCGCCTTCCCCTACGCTCCCCCGGACGGACGCGCGCCGTCCGCGATCAACGAACGTGAAGGAAACACCATGCGCAACATCCTTATCGCCCTGGGCCTGGCCGCGGCTCTCGCGGGCGGCACCGTGGCGGTCGCCTCCACCGCGGCGGCCAAGCCGGTCATCGGCTGCGAGGGCAAGCCGCTGTGCGACGACGACGACATGCACTGGCCCAACCCGATCGGCTCGCCCACTCCCAAGACCTGACCGGTCAGCGCGCGCGGGCGAGGGCCTCGGCGGCCTTCGCCCGCCATGGTTCGGCGCCGATCTCCTCGAACAACGCGTACGCCTCCTGAAGGTGTGACTCGGCGGCCCGTTCGCCGCCCTCCATCATCAGCAGCCCGAGGTTCAGCCGGATCCGGCCGGAGATGAGCCGCTCCCCCAGCCGCTCGGCGAGGTCCAGCGCCGCCGCCAGCGTCCCCTTGGCCTGGTCGGGCTGGCCGAGCGCGATCCTGGCCTCGGCGATGCCCTGCATGACGTAGGCCTCGCCGATCCGGTCGCGGACGTCGCGCACGATCACGGCCGCCGCCTCGAACGCCTCCAGGGCCCGCCGGCCCTCGCCCTTCAGCAGCGCGAGGCGGCCGATGGAGTTGAGTGCCTGGGCCTCACCGCGTGGCACGCCCTCCTCCCGGAAGATCTCCAGCGCCTGCTCAAGCAGGGGGCTGCCCTCGTCGAGCGTGCCCCGTTCCAGGTGGATGACGGCCAGGTTGACCAGCGCGTGGGCCTCGGCGGCCCGGTCGCCGACGGCGCGCAGCAGGGGCAGGGCCTGTTCGTAGCGCTCCCTGGCGGCGGCGATGTCGCCGCGCATCCGCTCGACCATCGCCATGTTCCGCAGGGCCAGGGCGCGGCCGTGGGTCTCGCCGATCTCGTCGAACAGGTCGAGCGCCTCGGTCAGCATGGGGTGGGCCTCGCCGTACCTCTGCTGGAAGACGGCGAGTGAGCTCAGCGAGTAGACCATCGCGCCCTCGCCGCGGATGTTGCCCGCCTCGCGGCAGGCCTTGAGCGCGAGTTCGCTGACCGCGCGCCACTCGTCGAAGTAGCCGTGGGTCTCGAACAGAGTGATCGCGGTCATCGCGATGCTCCAGCACAGCTCGTCCAGGCCGTGCGCGGCGGCCTGGCGCACGAGCGCGAGCAGCGTGGCGCGCTCGCCGTCGAGCCAGGTCAGCGGGTCGTCGCCGATGAGCGCGTCGGCCAGCGTGGGCGCGAAGGGACCGGATCCCGCCTTGCCGCGCAGGAGCGTGAAGTGGCCGCCGTAGTAGCGCTCGTGGGCGCGCTCGCTGAGGCGGACGAAGGCGGAGCAGGCACGCTCCAGGGTGGCCAGCCGCTGCTCGCGGCGTTCCTCGGTCTGCGCGCGCTCGCCGGCGAAGGCGCGTACGAGATCGTGGATGGCGTAGTGGCCGCCTCGGACGGTCAGCAGGGACGCGCCGACGAGCTCGTCGAGCGCCTGCTCGGCGTCGCCGTCGAGCAGCGCGCCGGCCATCCAGGCGGTCGTCTGCGGGCTGTCGAGCAGTCCGATCCGCCGGAAGAGGGTACGCGCCCGCGCGGACAGGCCCCGGTAGGACACCTCCAGGCTGGCCCGGACCTCCAGGTCGCCGTGGCTGAGCACGTCGAGCATGGTACGTGAGTCGCTGAGCAGGCCGACCAGGGTCTCGATCGTCCACTGGGGGCGCACGGCCAGCCGGGCGCCGGCGATGCGCAGCGCCAGGGGCAGGCCGCCGCACTGGGCGGCGAGCCTCCTGAGCGCGTCGGGTTCCGCGGCGGCGCGCCGTTCGCCGACGTCGCCCATGAGCAGCCGGACGGAACCGGCGTCGTCCAGGACCTCCAGCCTGATCACCCAGTGCTCGGCCATCCCGATGGGGCGCTCGCGGCCGGTCACCAGCACGCCGCAGGGCCCGCCGCCGGGCAGCAGCGGCCAGATCTGCTCGAAGGATCCGGCGTTGTCGAGCAGGACGAGCAGCCTGCGTCCGGCGACCGTGGAGCGGAACAGGGCGCCGCGTTCCTCGGCCGAGCGCGGGATGGCGCTGACGCCGAGCGCGCGCAGGAACATGCTGAGCACGTCGGTGGCCTCGGTCTGCCCGTCGCGCAGGTCCACGTAGAGCTGGCCGTCGGGGTAGTGCGAGGACAGCTCGTGGGCGGCGTGCACGGCCAGTTCGGTCTTGCCTACGCCGGCGCGGCCCACGACGGCGGCCATGGGCAGCGGCCCGTCCGCGCCCGAAGTGGCCAGCATGCCGGTGAGCCTGGCCAGCTCGGCGGAGCGGCCGGCGAGCGTGGAGATCATCGGCGGGAGCTGGCGCGGCACCGGCGTGAGCCTGACGGGCGGCGCGGGCCGGTCGAGCTCGTCCTCCTGGTTGAGGATGGCCAGCTCCAGGCGGCGCAGCTCGTCGCTGGGCTCCAGCCCGAGCGTGTCGAGGAGCATCTCGCGGTAGGCGCGGAAGGCGTCCAGCGCCTCGGCCTGCCGTCCCGAGCGGTACAGGGCCAGCATCAGGTGGTTGTGCGGCCGCTCGCGCAGCGGGTGGGCCTCGACCAGCCGCCGCAGCTCGCCGACCAGCTCCAGGTGGCGCCCGAGCCCCAGTTCCAGCTCGACGCACTGCTCGTTGGCCAGCAGCCGGCGTTCCTCAAGATCATGGACCATCGGCCGGATCAGGTCGCTGTCCACGTCGGACAGCGCCGGCCCGCGCCACAGCGCCAGCGCCGCGCGCAGCGTGCGCGCGGCCCGCTCGGGCTCCTCGCCGCGCGCCCGCGTGATCAGATCGTCGAACTCGGCCAGATCCAGCCGCGCCGGCTCCACCTTCACGACGTAGCCGGGCGAGCGCGTGATCAGCGTGTGGTACGGCTGCGCCGTGTCGTGAAGCACGCGGCGTAGCTGCGAGATCCGGATCTGCACCTGGTTGCGCGCGGTGCCCGGCGGGTTCTCCCCCCAGGCCGCCTCGATCATCCGCTCCAGCGGGACGACCCGGTTCGCTTCGAGCAGCAACATGGCCATGACGACCCGCTGGAGGCTGCCCCCGAGATGGAGCTCCTGTCCCTCGTGTTCGACCAGCAGCGGTCCGAGAATCTTGAATCGCATCCGCTCTCCTCCGCCGGTGATGCTTCCAAGCGGGTGTTGCACAAGATCTGCACTCTGATCGCAACCCAGCTAGGCACGGGGATACTACGCGAGCCGAGCTATCTCGGCGAGTGCGGATCGGGCGGATGCGGCATCGTGAACCCGGAAGACCCGGGCTCCCTGGAGCGCGGAAACGGCGAGTGTCGCGATGGTCCCCGCATGCCGCCGATCCACCGGCAGCCCGCCGAGCGTCTCGCCGACGAAGTCCTTGTTGGACACCGCCACGAGGACGGGCCAGCGCGTGGCCACCATTTCGTCCAGGCGTCTGCTGACCTCCAGCGAGTGGAAGGTGTTCTTGCCGAAGTCGTGGGCCGGATCGATGAGGATCGCGTCGCGGGCCACGCCCGCGGCCACGGCGCGCTCGGCCAGATCGACGGTGTAGCCGATGACGTCGTCCACCACGTCGGCGTAGGCGATGCGGTGCGGGCGGGTGCGCGGCTCCACGCGACCGGCGTGCGCGCACACCAGGCCGGTGCCGTGGCGGGCGGCCACCTCCGCGAGGCCGGGGTCGACGCCGCCCCAGGTGTCGTTGAGCAGATGGGCGCCGGCGCGGGCGACCACCTCGCCCACCTCGGCGCGCCAGGTGTCGACGCTGATCAGGAGGCCGGGGTGGCGTTCGCGCACCGCCTCGACCAGGTCGGCCACGCGGCGGATCTCCTCGGCGGCGTCGACGTCGTCGCCGGGCCCCGCCTTGACGCCGCCGATGTCGACGATGTCGGCGCCTCCGGCCACGGCCCGGTCCACGGCGTCGAGCGCGGCGGCGAAGCCGTACGTGCGGCCTTTGTCGTAGAAGGAGTCTGGGGTGCGGTTGACCACCGCCATGATGGCGTGCTCGCCGGGGGCGAAGGTGCGCTCTCCCAGGCGCAGCGTCCCGGTCATCAGAGGTTCCGCCGTCCGCCGAGGTGGCGACCGGGACGGGCGCGTCGGCCCGCGAGGCCTAGCCCATTACCGGCAAAGTGCGCCGGCAGGCCTTGCGGAGCCGCGTCCGGGTCGTCCAGGCCGGCGCGCGGGCCGGCTGCATCGAACTGGAACCTTGTCTTCTGGGGCCTGAAGCCCCGTCCCGTCGCGGATACCGGATCCCCTCCGCCCTGGCCGGGTGGCGGGCCCGCCTCTCGGACGTGGGTCGCGCGTGCGTCCGGGAAGGCAGTCGGTAGTCGGGTCATGCACAGAATGTTAGGCGGCACTTCCCTTCTCCGCCGTCGCCAGGAAGTCCTGGGCGCTCAGCGGCAGTCTCTTGCGGGCGTGCACGACGGCGATGACGCGCCGCACCGCGGGTTCCAAGGAGCGCACGACCAGGCCCGCACGGACGGCCATCTCGGCCAGGCCCCGATACCACAGCAGGGAGGCCTGTCCCGTTCTGACCGCGTTCAGCCAGCCGTTGCGCTCGTCGGTCTCGAGCACCACCACCGGGGTGACCGCGAACTTGCCGAACATGGCGTCCAGCTCCCTGCGCCGCAACGATCCTCGTGCGGGCAGTGCCAGGCGCATGCCGTGGAGACGGCCCATGGGGACCGGATCCGGCAGGTCGAGGCCCGGCGGGGAGATCAGCACGATCTCCTGCCGTTCCAGCGGATGGGTGATCAGGTCCGTGGGGACCGGGAGGTCCGTCAGGCCGAGGTCGGCCCTGGCCTCCCTGATGGCCGTGACGACTCCGTCGCGACCGTCACATCGCACGATCTGCACGCGAACCCCTGGATGCTCGGCGGTGTAGGCGGGCACCAACCGGCCCGCCAGTCCGGCTTCCAGGCTGGGAGTGGCGGCGATCCGCAGCTCCACCTCAGGGGATCCGCCGTGGCTCGCGAGCGCTTCGATCTCGCTTACGGCATCGAGTGCCTCCCTTGCCAGCTTGATGACTCTCCTGCCCTGCGCCGTGACCACGACGCCCCGACCCGAACGCGCGAAAAGCGTCATGCCCAGCTCGCGTTCAAGGTCCCGAATCGCCCGCGAAAGCGCAGGTTGCGCGATGTAGAGCGATCTGGCCGCGTCGGTCATTGTGCGGTGCTCCGCAGTTGCGACCACATAGCGGAGCTGCTGCAGATTCATGCCACTGAAGCTAGGACAACAGCCCCCGCCCGGTCCGGCACATAGCGGAGATCACCTCGAATGATTTCGGACCGTAACCGAGTACGCCCACATCCGTGACGGGTGATAAATCAGTATGCTTCTGCCCCAAATTCGGCAAAGGTCCGGTCTTGTCGGCAACGGGGTGAAGGGAGTTCACGGTGACGGGGAACGGGCAGCACCCACCGCCGCCCCACGGGCAGGGGCAGCCCCAGATTCCACCGTCGCGTCCGTGGCCGCCTCCGGGCTACCGAAAGCCGCAGGAACAGCCGTCGCCGCCCCAGGGGCCGTCCTATCCGCCGCCTCCGCCCCAGGGGCACCCGCCGCAGGGCCGTCCGCCGTACGGCCGGCCCGCGCCGCCCCAGGGCCCGCCGCCGCAGGGCCCGCCCGCGCCGCCCCAGGGCCGTCCCCCTTACGGACAACCGCAAGCACAACCGCCCTACCCGCAGCCTCCTTACGGACAACCGCAAGGACAGCCCCAAGCACGGCCGCAAGGGCAGCCCCCATATCAGCAGCCACCGCACCGGCAGCAGCCGTACGCGCAGCCGCCCCGGCCCCCGCAGGGCGGGTGGCCGCCGCCCCCGCCGCCGGGGCAGTTCCGGCAGTGGCCGCAACCGCAGCGCAAGAAGTCCGGCAGCACGGCCGCCGTGCTCGGCGCGGTCTTCGGCGTGGTGGCGGTGATCGGGGTGCTGCTCGTGGTCGGTTCCGCGCTGCTGATGGGCGGCGGGTCGCGTACCGAGACCTCGACGCCGATCGCGGTGCCGACCTACACGCCCCCGACGCGCAGCCACACCAGGGAGCCGATCCGGCCCACCCGGCGCCCGACGCCCACCGAGACGCGGTCGGAGGACACCGAGACCCGGCCCGACGACACCGAGACGGTCAACCCGCCCGCCCAGGTGAAGCTCGACACGAGCCTGAAGACCAACTCCATGTACCGGGCGGGCGCGCTGCCGCGCACGACGTGCCGGGCCGGCAACACCAGCATCTTCAGCCACAGCCAGCTCAAGGCGCTGATCCTGAAGACGGGCAGGTGCATGGACCAGGCGTGGGGGCCGATCCTGAAGCGCCAGGGCATCGGCTGGAGCCCGCCGGGCTACGCGATCGCCGCCAAGCGCGGCCGGGGCGCCTGCGGGGACTACCCGTCGCCGGGCAGCATCGTGCCGTACTACTGCCCGCGCAACAACACCATCTACGCCTCCACCTCGGCCATGGCCAAGGGGAACGGCAACGCCCTCGGCTACGGCCAGATCGTGCCGTGGAACGGGGCGATCATCAGCATGATGGCCCACGAGTACGGCCACCACGTGCAGAACATCAGCGGCGTCATGAACTCCTGGTGGTCCAGGACCCTGGACTCCACCAGCCGCAGCGGGAAGCTGGCGCTGAGCAGGAGGCTGGAGCTCCAGGCCACGTGTTTCGGCGGCATGTTCATGAAGGCCGTGGCGCCCAGTTACCCGATCAGCGCGGGCAACCGCGCCAAGCTCTTCTGGTTCTACTCCCGGGTCGGCGACCATCCCGGATACCCCCGCGACCACGGCTCTCCGGCCAACAACCACCGCTGGTTCCGCCAGGGCTGGGACCGCAACCAGGCCCTCCAGTGCAACACCTGGATGGCCTCTTCGTCCTCGACCTCCTGAGGTCATCCTTCGTTCATCTCAGATTGGCCAGTTGACTGTGATGTCCCTTTATGGGGGCTAGAATCTGGCAATCTTGTGCAACCGGGGGCAAAGTCATGGGTTTTGCCTGGTAAATGCTTGAAGGAGCCGGTGTGACGAAGGACGAAGAGGTCGGCACCGTGCCCGCGGACAGGAAACGGCGGGCAACACGCCGCACCCGCGGCGCCCGGCCGGCCGGGGAGGGCAGGCCCAAGTCCGCCGCCCCCCGCTTCGCCAAGCCCCTCACGCTCGCCTCCGTCCTCGGCTGGACGATGCTCTCCGTCCTCGTGCCCGGCGCCGCACACCTGCGCGCCGGGCGCCGTCGTATCGGGCTGACGCTCATCGGCGTCTACGCCGTCATCCTGCTGACCGCGCTGGCCATCGTCCTGATCAACATGACCCGGCCCGGTATCTTCATCGGCTGGACGACCGCGATCACGGTCCTCGCGGCGGTGGGCGCGCTGGCGTGGTTCGCGCTCATGCTCGCCTCCTACATCGCGCTGGGCCCCAGCAAGCTCGGGCAGCAGGGGCAGATCGTCTCCGGCATCGCCGTCGGCATCCTCGGCGTGGCCGTCATGTCGCCCTTCGCCCTGACCGCCCAGCTCGTGATGAGCGGCCAGGACGCGCTCCAGCAGATCTTTCCCAGCGGCCAGAAGGACCCCGACATCGCGCCGGTCAAGCAGGAGGACCCCTGGAACGGCCGCGACCGCGTCAACTTCCTGCTGGTCGGCGGCGACGGCGCGGGCAACCGCGACGGGGTGCGCACCGACAGCATGACCGTGGCCAGCGTGCACGTGCAGACCGGCAACACGGTGTTGTTCAGCCTCCCGCGCAACCTGCAGCACATACGCTTCCCGGCCGGCACCCCGATGGCCAAGCACTTCCCCAACGGCTTCCAGGCGGAACTGCCCAACGGCGGCCTGCTCAACGAGGTCTGGAAGTTCGCCAACGACAACCCGCAGGTCGCCGGCGGCAAGAACAAGGGCCCCCGCGTCCTCATGGACGCCATCGGGCAGACACTCGGCCTCAAGATCGACTACTACGCCCTGGTCAACATGTACGGCTTCGCGTACCTGGTCGACGCCATCGGCGGCCTCAAGATCCGCGTCGAGCGGGACATCCCCTGGGGCGGCCTGTACGGCACCGCCGGCACCATCAAGGCCGGCACCCGCGTCCTGTCCGGCGAGGAGGCCCTGTGGTACGGCCGCTCCCGCGTGGGCAGCGACGACTTCTCCCGCATGGCCCGCCAGCGCTGCGTCATCGGCGCCTTCGCCCAGCAGGCCACGCCCATGAAGGTGCTGAGCAACTTCGAGAAGGTCGCCCGCGCCGCCAAGCGCATGGCCTCCACGAACATCCCGCACGAACTGCTGGAGCACCTGGTCAACCTGGCCGTGAAGGTGAAGGGCGCCAGGATCACCAGCCTGCAGTTCGTGCCGCCGGAGTTCTACTCGGGCCGCCCCGACTGGATCAAGATCCGCAAGGCGTCGGCCAAGGCGCTCACCGACTCGCTGAAGCCGGCCCGCAAGACGCAGGTCGCCAACGCCTCGGCCGCCCCCTCGGCCTCCGGCACCCCCACACGGAACGGCGCCGCCGCCCCGGCCGAGACCCCGACCCGCAACACCAACAAGTCCGCCAAGAGCCTGTCGGAGCTCTGCGGGCTGAGCTAACGGGCCGGAAGACCCGGCTAGCGGCCGGCCGGCGAGCCGGCCTCGTCGGGCCAGAGGCCGTTGGAGTCGCGCAGCTCGGCCACCTCCCTGCGCAGCGCGGCGAGCTCGTCCAGGATCAGCCGGGCCGACATCTCGGCGTGGCTCTCCAGCTCGGCGCGCTCCTCGGCCGACTCCTCCTCCATGGCGCTGACGACCACCGCCATGAACAGGTTCAGCACCACGAACGAGCACAGCAGGATGAAGACCACGAAGAACACCCACGCGCCCGGGTGGACGGTCATGACCTCGCGGGCGATGTCGGGCCACGCCTCGCCGGTCATGGTCTGGAACAGCGTGAACAGGGACGTCTGCAGGTCGCCGAAGTAGGCGGGGGCGGTCGCGCCGTACAGCTTGGTGCTCATGACCGCGGCCACGTACAGGACCAGCGCCAGGAGCACGACGATGGAGCTCATCCCCGGCATGGCGCGGAGCAAGGCGGACACGACCCGCCGCAGGCTCGGGACTGCGGAGATGAGGCGCAGCGCGCGCAGGACCCGCAGGGCCCGCAGCACGGACAGGTTGCCGCTGGCGGGGGCCAGGGCGACGCCGACGATGAGGGCGTCGAAGATGTTCCACGGGTCGCGGAAGAACCGGGAACGCTCCACGTAGAGCTTGGCCAGCAGTTCGGCGACGAAGACGTAGAGGGCGGCGTGGTCGATGACGCGCAGGGCCGTGCCGTATTCGGCGACGATCGAGGGGAAGGTCTCGAGGCCGAGTGTGGCCGCGTTGACGAGGATGACGGTGATGATGATGCGCTGGAAGCGCTGATGTTCGATACAGGCGCGAATGCGGTCACGCACGTGCAGGCTCCCCAAAGGTTGATCAAGACCCGTCCATGATGACGTAACACTTATGGACGGTAGATAAACAGTTGATCAACGCATCGGAGTCAGACGGAACACCCGTAACTCCCGTCCCGATACCCGCGTGTAGTGGTCGTAGACCGGCCACATCGCCAGCAGGTCCGGCCAGGCGGCGGCCCGCGCCTCGCCCTCCAGCAGGGTCGCGAGGACGGGGAAGGTGGCGCCGCGGAAGCTCACGGCGGCCTCGGGGGTCTTGAGCAGATTGCCGGTCCAGGAAGGGTGTTGCGGGCGGCCGTAATTGCTGCCCACGACGAGCATGCTTCCGTCCCGCTCGGGAAGGCAGGCCAGCGGCGACGAGCGCTTCTGGCCGCTCTTGGCGCCGGTGGTGACCAGCAGCAGCACGGGGGTGACCACGTCGCTGGCGAGCCGGCCGCGGGTGAGCCGGTGCACGAGGCGGTCCATACGCGGCACGACCACGGGCGCGACCTTGGGGAACCACGACGTCGCCGACAGCCACTGGAAGAACGCCTTCACCCGGCCCACGCTAGGACACAAGCAAGCGCTCGGTCAACGATCTCATGTGGTAGAAAACGCTCCTATGGCTTATCCCCACGGCCCCTCCCCCTACGGCCCGCCGCCGATGACCCACCCGAACGGGACCACGATCCTCGTGCTGGGCATCCTCAGCCTCGTGATCTGCCTGTTCCTCGGGCCGTTCGCCTGGGCGATGGGCAACAAGGCGCTGCGCGAGATCGACTCCAGCGGCTACTACTACGAGAACCGCGGCAACGTGAACGCCGGCCGCATCTGCGGCATCATCGGCACCTGCCTCATGGGCCTGATCGTCGGCGGGTACATCCTGCTGTTCGGCTTCGCCCTGCTGGCCGGCGCGTTCAGCTCCTGACCCCGTAGCGGCCGATCCCGTTCTCCAGCAGGTCGAAGGCGGCTTCGGCCCGCCTTCTGACGTCGGGCAGGATCTCCCCCCAGCTCTCGCCCGCCTGCTTGCGGCGTACCGCGAGCCTGGACAACATCCGGGTGACCGACAGGATCTGCGCGGCCACCAGCCGGGGTGACAGGTCGTCGGGGTCGGCCTCGACGTCCTCGGCCACCGTTCGTGCCAGCCGCAGGTCCGTGGCGTCCTCCAGTTCCCGCATCCTGGCCATCAGCGAGGGGCTGTCGCCGACCAGCTTGCCGAACTCCTCGGCGCCCTCGTTGAGCCCGTAGCGCCAGTCGCCCGTGTCGAGGGCGTCGAGGAAGTCGCGGCGGAAGGCGGCCAGCACGCTCTCGCCGCGCCCGCGCTCGCGCACGACCTTGCTCGGCAGGTCCTCGACCTCGTCCCAGCGGTCCATGAACAGGTCTTCCTTCGTGCGGAAGTAGTTGAAGACCGTGTTGACCGAGATGTCGGCGGCCCGCGCGACCTCCGCCACCGTCACGTTCTCGAACCCCCGCATCATGAACAGCCCCATCGCCATGTCCGCGATGCGCTCCCTCGTCTCACGCTTCTTGCGCTCGCGCAGCCCCTCTTCCATGCCTTCAATGCTACCAAGTTTGCAGTGACACCAAAATTTCAGTTACCCTAAAAATATGTTGACCACAAAGGGCCTCGGCAAGACGTTCAAGAGCGGTGTGGAGGCCGTACGCGGCGTCGACCTCCACGTGGACGAGGGCGAGATCGTCGGCTTCCTCGGTCCCAACGGCGCGGGCAAGACCACCACCATGCGCATGCTCACCACGCTGCTCACCCCCACCGCGGGCAGCGCCACCGTCGCCGGGCACGACCTGCTGTCCGACCCGCGCGCCGTACGCCGCCGCGTCGGCTACGTCTCCCAGCACGGCGGGCTCAGCCTCGCCGGCCCCGTCGGCGAGGAGCTCGAACTCCACGCCATGCTGTACGGCCTGTCCCGCCCGGCCGCCCGCGCCAGGATCGCCGACGTCCTGGCCCGCCTGGAGCTGACCGGCCTGGAATCGACGCCCGGAGCCGCCCTGTCCGGCGGGCGGCGGCGCCGCTTCGACATCGCCTTCGGCCTGGTCCACGACCCGGTCCTGCTCTTCCTCGACGAGCCCACCACCGGCCTGGACCCGCAGAGCCGGGCCAACCTGTGGACCCACATCCGCGCCCTGCGCGAGGGCGGCGCCACCGTCTTCCTGACGACCCACTACCTCGACGAGGCCGATGCCCTGTGCGACCGCATCGTCATCATCGACCATGGCGTGGTGGTGGCCGAAGGCACCCCGTCGCAGCTCAAGAGCGGCGGGCGTACCCTCGACGAGGCCTTCCTCGACATCACCGGCCGCTCGCTGCGAGAGGACGTGACCGCGTGAGCGCCGCCGCGATCCGCGAGACCTGGCTGCTGTTCCACCACACGACGCGCAACAGCCTGCGTCACAAGGTCGGCCTGCTGGTCGCCGCCGTGCAGCCGCTGTTCTTCCTGGTGCTGTTCGGGCCGATCTTCGCCACGTTCGGCGACTGGGAGACGTTCGTGCCCGGCCTGATCGTCCAGCTCGGCCTGCTGAGCGCGGGCCTGGCCGGCTTCGGCATCGTCTTCGACTGGCGCTCGGGCGTGCTGGAGCGCCTGCGCGTCACCCCCGCCTCACGGCTGGCCCTGCTGCTCGGCCGGGTGCTCAACGACGCGTTCACGCTGGTGATCCAGACCGTGCTGCTGGTGGCCGCGGCCTACGCGCTCGGCCTGCGGGCGCCGGTCGCCGGGGTGCTGGCGGCGATGGTACTGGTGGTGGTGCTCGGGGTGAGCCTGGCGGCGCTGTCGTACGCGGCCGCGCTCACGCTCGACGAGCACCTGTTCGCCCCGGTGATGACGACAGCCGTGGTGCCTCTGATGCTGCTGTCGGGGGCGTTCCTGCCCATGTCGATGGCGCCGGGCTGGCTGGAGGCGCTCTCGCGCGTCAGCCCGTTCCGGCACGTGCTGGAGGCCATGCGGGAGTTGTTCGCCGGGCACTACTGGAACGCGACGGTCGTCACCGGCCTCGCCGTCGTCGTGGTGTTCACGGCGGTGAGCCTGGTGATCGGGGCCCGGGTCTTCCATCGCGAGAACGCTTAGGCGGGCCGTAGGGCTCGATCTTGGGGTCGGAGAAGGGCGGGCCGGCTCTGCGGCCCGCCTCCTCTGTCACCCGCAGGCCGTACAGGCCGAGGTCGGGGTCGATGAGCACCAGCCCGTAGGCGATGTCGACGTCCTCCTCGGCCAGGCCGAGCCTGCTGATCGCGTCCTCCAGCGTCGCGCCCGGCGGCAGCCGTACGGTAATGAGGACCATAGCCCTCAGGCTACGCTCTTGGCCCTGCGCTGCAGCGCGGCGATGACGCCCGCGGTGTCGACGATGCCGTAACCGTAGTCGTAGTCGAAGCCGACCTCGCTGCGGTCCTCGGCCGTACGGCGCAGCAGGGCCCGCAGTTGCGCGGGCGACAGCCGCGAGGACGGCCAGCGGGTGCGGACGGCGGCGACCAGGCCCGCGGCCACCGGGCAGGCGGCAGAGGTGCCGGAGTCGGGCTCGGTGTCGCCGAAGGCCTTGGAACCGGAGAAGTGGGTGTAGGCGCAGATGTCCGGCTTGCGGGCGGTCAGCCGGCCGGGTCCCTGCGAGGAGTAGCCGACCCGCTCGCCGCCGACGTCGACGCCGCCGATCGACAGCGCTCTCGGGTGGGAGTTGGCGCCGACGATGGGCCGGTCGGGGTAGGCGCAGCGGCCGTCCTTGCACTCGCGCCCGCAGTTGCCCGCGGCGAACAGCACGTCGGCGCCCGCCCGGTCGAGGCTGGCCACGATCAGGTTGAACGGGTGGGCGGCGTTGTCGGAGTAGTTGCCGGGGTGGCCGACGGGGAAGTCCCAGGAGGGCGAGAACGACCCCCAGGAGTTGCTGATCACCAGCGACCTGGAGTCGGCGGGCTGGGCGTCCAGGACGGTGCGCAGGTGCGCGAAGGCGGCCACCGCGTCCGACAGCAGCCCGTCGAGCGCCGAGCCGCCCGGCCGGGTCGACAGCAGCACCGGGATGTCGATGAGGCTGGCCTGCGGCGCGCCGATGAGCGTGTCGAAGGCGCACATCGTGCCGTGGTCGACCTCGAACTCCCCCGGTCGTCCGGTGACCCCGGCGGGGTTCCAGCTGCGCTCGGCGTCGAGGGTGACGCCGCGTCCGAGGTGCCTGGCCACGTGCGCGGCGTTGATGCCGGTGTCGAGCACGGCCAGCGCCACCCCGGAGCCGTCGAGCCCCTCGGCGGCAAGACCGGCGGCGTTGATCAGCCGCTCGACGTCGTGCCAGTCGCCGACCGGAGGGTCGCCGCCGCAGGTCAGGCTGGACTCGATCACCGGGTCGGCGAAGACGCCGACCACGTCGGGGCGGATCGTGGGCAGCATGGTGACGCGGGTGGCCAGTTCGTCGTCGGAGATCGTGCCGCGGACGAGCACCGAGGCGTCCTCGGCGGCCAGGGAGAAGTCGAGCGGCTGGTTGAGCGAGAGGGGGTCGCCGCCGGGCAGGGGGACGGGCCGTGGCACGGCGACGGGAACGAAGGCGGAGTCGAGTTCGACTCCGGGCAGTCCGTCGGCGACGTCTGCCGTGGTGGCCGTCTGGCCGGGGTCGGCTACCGCCGCGACCAGATCGGGGGAAGGGCGGAGCTGAATCAGAACCCGCATGGGGACACCACCGAACGTTTGGAGGGAACGAACCTCCCAACATTCCTTCATCCATCGCGGCGCGTCCAGCGCATCGTCACAGGTTTGACCTGCTGAAATGCCCCATAGCTCGCTAACAGGACGACTTTTGTTCTGGGGCGTCAGCCTTCCTTGGTTTCGGTCCGTAAACTACGGTGAGTCGTCATGACCACCCAGGTGCTGGCCGCCCCTCAGGAGTCCGCTTCCGGGCATTGGCTGGCCGTGCGACCGCGCCTCATACTCGCCAGCGCGTTCATGCTTTTCCTCGAACTCGCGCTGATCCGGTGGACAGGCTCGAATATCGTCCATTTGAGTTATTTCACGAACTTTGTCCTGCTCGGCTCCTTTCTCGGCATCGGGCTGGGATTCCTGCGGGTCGGGCGGACCAAGCGGCAGCCGTACTATTCGCCGGTCGTGCTCGCGGTGCTGGTCAGCGTGGTGCTGGCCTTCCCCGTGACCGTCAACCGCGACACCGAGGGCGTCCTGTACTGGACGAGCCTGTCCATGGAGGGGCCGCCGGCCTGGGTCACGCTGCCCATCGTGTTCGTGGCCGCCGCGCTGGCGCTCATGGGGCCGGCCGAGCTGGTCGGGCGCTGCTTCCCCGAGCTGCCCCGGCTCGAGGCCTACCGCTACGACCTGATCGGCAGCCTCACCGGCATCGGCGTCTTCACCGGCCTGTCGTTCCTGTCGGCGCCGCCCGTGGTCTGGGGGACGATCGCGGCCGTCTGCTTCCTGCTGCTGCTGACGCCGAAGCCGTGGGTGCCGTACTGGGGGCTGGTGGCGCTGCCCGCCATGCTCGTGGCCGGGCTGCTGGCCGCCGAGAGCGTCACCGCCGGCGCCCTGTGGTCGCCTTACTACAAGGTGACCTACAAGCGGATGCCGTACCAGATGCCCGTCTACGACATCTCGGTCAACGGCATCCCGCACCAGCAGGCCATGCCGGCCGAGACGCGGCTGCAGATCGAGCGGCAGTACGCGCTGCCGTACGAGCGGGCCGCCGCGCCGCCGCGCGAGGTCCTCATCGTGGGCGCCGGCAGCGGCACCGACGTGGCCATCGCGCTGTCCAAGGGGGCCACCTCGGTCGACGCGGTCGAGATCGACCCCAAGCTGCGCCAGCTCGGCGGCGAGCTGCATCCGGACAAGCCCTACTCCGATCCGCGCGTGACCACGCACATCACCGACGGGCGGGCCTTCCTGGAACAGACCGACCGCAGGTTCGACCTGATCCTGTTCGCGCTGCCCGACTCGCTCACGCTGGTGCCCGGGGCCAGCTCGCTGCGGCTGGAGAGCTACCTGTTCACCGAGGAGGCGATCAAGGCCGCCCGTGAACGGCTCAAACCGGGCGGGGCGTTCTCCATGTACAACTACTACCGCGAGAGCTGGCTGGTGGACCGGCTGGCCTCCACCGTGCAGAGCGCCTTCGGCCACAAACCCTGCGTGGACGTGGTCAGCACCGCCGGGCACCAGGCCGTCATCACCTCGGGCGTCACGCCGCAGGCCCAGCGCTGCGCCGCCGAATGGGCGGGCGCCGCGGCAGGGACGCCCGCTCCGGCGCCCGACGACCGGCCCTTCCTGTATCTGAAGGACCGGACGATCCCGGCGATCTACCTGATCACGCTGGGCCTCATCCTCCTCGTCAGCCTGCTGGCGGTGCGGGTGGTGGCGGGGCCGTACCGGAGAATGCGCCCTTACGCGGATCTTTTCCTGCTCGGCGTGGGGTTCCTGCTCCTGGAGACCAAGAGCGTGACGGGCTTCGCGCTGCTGTTCGGCACGACGTGGGTGGTCAACGCGGTCGTCTTCGCGGGGGTGCTGGTCGCCGTGCTGGCCGCCGTCGAGGTGACCCGCCGCTTCCGCACCCCTCCCCTGAGGGTGATGTACGGCGTGCTGCTGGCCGGCCTCGTCCTGGCCTGGCTGGTGCCGAACGCGTGGCTGCTGTCGTTGCCCACGCCGCTGCGCGCGGTGGCGGCGGTGACGGTCGCCTTCCTGCCGATCTTCGCGGCGAACGTGGTGTTCGCCAAGCGGTTCGCCGACTCGGCCGATGCCACGACGTCCTTCGGCGCCAACCTGCTGGGCGCGATGGTCGGCGGCTGCCTGGAGTACGTGGCGCTGGTGATCGGCTACCAGAGCCTGCTCATCGTGGCCGGGCTGATCTACCTGGGCGCCTTCGTCCTGCTGCCGCGCAAGAACGCCGCCCTCGTGTGAGGGCGGCTCAGGCCGGGGACGGGGCTGTGGGTGCTGTGGCGGGCGGGCGGTAGGCGACCCGCCACAGCGCGGCGGCGAGCAGGACCGCGACGACCGCCCAGGCGGGCAGCGGTCCGCCCAGCAGCCCCAGCAGCACGGGGACCGCGGTGGCCGGCAGCGCCCACGCCCAGATCCACAGCCGCCGCGCCCCGGTGGCGACGCCGATCACGGCGGAGGCGGCGAAGTACACGGCCAGGCCCGCGCACAGCACCCACCGGATCCCGGGGTGCAGGTGCTCGACGGGCTGGGCCACGACGGCGCCGAGCCCGGCCGCCGCAGCGACGAGCCCGGCGGTCATGACGAAGTGGGCGGGCAGCGCGACCGACGGCGGCAGTCCCCGCTCGCTCGCCTCGGGCACGGCGGTCACGCCGTACTGCAGCGTCACCCACCACAGGCACACGACCAGCGCGAAGGAGCCCGCGGCCGCGAGCTTGAGCTCGGTGCTCCAGTCCTGGCCACCGGCCTCGACGACGATCTGCATGACCGCCTCGCCGAGCACGATGATCACGAACAGGCCGAGCCGTTCGCCGAGGTGCGCGGTGTGCAGGACGGCCTCGTAGGGGGCGGGTATCTCGCGCGGAGGGCGGCGGCCGTCGCCGTCGTGCCGCCTGGCGCGCTCCTTGAGCCGCTCGGACTGCGTCTTCAGAGCCTGCAGGAGCCGTCCGGGGTGGCGGGCGTTCTGGAGGGTGAAGAGCAGGTCGAGCAGGATGCCGAGCGCCCACAGCCAGTAGGTGACGGGGGCGGGGGTCCAGAAGGAGACGATCCAGGGGGCCAGGCCGGCGCCGAGCTGGGCGGCGGGCCACGAGGTCACGACGGCCCCCGAGCTCTGGATGGAGCGGGAGCCGCTGAGCCGGCAGACGACGTAGGCGACGGCGAACCAGTCGTCGTGGTTGCCGCCGCCGGGCACGGCGTGCGCCACGTCGGGCGCGGCGGCGGCCATCACCGCGATGCCGAACATGCCGATCAGCATCGCTCGGGTGCGGGTCTTGCCCGCGCGGACGTTGGCGTAGATCGTGAAGGAGGTCCAGATGCTCCAGATCGCGTAGTAGAGCATCACGAACAGCGCGACGCCCGGCCAGGCCGGATGGAGCAGGCGGTGGGCCAGCTGGGCCACCGCCACGACGACGACCAGGTCGAAGAAGAGCTCCAGCCAGCTCGCGTGGCGGTCCGCCGTTTCAGTCGCGCCTACGTCACTCACGCCTACCGAGAATAGAACTCCACCACGAGCTGCTCCTCGACGGGGATGGCGATCTGCTCGCGCTGCGGCTTGCTCACCAGCGTGAAGCGCAGTTCGGACAGCTCGACGGAGAGGTACCCGGCGGGGCGGTCGTCGGCGTAGATGCCCTCGGCCGCGGCCACGAACGGCTGCATCGCGCGCGACTTCTGGCGTACGGCGATGACCTGGCCGGGCTTGACGAGGTAGCTCGGGATGTCGACCTTGCGGCCGTCCACGGTGATGTGGCCGTGGTTGACGTACTGGCGGGCGGCGTAGATCGACGGAGCGAGCCCGGCTCGCAGCACGAGGGAGGCCAGGCGGGTCTCCAGCAGGGTCACCAGCTCGGCGCCTGACGCGCCTTCCTTGCGTACCGCGAGGTCCCAGTAGCGGCGCAACTGGCGCTCGGAGACGTCGTAGTACCAGCGCAGCTTCTGCTTCTCCATGAGCCGCATGCCGTAGTCGCCGGTGTTGCGGCGGCTGGTCTTCCTGCCGTGCTCTCCGGGCGGGTACGGCCGCGCCTCGAAGTACCGCACGGCTTTCCTGGTCAGAGGGACGCCTGCCCGTCGGGACAGCCGCACCTTCGGCCCGGTGTAGCGCATGTTCACCTCAATGTGGTTAGGTAATACTTACTTAGGCAAGGCTAACCTACTACAGCGTGTGAACTCAAGGAGACCTGCATGCCGCCGATCGCGGAACGCATCCGCACCCTCGCCTCCGGAGCCGGCGTCGCCAGGCTCACCCTCGACGGCGTCCCCTTCCCCGCCCGCGGCGGCGTGGACGAACAGGGCCGTCCCGTGCTGCTGGTCAAGCCGGGCGAGCGCCTGCACGGCCTGGAGGGCGACGCGGTGATCGCGGTCAACCTCACCGCCACCCGGCTGCTGGGCGCCGTCGAGCACCCCCGCGGGCTGGTCGAGGTGCAGGGGTGGGTGCTGGCCGTACCGGAGGAGGACACGCGCGCCGCCGCCGTCGCGGTCGCCACCGCGTGCGCCGACGAGGACCTGTTCGAGGCCATCGAGCGGTACGGCGAGCCCGGCGCTCCCCGGCTCATGAGAATGGACGTCGCCCAGGTCGTCTACCTGACCGGCCAGGACTCCGGCGTGCTCGACGCCGACGAGTACCTGGAGGCCGAGCCCGACCCGCTGGCCGAGACCGCCGAACGGGTGCTCGCCCACCTGAACGAGTCGCACCGCGCGCAGCTCCAGGGCGCCGTGGCCGCGCACCTGGGCACGCCGGTCGGCGAGGCGTGGCTGTGGGAGCTGGACCGCTACGGCGCGACCGTACGCGTGGACGACACGCTGGTGCGCTTCCCGTGGCCCGTGCCCGCCCAGACCGGCACCTGCCTGGAGACCGCCCTGCGCGGGCTGATCTGCGCCTGCTGATGATATGAAGTGCTGAAGCGCACATGATCGGGAGGCCGCTTTGGACGCGTACACCCCCACCCCCGGCGACCGCTTCACCTTCGGCCTGTGGACCGTGGGCTGGCCGGCCCGCGACCCGTTCGGCGACGCCACGCGGGCGCCGCTCGACCCGGTGGAGAGCCTGCACCGCCTGGCCGAGCTCGGCGCCTACGGCGTGACCTTCCACGACGACGACCTGATGGCCGTCGAACCCGACCGCGACCGGGCCGTGGCCGCGTTCACCAAGGCGCTGGCCGAGACCGGGCTCAAGGTGCCCATGGCCACGACGAACCTGTTCACGCACCCGGTCTTCAAGGACGGCGCGTTCACCAGCAACGACCGCGACATCCGCCGGTACGCGCTGCGCAAGGTCCGGCGCAACCTCGACCTGGCCGCCTCGCTCGGCGCGAGCGTGTACGTCTGCTGGGGCGGGCGCGAGGGCGCGGAGTCCGACGCGGCCAAGGACGTGCGCTCGGCGCTGGCACGCTACAAGGAGGCGCTCGACCTGCTCTGCGATTACGTCGCCGAGCAGGGCTACGACCTGCGCTTCGCCATCGAGCCCAAGCCGAACGAGCCGCGTGGCGACATCCTGCTGCCGACGATCGGGCACGCGCTGGCGTTCATCGGCGAGCTGGAGCGCCCGGAGATGGTCGGTCTCAACCCCGAGGTCGGCCACGAGCAGATGGCCGGGCTCAGCTTCACCCACGGCATCGCGCAGGCCCTCTGGCACGGCAAGCTCTTCCACATCGACCTCAACGGCCAGCACGGCCCCCGGTACGACCAGGACCTGGTCTTCGGCCACGGTGACGTCAAGAACGCCTTCTTCCTCGTGGACCTGCTGGAGCACGGCGGCTACACCGGGCCCCGGCACTTCGACTACAAGCCCGCGCGCACCGAGGACGCCGAGGACGTGTGGGTCTCGGCCGCGGCCAACATGCGCACGTACCTGATCCTGCGGGAGAAGGCGCGCCGCTTCCGTGCCGACCCCGAGGTGCTGGAGGCGCTGCGCGACTCCCGGGTCGGGCAGCTGGCCGAGCCGACGCTGGCGCCCGGCGAGACGCTGGCCACGCTGGAGGATCCCGGCTTCGACCTCGACGGCGCCGCGGCGCGCGGGCTGCACGCCTCGCGCCTCGGCCAGCTCGCGCTGGAGCATCTGCTCGGGGTGCGTTGATGCCGCTGGTGGCGGGCGTGGACTCCTCCACGCAGAGCTGCAAGGTGGTGGTGCTCGACGCCTCCTCCGGCCATCTGGTACGGCAGGGCCGGGCCGCTCACCCGGCGGGGACCTCGGTGGATCCGGCGGCCTGGTGGGAGGCGCTGGCCCTGGCCGTCCGCGAGGCGGGCGGGCTTGACGATGTGGCCGCCGTCGGGGTGGCCGGGCAGCAGCATGGGATGGTCTGCCTGGACGAGTCCGGAAATGTCGTGCGGGACGCGTTGTTGTGGAACGACACCCGCTCGGCCGGCGCCGCCCGCGATCTGGTCGGCGAGCTGGGCGGAGGCGCGGCCTGGGCCGAAGCGGTGGGGAGCGTGCCGCCGGCCTCGTTCACCGTCTCCAAGGTGCGGTGGCTGGCCGAGCACGAGCCGGAACACGCCCGGCGGACGGCCGCGGTGTGCCTGCCGCACGACTGGCTGACCTGGCGGTTGCTGGGCGACTCATCCCGGGCCGGTCTTCCGATGGAACGGCCCCACGCGTTTCCGCTGGAGCGGCTTGCCACCGATCGGGGGGACGCGTCGGGGACCGGGTACTGGTCGCCGTTCACCGAGTCGTACCGGTATGACCTGCTGGAGCTGGCCATGGGGAGCCGTCCGGCGTTGCCCCGGGTGCTGGGACCGGCCGAGGCGGCCGGGGAGGCGGGCGGCCTGCTGGTCGCGGCGGGAACCGGTGACAACATGGCCGCCGCCCTCGGCCTCGGGCTGCGCCCCGGTGACGTGGTCGTGTCGATCGGCACCTCGGGGACCGCGTTCGCCGTCGCCGAGCGGCCCGGCGCGGACCCGGGCGGGGTGGTGGCCGGGTTCGCCGACGCCACGGGGCGATTCCTGCCGCTGGTGTGCACGCTCAACGCCGCCCGCGTGCTGGAGGCCGCGGCCGCCATGCTCGGCGTCGGCCTCGCGCGCCTGGATTCGCTGGCCCTCGCGGCTCCTGGCGGGGCTGACGGGCTGGTGCTCGTGCCGTACCTGGAGGGTGAGCGGACCCCGAACCTGCCCGGCGCCACCGGCTCCCTGCACGGCCTCACCCTGCGTACCGCCACGCCCGGACACCTGGCCAGGGCCGCGGTCGAAGGGCTGCTCTGCCACCTGGCCGACGCGCTGGAGGCGCTGCCGGTCACGGGCGAACGCGTCCTGCTGATCGGCGGCGGGGCCGGATCGCGTGCGGTGCGGGAGATCGCTCCGGCCGTGTTCGGCCGCCCGGTGGCCGTGCCCGCGCCGCAGGAGTACGTGGCCAGGGGCGCCGCCCGCCAGGCCGCCTGGGCGCTGTCCGGCGCCCCCGCCCCACCGGACTGGCCCGCGCCGGGAACCACCGAGCACGAGGCGACCCCGCAACCGTCGATCCGCGAACGCTACCGGCACGCCCTCGGCCTCTAGGAGCCCCTGCGCCTGTGCGCTCGTTGGTGGCTTTGCGGCGGGTTCCGGGGAGTGTGGGGTACGGCAGGCGTCACGGCTGACCGCCTGCCGTACCCCGTGGAGCTTCTCACGCCCCACCCGCCCCCCGCACCCCTGGGGCCCCGAACCCGCGCGGGCGGCCAGGTGCGGCGAGCGCGAGGACAACGGCGGGGACCAGAGCGGTATGGGCTGGTGGGCGCACGGGCCGGACCTGTCCGCACCACGCCCGGCCCGCGCGGATCTACCAGAATGCCAGCCCTCGATCACGGCCCGCTGTGAGCCTTGTGTGTGCATTCGCTCCGCGAGTGACTACCATCGGCGGCTGTGAACGAGACGCGTCCTCGCGCGAGCCGGGCCCTGATGATCGCCGGAGTACTCCTTGGGGTGCTCCTGCTGGCGACGGCGGCCATCCTCTCCAGGGGCGCGCTCGGCGGAGCCTCCCTGAACGCCGTCGGCTGGCCGGGCTCCCCCGGCCATCCAGGCGACCCGGGCCAGAAGACCGCCCAAGCCGAGGCCACCCCCTCGTCCACGCCCCGCCCGTCCCGCGCGCACCCCACCCCCTCCCAGACCCACACCCACCCCCCGACCCCCGTAGTCGGCCAGCCTCCGACACGCACCCCCATGCGCCCCCGCGAGTCCCGCCGCCCCACGCCGGTGGCCCCGAGCCCGGCCGACACCAGCGCGAACTCCCCCGCCGACGTCACCCCCATCGGCCCCAGCGCCCAGACCACCGCCGCCCCGCCCCCCGTCACCCTCCCTCCCGCCGAACCCCACCCATCCGCCACCCCAACCCCCACCAAGACCAAACCCACCAAACCCAGGCCCACCAAGACCCGCACCCCGGGCAAGAAACCCGGCAACCAACCCCGCAACCGCTAACCACCCCAACAGCCTCAACCAACGCCGGCCCAGGGCAGCAGCTCGCCGAGCGGGGCGCGGGCCCGGCCCAGCAGGGCCCGGCGCATCACAACCTGGCCGGGCGCGACACGGCACAGCGCGCCCCGGAGCGCCCCGGCTCTGCGCGGCGGGGCCCAACCCCGAGCCGCCCAACCCCGAGCGGCACGACCCCGGGCGGCACGGCGCGACAGGCCTGCTGCGGCCCCGGGTGGCGCGGCGCGACAGGCCTGGGCGCCGGGTGGCGCGGCCGGCCTGGTGCGGCGGTCACGGCCGCGTGGCGGATGTTCACCACGTGGCGTGGTGGGCGTTCACCGCATCGCCTGGGCGCGCACCGGGCTGCGGGTGGCGGAGCGTGGAGCCGGTGGGCGGGGAGCGGGTTAGTCCATGGCTGCGGGACTGGCGGTGGTGGCTTGTGGCATTTGGCTGGGTGTGGGGGAGGGCGGGTGGGGGTGGGGTCGCGGGTGGGGGGTGGCTCTGGGATGATGGCGGGCACTATGCCTGCCTCCCTGCCGTTCCGTCTGGTGCGTGCCGTGGCGTTCGCCGCGGTGTGCACGGGGCTGGGCATGGGCGCGCATGTCGTGGCCGGTGCCACCGTGGCGCTGCCCGGCGCGGTGGCGGCCATCGCGTTGTCGCTGCTGGCGGCGTTGCCGCTGACCGGGCGGGAACGTTCGGCCGGTGGGATTCTGGCGCTGCTGGTCGTGGTGCAGGCCGTTCTGCACGTGATGTTCTCGATGCTGCACGACGCGGCGCCGGTGGCCGTCCAGGGCGGGCACGCGCACTCCGGGCTGGTGCCGGGGCTGGGCATGCTCGTGATGCACGGGTGGGCGATCGTTCTGACGGCGCTGTGGCTGTCGAAGGGCGAGGCCGCGCTGTGGGGACTGTTCCGCCGGGTGCTGGTGCGGCTCGGCCTGCTGCCCGCCGTACCCGTGATGGAAGGCCCTTCCGCTCCCGTACGGCACGCGGAGCCCCCCACTCCCCGCTCCGCCCTCCTGGAGCACACCCTCTCAGGCCGGGGCCCACCTCTCTTCCTGGCCGCCTGAACCCCTTCGCCCCGGGGCACACCTGACGCGTTGCCTTCAAACCCGGCAACCGCTGTGGCCGGGCTGACGCGCGTCCGTGCCACGACCCGCTCAGCGGCCCTGGCAACGGACCGTGCCTGCATCGGCGACCCCTGGCTCATCTGTCTGTGGCGGCGTGAGTCCCGTGCTCTGGGTGGCCCTGTAGCCGGGCGGAGGGCGTGTCGGGCCGGGCCCGCTGTGGGTGTTGATTGCCCGAAATTTCTGGACCTTTGGAAGAGAGAGCTCATCATGCGTATTCGTCATGCCCTCCTGGCCGTCGTGGTCACCGCCGCGGTCGCCGCCTGCGGTGGACAGCAGGCCACCTCCGCCGCCCCCGCCGGCAACGCGCCCACCGGCGCCGCCTCCAGCCCCGCCTCTGACGCGCCCACCGGTACCGGCGGGGAGGCCACGCCCGGCGCCGCGGGCCCGCTGACCATCGCCGATCCCTGGATCAAGACCACGAAGAGCGGCATGACCGCCGCCTTCGGCACCATCGCCAATCCCTCCGCCGCCGCGATCACGATCGTCTCCGCCACCTCCACCGGCGCACCCACGGTGGAGCTTCACGAGACGGTCGGCGAGGGCACGCAGATGACCATGCGTCCCAAGGAGGGCGGCTTCACGATCCCGGCGGGCGGGAAGCTGGAGCTCAAGCCCGGTGGCGACCACATCATGCTGATGGACGTCACCACCCCGGTGAAGCCGGGCTCCGAGGTGGGCTTCACGCTGACGTTCAAGGACGGCGGCACGATGGAGTTCAAGGCCGTGGGCAAGGACTTCGCCGGCGCCAACGAGAAGTACCAGCCCGGCCATGAGTGACGGCGAGCGTCCTGCCGGGATCTCCCGCCGCCGCCTGCTCGCCGGTGGCGCGGCGGCGGGTGGCCTGGTCGCGACGGGTACGCTCGCCGCGGGTCTCCCGGCCGACGCCCAGGTCGCCAACGACTCCGCCGCGGGCCGGTCGGGTCAGGCCACGGCCGGGCGGACGGGAGCGGGACACACCGGTGCGGGCCAGGCCGCGACGGGGCAGGTCACCGCCGAGCCGATCGGAACCGGCGCGGCCACGGGGCAACCCGCCGCCCCACAGGGCGTCGACGGCGCGGCCGTGGAGCCGTTTCATGGGGCCCGGCAGGCGGGTGTCGCCACCACGCCCCAGGCCCACGCCGCCTTCGCCGGGCTCGATCTGCGCAAGGGCGTCGGCAGGGAGGCGCTCGGCAGGCTGATGCGGCTGCTCACCGACGACGCCCGGCGGCTCACCCAGGGCCGCGGCGCGCTGGCCGACACCGAGCCCGAGCTGGCGGCGCTGCCCGCGCGGCTGACGGTGACGTTCGGGTTCGGGCCGGGGCTGTTCCGGGCGGCGGGCGTCAAGGGCGGGCCGGAGCAGTTGCCGAGGTTCTCGGTGGACCGGCTGGAGGACCGGTGGTCGGGGGGCGATCTGCTGCTGCAGATCTGCTGCGACGATCCGGTCACGCTGGCCCACGCGCTGCGCATGATCGTGAAGGACACCGCGTCGTTCACGAAGGTCAGGTGGGTACAGCGCGGGTTCCGGCAGGCGGTGCAGCGGCCGGGGCTGACCCAGCGAAATCTCATGGGGCAGCTCGACGGGACGGTCAACCCCAAGCCGGGGACACCGGAGTTCGAGCGGGCCGTGTGGATCACGGACGGGCCGCTGGCCGGCGGCACCATGCTGGTTCTGCGGCGGATCCGGATGCTCATGGACTCCTGGGACGCCGCGGACCGGGTGGCCAAGGAGTTCACGGTGGGGCGGCGGCTGGACAACGGCGCCCCGCTGAGCGGGCGGGCCGAGCATGACGAGGCCGACTTCGCCAAGGTCAACGCGATCGGCTTCCCGGTGATCTCGGAGTACGCGCACATCCGGCGGGCACACACCCAGGACCCGGGGCTGCGGATGTTCCGCCGCGTGTACAACTACGACGACGGGGACACCGGGCTGCTGTTCGCCGCCTACCAGGCGGACGTGGCGCGGCAGTTCACGCCGGTGCAGCGCCGCCTGGCCAAGGCCGATCTGCTCAACGAGTGGACGACGCCGATCGGGTCCGCGGTCTTCTACGTCCCGCCGGGCTGCGAGGAGTCCGGCTGGGTGGGCCAGGGCCTGCTGGGCTGACGCAAAGGAGCTGGCGTAAAGGAGCTGGCGTAAAGGAGCTGGCGTAAAGGACCGGCTCATGGGCCGGAAGAGTAGGGCGACTCCACGTGAGGAGCCCTATTCTTCCGGCATGGAGATCTGGATCAACCCCGCCTGCTCGAAGTGCCGGTCGGCGATCTCCCTGCTGGACGCCGAGCAGGCCGAGTACACCGTCCGCCGCTACCTGGACGACCCGCCCACCGAGGCGGAGATCCGCGAGGTGCTCTCCCGCCTCGGCCTGGAGCCCTGGGACATCACCCGCACCGGCGAGGACGCCGCCGGGGACATGGCCTCCTGGCCCCGCGATCCGGGCAGCCGCGACCGGTGGATCCGGGCGCTGGCCGAGCACCCGATCCTCATCCAGCGCCCCATCATCACCGCCGACGACGGTCACGCGGTGATCGGCCGGACGGAGGAGTCCGTCCGCTCCGTCCTCCCGCCACGATGATCACCGCCGCGGGAGCCGCGGCGGTGATCACAGCCTGTCAGGCTATTGGATCGGGACCTGCAGTTCCCGGAACCCGGCGATCTTGACGCTCAGCCCCGAGGCCCCGTCCGGCAGTGCGAACAGCCCCCAGAACTCCCGCTTCTGCCCCGGCGCGAACTTCTCGGTGCCCAGCCGGACCCCGGAGACGCCGCTGCACGCGCAGTACGATCCCGGGTCGTCACCGGTCTGGACCTCGATGCGGCCGGGCAGGTACCGGCGGCGGTCCGCCTGGTCGGTGAGGACGACCGCGCTGGCGGACTGGTACTTGTACGACTGCCAGTCCTGGCCGTCGTGCAGGTCGTTGTACCACGCCTCCGCCGTGCCCTCGTTGGCGATCGTGTAGGTGAGCAGGCCGAGCCCGCCCGGCAGCCGGCGCAGCCCGGTGACCTCCATGGCGATGGGCTGGCCGTCGGCCTTGGTGGTGCCCGTCAGGTCGTCGCCGGGGCCCACGGTGGAGACGACGTCCTGGGAGGGGGACGGCCGCGCGGCGGCCCGCGGCTTGGCGAAGGTCACCGTGACCCGCCGGTTGCGCCGCTTGCCCTCGTCGGTGTCGTTGCTGTACAGGGGGCGGCGGGAGCCGTACCCCTTGGTCTGGAAGGCGACGCCGTCGCGCGTCAGCAGCGGCGCGAGCGCGGCCTTCACGGCCTGGGCGCGACGCGCGGACAGCGGGTCGTTGATGGCGTCGTTGCCGGAGGAGTCGGCGTGGCCCTCGACCTTGACCTCGGTGGCGGGCGAGGCCTCGATGAGCTTGGCGGTACGCGCGAGCACCGCCTTGGCCCGCGAGGTGAGCACCGCCTTGTCCACGGCGAACAGCACGTCGGATGACAGGTTCACCCGGAGGTCCTTGCCGTCGTCCGCGGTCTCCTCGGTCCTGTCGTTCGACTCCGACGGCAGCACGACGCGGTGGACGAGCGGGGTGACGGGCTCGGCGTCGGGGTCGGGGAAGTCGCCCTGCGGCGGGTCGTCGCTGACGGGGACGTTGAGCATGGGCGGGGCCAGCGGGGTGACGACGGTCGCGGTCTGCTGGTCGCCGCTGGGGGCGGGCATGACGGCGTAGAGGGAGATCGAGGCGCCCGGCTTGATGAAGTAGCCGATGTCGTCGCGCTTCTCGTCGGTGCAGAGGCAGGGGCTGCCCTCGGGCTTGTACGGCAGGATCCAGGTCCGGGCTTGCTCGTCGAGCACGCCGATGCCGGAGGCCCACCTGATCGCGCCGAGCTTGCGGGTCTCGTCGCCCATCGCGCCGGTCCAGGTGAGGTCCTTGTCCGCACCGGTGTTCGTGAGGCGGATCTGGACCACCAGATGCTTGGCCTTGAGCCGGTTGAGCCCGACCACTTCGACCTTGAGGTCGGGGGTCATGGTGCTGCGGGTCTCGGCCAGGGCGGGGCGGTCGTCGCTCGTGGCGGAGGGGGTGACCGCGGGCGTCGTCGTCGCCGGGGTGGTGGCGGGGGTCGCCTCGGGGGCCTTCGTGGGGGGCGGCGCGGCCTGCTGCGGTTGGGGCAGCATCCCGCAGCCGGTGGTGGCCAGCGTCAGGACGGCGGCCAGGGCCAGGATCCGGTTAGACATGGCGGAGATTGTGCCATGACCGAAACACCAAACTATTCGAAAAGGGTACTTTCAGCTCAGGGCGTCGTCCACGGCGTCCGGTGACAGAACGTGGTCCAGGACCATCACCGCGCAGCCGGTGATGCCCGCCCCCGCGCCCATCCTGCTCGCCTCGATCCGCAGCGTGCGGGTGGCGAGGGCGGTGGAGCGCCGGTAGACGACCTCGCGGATGCTGGACACCAGGGGGCCGAACGTCTCGGCCACGTCGCCGCCCAGCACCACCACCGACGGGTTGAGGATGTTGACCGCGGAGGCCAGCACCTCGCCGATGCGCCGGCCCGCCTCGCGTACCGTCGCCATCGTCTGGGCGTCGCCGGCCCGCACGAGCGCGGTGACGTCCTCGATGGTCTTGACGTCCTTGCCCGCGGCGCGCAGGTCACGCAGCAGCGCGGTGCCGCTGGCCACCGAGTCGACGCAGTCGATGTTGCCGCACCGGCACAGCACGCCGCCGCCGTCGCGTACGGGGATGTGGCCGATCTCCCCCGCCGCGCCGAGGGCGCCGCGCAGGATCTCGCCGCCGGAGATGATCCCGGCGCCGATCCGGGTGGAGATCTTCACGAACATGAGGTCGGTGACGTTCGCGTGGGCGCCGCGGTGCTCGCCGATGGCCAGGACGTTCACGTCGTTGTCGACCAGCACGGGCACGTCGAAGCGGGCCCTGATCAGCGGCGGGATGACCACGCCCGTCCAGGAGGCCATGACCCGGGCGCTCTCGGTGCGCCCCTGGGCGAACTCGACGGTCGCCGGCACGCCCATGCCCACGCCGCGGACCCGCGAGCGCGGGGTGTCGCCGAGCAGTTCGTCCCAGGTGTCCATGAGCAGCGGCAGCACGACGTCGGGCCCCTGCTCGACGTCGATGTGGAAGCGCCGTGCGGCCAGTTCCGCGCCGGACAGGTCACACACCGCCACCCGGGTACGGCTGGCGCCGAGCGCGGCCACCAGCACCACGCCGCCCCCGGCGTTGAACTCCAGCCTGACCGGCGGCCGCCCGCCGGTGGAGGGCGCGTCGGTGCGCTCCACCACGAGGCCGCGCTCGATCAGCTCGCCCACCCGCAACTGCACGGCAGGCCGGGACAGTCCCGTGACCCGGCCGAGGTCCGCTCGCGTCACGGCCTCTCCGGTGCGGATGAGCCGCAGGAACTCGCCACTGGTGGCGAGGGGCGCGGCGGTACGTCGAGGCATCGACTTAGTGAATCACACCTGCTTAAGTCATGAACAGTCCCGACTTTCTTATCTCAAATAGCAAAACTCGGGTTGTGCACGACCCAAACTCTGGCTAATGTCCGTTCTGTCCTTGCTTGGCTGATCATCGGAGCTCGTGTCGTGTCCCCCCTCTCGTCTCCCGCCGCCGTCCACGCCGCCGACCTCGTCGTTTTCGGCGGGACCGGCGACCTGTCCATGCGCAAGCTGATCCCGGCGCTGTACCACAGCGACAGGGACGGCCGCCTGGCGCCAGAGACCCGCGTCATCGCCATGTCCCGGGGCGGGCTCACCGACGCCGACTTCCGGGGCAAGGTCGACGCCGAGGTACGCGACCAGGTCCCCGTCGACGACCCGGCCGTCTGGCAGCGCTTCCTGGGCCGCCTGCACCACGTGTCGGTGGACGTCGGCGGCCCTTCCGGCAACCCGGACAAGTCCGGCTGGGCCGAGCTGTCGAAGCAGCTCGCCGGGCACGAGCAGCGTGACCGCGTCTTCTACCTGGCCAGCCCGCCGATGACGTTCGGCCCGTTCTGCCGCGAACTGCACGAGGCCGGCCTGGTCACCCCGCAGTCGCGGGTGGTGCTGGAGAAGCCGCTCGGCCGCGACCTGCCCAGTGCACAGCGCATCAACGACGAGGTCGGCGCGATCTTCGACGAGCACCAGATCTTCCGCATCGACCACTACCTCGGCAAGGAGACCGTGCAGAACCTGCTCGTGCTCCGCTTCGCCAACGCCTTCCTCGAGCCGATCTGGAACTCCCTCTGGATCGACCACGTGCAGATCACCGTCGCCGAGACCGTCGGCACGCCCGGCCGCCGCGGCTACTACGACCAGGCAGGCGCGCTGCGCGACATGGTCCAGAACCACCTGCTGCAACTGCTCACGCTCACCGCGATGGAGCCCCCGGCGCGCAACGACCGCGAGGCCATCCGCGACGAGAAGGTGAAGGTGCTGCAGGCGCTGCGCCCCATCCAGGAGGGCAGCGAGGTCGACCGCTTCACGGTCCGCGGCCAGTACACGGCTGCGTCCAATGCGCCCGAGTCCGGCGCGGCGGGACCGATGGTCGGCTACCTCGACGAGCCCGCCTCCACCCCGCCCACCGAGGACTCCAAGCGGGTCGAGACGTTCACCGCCATCCGCGCCGAGATCAAGAACTGGCGCTGGGCGGGCGTGCCGTTCTACCTGCGCACCGGCAAGCGCATGCCGCGCCGCGTCTCGGAGATCGTGGTGCAGTTCAAGGACGTGCCGCACTCCATCTACCCCGGCGGCTCGCCCAACCGCCTGGTGCTGCGCCTGCAGCCGGAAGAGGGCATCGAGCTGCACATCATGGCCAAGGAGCCGGGCGCGGGCGAGACCACGCTCAAGCCGGTGCCGCTGTCGCTCAGCTTCGGCCAGACCTTCACCGCCCGCGTCCCCGAGGCCTACGAGCGCCTCCTGACCGACGTGCTGGCCGGCAACCCGACGCTGTTCATGCGCCGCGACGAGGTCGAGGCCGCCTGGCGCTGGATCGACCCGATCCTGGCGGCCTGGGAGTCCTCTCCCGAACCGCCGGAGCCCTACCCCGCGGGCACCGCCGGCCCCGCGGGCGCCCACGAACTGCTCGGCCGCAGCGGCCGGGCCTGGCACGAGGAGGCGTGATGACCAACCGGGAGATCCAGGAGATCACTGACCGGATCGCCGAGCGCAGCGCCGCCAGCCGTACCGCCTATCTGGCGCGCGTCCGCCGCGACGGTGAGGCCGCCCGCGCCCAGGGCCCCGCCCGCGCGCACCTCGGCTGCGCGAACCTCGCGCACGGCTTCGCGGCCGCCTCCGCCGAGGACAAACCCCTCCTCCGCGGTACGGCCAAGCCCGGCATCGCCATCGTCACCAGCTACAACGACATGCTCAGCGCCCACCAGCCGTACGAGACCTACCCGCCGGAGCTGAAGAGGGCGGTGCGCGCCGCCGGCGGCGTGGCGCAGGTCGCGGGCGGCGTGCCGGCCATGTGCGACGGCATCACCCAGGGCCGCGCCGGCATGGAGCTGTCGCTCTACAGCCGCGACGTGATCGCCATGTCCACGGCCATCGCGCTGTCGCACGACATGTTCGACGCCTCGCTGCTGCTGGGCGTCTGCGACAAGATCGTGCCGGGCCTGTTCATCGGCGCGCTGCACTTCGGGCACCTGCCGGCGATCTTCGTCCCGGCCGGTCCGATGGCCTCCGGGCTGCCGAACAAGGTCAAGGCGCGCACCCGGCAGCTGTTCGCCGAGGGCAAGGTCGGCCGCACGGAGCTGCTGGAGGCCGAGGCCGCCTCCTACCACTCCCCCGGCACCTGCACCTTCTACGGCACCGCCAACTCCAACCAGGCGCTCATGGAGGTCATGGGCCTGCACCTGCCCGGCTCCACGTTCGTCAACCCGCACACCGAGCTGCGTCACGCCCTGACCGAGGCGGCCGGGCGGCGGGCCGTGGAGATCACCGCGCACGGCTCCGAGTACACCCCGATCGGCGAGCTCGTCGACGAGAAGTCGATCGTCAACGCCTGCGTGGCGCTGCTGGCCACCGGCGGCTCCACCAACCACACGCTGCACCTGGTGGCCATGGCCGCCGCCGCGGGCATCGTGCTGACCTGGGACGACCTGGCCTGCCTGTCGAAGGTCGTGCCGTCGCTGACCAAGATCTACCCCAACGGCCAGGCGGACGTGAACCACTTCCGCGACGCCGGCGGCATGCAGGTGCTCATCGGCGACCTGCTCGACCACGGGCTGCTGCACGGCGACGTGCTGACCGTGGCCGGGCGCGGGCTCGACCACTACCGCTCGGCCCCGTCGCTGAAGGACGGCGCGCTGGTCTGGGAGGAGCGCACCGAGGGCAGCTCCGACCTCGGCGTGCTGGCGCCGGTGTCGGCGCCGTTCGCGGCCGACGGCGGGATCCACATGGTCGAGGGCAACCTCGGCTGCGCCGTCAGCAAGGTGTCGGCGGTCAAGCCGGAGCACCTGGTCATCGAGGCACCGGCCAAGGTCTTCGACGACCAGCTCGAACTGCTGGCCGCCTTCGAGGCCGGCGCGCTGGACGGGCAGGACTTCGTGGCCGTCATCCGCTACCAGGGGCCCTCGGCCAACGGCATGCCCGAGCTGCACAAGCTGACGCCGCCGCTGGCCGTCCTGCTCGATCGGGGGCAGAACGTGGCGATCGTCACCGACGGCCGGATGTCCGGCGCGTCGGGGAAGGTTCCGGCGGCCATCCACCTGTCGCCGGAGGCCGCCGACGGCGGGGCCATCGCGCTCGTGCGCGAGGGCGACGTCATCCGGCTCGACTCCGCCGCCGGGACCCTGGAGGTGCTGGCGGACCTGTCGGGACGCGAACCGCAGGGGCGGGCGCTGAGCGACGCCGAGTGGGTGGGGACGGGACGTGAGCTGTTCGCCGCCTTCCGGCGGATGGCCGGGCCGGCCGAGTACGGGGCCGGGGTCTTCGGGGTGAGCGGCGCCGAGCAGCCCGAGCACGGGCCTGGCCTGGGCTTCGCCGCGCCGGCCGGGGCCGCGCACGCGGAGGCCACGCCGTCCCGGCTGAAGGTCATGGAAGAGCACGCCCGCCACGCCGCGGAGCACGCCGGTGGGTGAGCTGCCGTGGCTGGTCGCCGACGTCGGCGGCACCAATGCCAGGTTCGGGCTGGTCACCGCGCCGGGCGAGGCTCCCTCGCACGTCGCGGTGCTGGCCGGGGCCGATCACGCGAGCCTTCCGGATGCCGTAGCCGCCTATCTCGCGGACCACGCGGGCGGAGTGCGGCCGGGGGCGGCGTGCGTGGCGGTCGCGGGACCGATCGGCGGTGACTCCTACCAGCTGACGAACCTGCCGTGGTCGGGGTCGGTCAGGGATCTGGGCGTGCCGTACGCGGTGCTGCTCAACGACTTCGAGGCGCTGGCCGTGTCCCTGCCCCACCTGGGCGCCGACGACCTGGCCGACCTCGGCGGGCCGGTGCCGGGCGACGGGATCAAGGCGGTGCTCGGGCCGGGGACCGGGCTCGGGGTCGCCGGGCTGGTGCCGGCCGACCATGGCTGGATCCCGGTGCCGGGCGAGGGCGGCCACGTCAGCGTCCCGGTGCACGACGAGCGCGAGCAGGAGATCGTCGCCGCGCTGCGCGCGCAGGGGTTGCGGCACGTGGAGGCCGAGCACGTCCTGTCCGGCCCCGGGCTGGCGCGCCTGTACCGGGCGCTGGCGCTGGTCAACGGCGCCGCCCCCGAGGACGGGCTGAGCGCCGCGGAGATCGTCGCCCGCGCCGGCGACCCGCTGTGCGCCGAGACCGTGGACGTCTTCTGCGCCATGCTCGGGACGTTCGCCGGGAACGTCGCGCTCACCCTGGGCGCCAGGGGCGGCGTCTACATCGGCGGCGGCGTGCTCCCCCGTATCGTGGAGCGCGTGCGAGCCAGCGCCTTCCGCCGGCGGTTCGCCGCCAGTCCCAGCATGTCCGGGTACCTGTCGTCGATCGCCACCACGCTGATCGTCGCGCCGCAGCCGGCGCTGACGGGGGCGGCGGCCTGGCTGACCCAGCAGCTTTCGAGGAGAAGTGTCTATGAGCCTGCTTGATCTCGCCCCTGTCGTGCCCGTCGTGGTGATCGACGACGTGAAGACGGCGGTCCCGCTCGCGCGGGCGCTCGTCGCGGGCGGGCTTCCGGTCATCGAGGTGACCCTGCGTACGGCTGCCGCCCTGGAGTCGATCGCGCGCATCGCGGCGGAGGTTCCGGACGCGGTGATCGGCGCCGGGACCATCCGGTCGGCGGCCGACATCGCGGCGGCCGTCGGGGCGGGGTCGAAGTTCCTGGTCTCGCCCGGTACGACCCCGGCGCTGGCCGAGGCGCTGCTGGGGTCCGGCGTGCCGTTCCTGCCGGGGGCGGCGACCGCTTCCGAGGTCATGGCGCTGGCGGAGCGGGGTGTCAAGGAGCTCAAGTTCTTCCCGGCCGAGGCGGCGGGCGGCCTGCCGTACCTGAAGAGCCTGGCGGGACCGCTGCCGGACGTGCGGTTCTGCCCGACCGGCGGGATCAGGCCGGCCACCGCCCCCGACTACCTGGCGCTCCCGAACGTGGGCTGTGTGGGCGGCACGTGGCTCACGCCCGCCGACGCCCTGGCCGCGGGCGACTGGGCGCGGGTGGAGAAGCTCGCCGCGGAAGCGGCCGCGCTGCGTCCCTGAAGGATCAGCCGAGGCGGGCCAGGGCGGCGGAGATGGCCTGGGCGGCGCCTCTGACGGAGATGCCGAGGCGGGCCAGGGGCAGGGCGACCGCCGGTCCGGCCACCGAGATCGACATGGCCACCTTGCCCGCGGCGTCGAACACCGGCGCCGCCACGCAGGCCACCCCGTCGGCGAACTCCTCCTGGGCGTAGGCGACGCCGTAGTGACGTACGCGGGCGAGTTCGCGGTCCAGGCCGGTCAGGCTGGTGATCGTGCGGCGGGTCAGGCGCGGCGGGCTGCCCTGGTCGGCCAGCGACTGGCGTAGCCCGGAGTCGTAGGCGAGCAGCGTCTTGCCGATGGCCGTGCAGTGCAGCGGCGCCCGGTCCACGCCGTCGGAGGGCGAGGCGACCCGGTTGTGGCCGTAGACCCGCTCGACGTACTCGGCTTCCAGGCCCGACAGCACGGCCAGGTTGACCGTCTGGCGGGTGGTCTCGTACAGGTACAGCAGGTACGGCAGGACGGCCCGCCTGGTCCCGGGGATGCGGCCCCGGGCGTCGCCGAGCCGGGCGAGCAGGTCGCCGACGAGGTAGTCGGTGCCGGCCCGTTTGGCCAGGGACCGCGAGCACAGGACCGCGAGGATCCGGTGGGCGGTCGACTTGGGCAGGCCGGTGTTCCTGCACAGTTGCGACAGGCTGATCGGCTGCGCCGCGGCGCTGAGCGAGAAGAGGATGTCGATCCCCTTCTCCAGGCTGCCCGGCTGGGCGGCCTCCGGTGCGCGCCGGTGCTGCACGATCGACTTCCCCGGCATGTCCACCATCCTCATCCTCGCCAAGGAGAAGGAAGGGCTTCCCCCGGGGTGCGATCCATGGTTTCGGGTTTACCCGAACCAGGGATCAAGCACACCGTCCTTGCTAACGATTGTGAAACCTTCTGACCTGGCCGTTTGACGGGGAATAGGTGGGGAAGGGCGTGATTTATCCCCCACCAGAGGGCTGGTGTCGCCCATGCCCATCCCGTTTCCCTTCCTTGGCCGTGACCTGGCGGTGGATCTCGGCACCGCCAACACTCTCGTCTACGTCCGAGACCGCGGCATCGTGCTCGACGAGCCGTCCGTCGTGGCGATCAACACCCGCACCGACAAGATCGTCGCCGTCGGCGGCGACGCCAAGCAGATGATCGGCCGCACCCCCGGCTACATCGTCGCCATCCGCCCGCTCAGGGACGGTGTGATCACCGACCTGGAGGTCGCCGAGCGCATGTTGCGCTCCTTCATCCAGAAGGTCCACCGCCGCCGCTACATCGTCCGCCCCCGCGTCGTGGTCGCCGTGCCCAGCGGCACCACCGGCGTCGAGCAACGCGCCGTCAAAGAGGCCTGTTACGAGGCCGGCGCCCGCCAGGTCTACCTCATCGAGGAGCCGATGGCCGCCGCGATAGGCGCCGGCCTGCCCGTGCACGAGCCGGCCGGCAGCATGGTCGTCGACGTGGGCGGCGGCACCACCGAGGTGGCCGTGATCTCGCTCGGCGGCATCGTCAGCTCCACCTCCATCCGGGTCGGCGGCGACGAGCTCGACCAGGCGATCATCGCCCACACCAAGAAGGAACACGGCCTCATGCTCGGCGAGCGCACCGCCGAGCAGCTCAAGATGAACATCGGCTCCGCCTACCCCGACGGAGACGACCCGATGGCCGAGATCCGCGGCCGCGACCTGGTCAGCGGCCTGCCCAAGACCGTCCCGGTGAGCGCCGCGGAGATCCGTGCGGCGCTGGCCGAGCCGGTCAACGCCATCGTCGAAGCGGTCCAGGCCACGCTGGACGAGTGCCCGCCCGAACTGTCGGGCGACCTCATGGACAGCGGCATCGCCCTCACCGGCGGCGGGGCGAAGCTGCTCGGGCTCGACCGGCGGCTGTCGGAGGCCACCGGCATGCCGATCAAGCTGGTGGAGAACCCGCTGCAGTCGGTGGTGCTCGGCTCCGGCCGGTGCGTGGAGGAGTTCGGCCGCCTGAAGGACGTCTTCGTACCGGAGACCCGTCGCTGATCTGGAAGGAGGCGACCTGCGGATGCGCTCGGGGGCCGCCGGGGAGGAAGAAGGATGAGACGGGGCCGGGGCGCGCTCGGCAGGAAACCTGGCCGGGGCCGGCTGGTGGTGGGCGTCCTCGTGCTGGCCGCGGCGCTGCTCATCGCCGCCGACCGGGAGGCCGCGCTGCAACCGCTGCTCACCGCGGGCGCCGCGGTGGCCGGACCGGTCGAGAGGGCGGTCTCCGGCCTGGCCGCCGGCGGCTCCGACAGCCGCCGGATCCGGGCGCTGGAGCAGGAGAACGCCCGCCTGCGGGCCGAACTCTGGACCCGCCCCCACCGGCCCGACCCCGCCACGCCAGGACCGCGCTTCGTCGCGGCCCAGGTCATCGCGTACGGCGGGCAGCAGGGCCTGTCCGCCACCGTCACCATCGACGCCGGCACCGCCTCCGGCGTCCGCCCCGATCTGACCGTGCTCAACGGCGACGGCCTCGTGGGCAGGGTCGTCGCCGCCGGTCCCGGCACCGCCACCGTCCTGCTGGCCAGCGACGCCACCTCGGTCGTCGGCGCCCGCCTCCAGGGTGAGAAACCGGGCGAGGTCGGCACCGTCACCGGCGGCGGCAAGCCCGGCGGCCTGCTGCGCCTGAACCTGCTCGACGCCGAGGCCCCGGTCTCGGCGGGCCAGAAGGTGGTGACGTTCGGCTCGCGGCGGATGGTGCCCTTCGCCCCCGGCGTCCCGATCGGCACCATCGTCAGCGTCTCGCCCGCCACCGATCCCCTCACCCGTACCGCCCTGGTCCGTCCGGCGGCCCGCCTCACCGCCCTCGACGCGGTCGCCGTCGTGATCCCGCCGGGGAACGCGCCGTGATGCCCGCGCGGGCCTGGGCGGCGGTCGCGCTCGCGCCGCTGATCCAGGTGGTGCTGGTCAACCGGCTGTCGCTGCCCGGCGGCGTCACCCCCGACCTGACCCTGCTGGCGGTCCTGGCCGTCGCCCGCCTTCGGGGGCCGGTCGCGGGCGCGGTGGCCGGGTTCGCCGCGGGCGCCGTCCTCGACCTGATCCCGCCGGCCGTGCACCCGGTGGGGCGCGACGCGCTGGCCCTGTGCCTGGCCGGGTACGTCGCCGGCCACCTGCTCAGGCTGCCGGCCGTCGCCGCCTTCCCGCTGGGCGTGCTGGCCGGGCTGCTGTTCACCGCGGGCGTCCACGCGGCGCTCGGCGACCCGCGCGCCGGGGGCCCGGCGCTCGTCCACGTCCTCCCCCTGGCCGCCGCCTACACGGTGGCCGCGAGCCCCCTGGTCTGGTTCCCGATGCGGTGGAAGGCGCCCGATGCGTTCCCGGCTGCTGGTCCTGCACGTGCTGATCGCCTCCTTGCTGCTCATCCTGCTCATCCGGCTGTGGGACGTGCAGGTGCGCCACGGCGACGACTACGCCAGGGCCGCGGCGGAAGATCACGTCAGGCAGGTGGTCGTGCCGCAGGTCAGGGGCGGGATACTCGATGACCGCGGCCGCCCGCTGGTGCGCAACCGCACCCGGCTGGCGGTCACGGTCGACCACGTGGCGCTGACCCGCCGGCGCGACGGCGGGCGCGCGGTGCTCGACCGGCTGGCCTCCGTGCTCGGCGTCCCGGCCGCGCGCCTGGCCGAGCAGGTCCGCCTGTGTACGGCCGGCGTCCGCCCCCCGTGCTGGCCCGGCTCGCCGTACCAGCCGATCCCCGTGGCGGGGGAGGTGAGCACGCGGGCGGCGCTGCAGATCGCCGAGCGGCCCGAGCTGTTCCCCGGCGTGAGCGCCGACCCCGTGCCGGTGCGCGAGCACCCGCGCGGCGAGCTGGCGGCGCACACGCTCGGCTACGTCGCGCCGTCGGGCGGCGGCGACCCGGCCAGTGGCATCGGGCTGTCCGGTCAGGAGGGGCTCGAGGCCCGCTACGACGCCGACCTGAGCGGGCGGCCGGGCAAGCGCGAGGTGGTCGTGGACACCACCGGCCAGGTCGTCAGGACGCTCACCGAGACGCCGCCGGTGGCCGGGCACGACCTGGTGACCAGCATCGACGCCGAGGTGCAGGAGGTGGCTGAGCGGGCGCTGCGCCGGGCGGTGGAGGGGGCGCGCGACCGGCGGCTGCCCGCGGACGCCGGCGCGGCGGTGGTCATGGACGTGCGGACGGGACGGGTGGTGGCGCTGGCCGCCCACCCGGGCTACGACCCGGACGTGTGGTCGGGCGGCATCTCCGGCGACGCCTACCGCGAGCTGCGCGGCAGGCTGCAGCCCAAGGCGATCCAGGGCCAGTGGGCGCCGGGCTCCACCTGGAAGATCACCTCGGCCGCCGCGGCGGTGAAGGCGGGCTACGCGCTCGACGGGATCTATGGCTGCCCGGGGTCGTTCCGGGTGGGCGCCAGGTCGTTCAGGAACTTCCGCGGGATCCCGCTCGGCAGCATGCCGCTGAGCCGGGCGCTGACCGCCTCGTGCGACACGATCTTCTACCGGTTCGCCTACGAGATGTGGCTCAAGGACGGCGGTACGAAGCCCGGCAAACGGCCCAAGGATCCGATGCAGAAGATGGCGGCGGCCTTCGGGTTCGGCAAGCGCACCGGGATCGACCTGCCCGGCGAGGCGGCCGGGCGGCTGCCGACGCGGGCGTGGAAGCGCGCGTTCTGGGCGCAGACCAGGAAACAGTCGTGCAAGGAGGCCAAGCGGGCCAGGTCCGCCTACGTCCGGGCGATCGCGAAGGAGAGCTGCGTGGACGGGCACCGGTGGTGGGCGGGCGACGCGGCCAACTTCTCCATCGGGCAGGGTGACGTGCTTGTGACGCCGTTGCAGCTGGCCAGGGCGTACGCGGCGCTGGCCAACGGCGGCAAGCTGTTCACACCGCGCGTGGGCAAGGCGGTCGTACGGGCCGACGGCAGCGTGGTGCGGCGGATCAAGCCGAAGGTGGCCGGGCGGCTGCCGGTGCCGGGAAAGGTGCTCGCCTACATCCGCAAGGCGCTGGCCGAGGTGCCCAAGAGCGGGACTGCGGCCGGGGCGTTCGCCGGGTTCCCGCTGGACCGGCTGGCGGTGGCCGGCAAGACGGGTACGGCGGAGGCGTACGGCAAGAAGGACACCTCCTGGTTCGCCTCCTTCGCGCCAGCCGGCAAACCGCGCTACGCCGTGGTGGTCGTGGTCTCGCAGGGCGGGACGGGCGCGTCGACGGCGGCGCCGGCCGTACGGGAGATCTGGTCGGGCATGTACGGGCTGGAGGGCAGGAAGGCGGCCCTGCGGTGAGGGCACAGCGGCCCGACTGGGTGCTGGCCGTGGCGGCGGTGGCGCTGTGCGGGCTGGGCGCGGTGCTGGTGTGGTCGGCCACCGAGCCCCGGCTGCTGGATGCCGGGCAGGATCCGCTCACCTACCTCAAGCGGCAGCTCGTCAACATCGCCGTCGGGGTCGCGGTCATGGTCGCGCTCTCGGCGACGGGTCACCGGGTGCTGCGGGCGTACACGCCGTGGGCCTATCTGGGCGCCGTGCTCAGCCTGGCGGCGGTGCTGACGCCGCTGGGCCGTACCGTGAACGGGGCGCAGGCGTGGCTCGGTCTCGGGCCGCTGCAGGTGCAGCCGTCGGAGCCGGCGAAGCTGGCGCTCGTGCTGGCGCTGGCCACCGTGCTCGCCGAGCGGGCCGACGGCGAGCGGCGGCCGCGCTCGACCCAGGTCGGGCTGGCGCTGGCCCTGGCCGCGCCGCCCGCCGCGCTCATCCTGCTGCAGCCCGACATGGGCACGTTCCTGATCCTGGCCGCGGTGGTGCTGGGGGCGCTGTTCGCCGCCGGGGTGGCGCTGCGGTGGCTGCTGGCGCTGAGCGGGTCGGCCGTCGCGGCGGGGGCCGCCGCCTGGTTCCTGGGCCTGCTCCAGCCGCACCAGGTGAGCCGTCTCATCGCCTTCGCCGAGCCGGGGGCAGACCCGCTCGGCGCCGGCTACACCGCCAAGGAGGCGCTGGTCACGGTCGGCTCGGGCGGCGCGTTCGGGCGCGGGTTGTTCAACGGCGACCAGACGGCCGGGCGGTTCGTGCCCGAGCAGCACACCGACTTCGTCTTCACCGTGGCCGGCGAGGAACTCGGCTTCCTCGGCTCGGCGCTGATCGTGGCCCTGCTGGCGGTGGTGCTGTGGCGCGGGCTGCGGATCGCGGGCCGCGCGGGCTCGTTCGGCTGCGTCGCCGCGGCGGCGATCGTGTGCTGGCTGGCGCTCCAGACGTTCGTGAACATCGGCATGGCGCTCGGGCTGGCCCCCGTGATCGGCGTCCCGCTTCCCCTGGTCTCCTACGGCGGGTCGGCCACGGTGGCCGCCTTGGCCGCGATCGGCGTCCTGCAGTCAATCCACCGAGGCCATCCACCCAAAGGGCACTGACCTGCGGTTTTCCCTGCCGGAACACAGCCTGGAAATTCGCACTCGGCGTTCCATCGGCCGAAACGGATGATTGCCTCATTGGTGCCGTGGAGTTCCCATCAATGGCATGAGCACCACAAGCCGGGCCATCGCCGACTGGATGCGGCTGCGGGACCTCACCACCGTCTTCGGCGGCCCGGGAGCCGACGGCGCCTTCCCCGGCGACGTCCGCCGCGTCCGCGGCCTCCAGGAGGCCGTCGTGGTCGCGATGGCCGACGGGTACGCCTCCGTCACCGGCCGCCCCGCCCTCGTCGACCTCGGGTGCGCGGCCCACGGGGCGGGCGCCGTCCTCGGGGCCGCCGCCAACCACACCCCGCTCATCGTCACGACCGGGCCGGGGCGGACCGGCGAGGGCCGCGAACCCGCCGGGCCCGCCGTCAAGTGGTCCTGCGCGCCCGCGCCGCGCGACGTGCCCGCCGCGCTGGAGTGGGCCTACCACGTCGCCCTCACCCCGCCGCGCGGCCCCGTGTTCCTGTCGCTGCCCGCCGGACTGGCCGCGGCCGACGCGGACCCGGCACCCGCGGTCCGCCCCCTGGCCGCCGCGGCCGCCCCCGACCCGATCGCGCTGGCCGTACTGGCCGAGCGGCTCGACCGCGCACGCTCGCCCGTGCTCGTCGTCGGCGCCGACGTGGACGCCTCGGGCGGCTGGGCGGCCGCGGTCGAACTCGCCGAGCGCTGCGCCCTGCCCGTCTGGGAGGCCGCGCAGTCCGGCCGCGTGTCCTTCCCGCAGTCCCATCCGCACTACCGCGGCGCCCTGCTCCCGGACGCCGGGCCGGCCGCCCGCCAGCTCGCCGCCCACGACCTGGTCCTCGCCGCCGGCGCCCCGCCGCCGGAGGGTGTCGCCGCCGTCCTGCTCACCTCCGACCCGTCCTGCGCCGCCTTCGGCGACGTCATCGTGGGCGACGTACGGCAGGCGCTGACCGCCCTGACCGAACTCACCAAGCTCAGGCAGGAACCCCTGCCCGGCACCTGGCCGGCGCCCTCCCCCGCGCCCCGCGGCAGCCGTCCGATGAGCCTCGTCACCGCGCTGGCCGCGCTGGCCGAGGGCGCGCCCCCCGAGACGATCTGGGTCAGCGAGTCCCCGCCCAGCCGCCCGGTCTTCCAAGACCAGATCAGGGTCGACCGGCCCGGCTCGTTCCTGTGCGCGGCGGGCGGCGGCGCCGGGCACGGGCTGCCCGCCGCCATCGGCGCCCAGCTCGGCGAGCCGTCCCGGCCGGTCGTGGCCGTCGTCGGCGACGGGTCGCTGCAGCACGCCGTCGCCGCCCTGTGGAGCGCCGCCGCGTACCGGGTGCCGCTGACGGTCGTGGTCCTCACCGACGGCGCGCAGGCGATGCTGCGCTGGCTGTCGCGCCTCGACGGCGCGGGCCCCGGCGCCGACCTCTGCGCCATCGCCAAGGGGTACGGCGTCGCCACCGGCCACGTGGAGTCCGCCGAGGCGCTGACCGCCGCGCTGCGCGTCGCGACCGCCTCCGACCTGCCCATGCTCGTCGAGGTCCCCGTGAACGGGCCTTAGCGTGGGCGCACCCAGGCCCGCGTGCACCGCCGCGCACCCTATTGAGCGGCGGGCACGACGGGAGGCCCGGCGGCGTCCCGGTCACCGTGGTTCGTGTCCGAGGCGCGCTTCCATGCCCGTGCCGGGCGCCGCCGCTGCCTTCGGGAAGGGGGTGATCGCATGAAGACGGGCTCCGGCGTCAGCTGGATCCGCTAGTCCACGCACCCTCCGGAGGGCCCCCGTACCGTGGTGGCGCCGATCCCCGGGGCGGGAGCCGTACCCTTCCCGCCGCGGCCGGACCCTCCGGAGCCTCAGAGCCCCGGCCTGCGATGCGACCCAGTGCGACGCCTGATCGTCTCTCAACCGTTAGAGTCTTGGGAGAAAAGGCATGCCGGGCGGAGGATCGGTCGGTTTGAGACGGCGGGATGACGACGGTGAGAGGGCGGCGAGGGTGGGAAAGCGCGGTCCGCTGACCCCCGACGACCCGTCCGAGATCGGCCCGTATGAGCTGGTCAAGCGCCTTGGCTCGGGCGGTATGGGCACCGTCTACCTGGCCAAGGGCGCCGACGGGTCCAAGGTGGCGCTGAAGGCGATCCGCCGCGACTTCGCCGCCGACCCGGTCTACCGGGCGCGCTTTCACGAAGAGGTGTCCAACGCGCGCAAGGTCGCCTCGTTCTGCACCGCGCGCGTACTCGACCACGGCGAGCACAACGGCCTGCTCTACCTCGTCACCGAGTACATCGACGGCGTCTCCCTGGAGGACCACCTCATCGAGCACGGCGCGCTGGAGCCGTCGGTGCTGCACGCGGCCGCGGTGGGCGTGGCGGCGGCGCTGACCGCCATCCACGCCGTCGGCCTGGTCCACCGGGACCTGAAGCCGGCCAACGTCATGCTCACCCTCGCCGGGCCGCGCGTGATCGACTTCGGATTGGCCCGTTCCACGCACGTCAACTCCCGCCACACCAACGCCGGCATGGTCATGGGCACACCCGGCTGGATCGCGCCCGAGCAGGTCTTCGAGGGGCGTACCAGCCCGGCGGGCGACGTGTTCGCGTGGGGTTCTTTGATCGCTTACGCGGGGCTGGGCGGGCACCCCTTCGGCGAGGGCGACGCCTACGTCATGGCCGCCCGCGCCAGGACCGCCCCGCCCGACCTGCGGGGGCTGCCCGCGCCGCTGGACCGGCTGGTGGCGGCGGCCATCCACCCCGACCCGGCGCGACGGCCCGCGTCGCGGCAGTTGCTGCTGGAGCTCGTGGGCGCGGCCGACGAGCCCGCCGCCCAGCTGGCCGCCACCCGCCACCTGACCAGCATGTGGGACCCGGCGGTGGCCCAGAACCCCCCGGGCCGCCCGGCCCCCTTCACCCCACCCCCGGCCCCCCACCCCGGCTCCCCGCCCCCACACCCCGGCCCGTCGGGCCGGCCCCCACGCCCCGGTACCACGGGCCAGCCCCCACACCCTGGTGCCTCGGGTCAGCCTCCGCACCCCGGCCCTCCGCCACAGGCGGGTCCTCCCGTCCCCGGCGCACCCGGTTCGGGTGGGCCCGGTTCGGGTGGGCCTGGCAGGCAGGGGCCCGGGCATTCGACCACGGGTCAGGGGCCGTTGCCGGGGCCGGCGGGTCCCGGGCCGCGTCCCGGGCATGATCCGCGTCCTGGGCATGATCCGCGTACCGGGCCGCCTGTGCGTGATCCCCGGCGCTCTGGGCCCGGGGTGACCGGGCCGGTGCCGCTGGCCCAGCACTCCACGACCGGGCAGGGGCCGCTGCCCCGGCCTTCCGCCACCGGGCAGGGGCCGCTGCCGCCGCGGGGTTTCGGCGTACCCCAGCGATCGGCGCGGCGGGGGTTGTCGGGGTGCCTCATCGCCGCGGTGATCGTGCTGGTGGTGATCGTGCTGTTCATCTCGCTGATGGCATGGATGTTCCGCGGCCCGTCGGCGGCGGGTGAGGGCGCGCCGGTCCAGGACGGCAAGCTGAAGTTCACCGTGACCGCCACCAAGTGCCCCAAACCGGCCAAGACCGCTGAGCGCCGTCAGTGCCGCCTGTCCGTACGGGTGTCCAACATCGGCCAGGAGGCCAGGGTCCTCTACCCGGGCCAGCAGAAGCTGATCGATCAGGACGACGTCCTCCACGGCGCCGCCAGGCTCCTGGACAAGGCGGGCAAGGAGATCACCCCGGTCCGGATCGACCCCGGCCAGTCGTTCACCGGAGCCCTGGAGTTCGATCTGCCCAAGACCTCCAGCGCGGAGAGCGTCGAACTGCACGACTCCGGCCTGAGCCGCGGCATACGCGTCGAACTCGGCTAGCTGTTCTGTCCTGAGAGGTTAGGTACGCGGTTGGCGGGTGGTTGGCCGCCGAGTGCGGTGTGGCCGCGGTGGTGATTGTAGGCGTGTAGCC